>DASYGS010000007.1:0-33967 GCA_035999465.1 Blastococcus sp. | reverse complement strand
CGGGTGAGCTCCTCCTCGGAGGCGCCCTCCGCGGCCGTGCGGATGATCACGCCGGCGTCCTCGGGGACGATCCGCTTGAGGATGTCCTTGAGCCGCTGCCGCTCTGTGTCGGGCAGCTTGCGGCTGATCCCGGTCATCGAGCCGCCGGGCACGTAGACCAGGAAGCGGCCGGGCAGGTTGATCTGCTGGGTCAGCCGGGCGCCCTTGTGGCCGATCGGGTCCTTGGTGACCTGCACCAGCACCTTGTCGCCGGACTTCAGCGCGGTCTCGATGGAGCGCGACTTGCCGGACAGGCCGGCGGCGTCCCAGTTGACCTCGCCGGCGTAGAGGACGGCGTTGCGCCCCTTGCCGATGTCGACGAAGGCCGCCTCCATGCTGGGCAGCACGTTCTGCACGCGACCCAGATAGACGTTGCCGGCGAAGGACGTCGACTGGGCTTGGGTCACGTAGTGCTCGACGAGGACGTCGTCCTCGAGGACGGCGATCTGCGTGCGCTCGCCGCGCTGGCGGATCACCATCTTGCGGTCGACCGCCTCCCGGCGGGCCAGGAACTCCGACTCGGTCAGGATCGGCGTGCGGCGGCGGCCGTTGTCCCGGCCGTCGCGGCGGCGCTGGCGCTTGGCCTCCAGTCGCGTGGAGCCGGCCACCCCGCGGACGTCATCGTCGCTGGTGGTCCGACCGTTGCGGCCGGCACGCTCGGGCCGGTCGTCGTCGCCCTCGTCGCCGTTGCCCTCGGCGCTCGCGCCACCGGTGCGCCGGCGGCGCCGCCGGCGACGGCGGGTGCCGGTGCCGGACTCGTCCGCCTCGTTCTCGGCGGACTCGTCGCCGCCCTCGGCGTCCTCGTCCTCGGCGTCGACGTGCTGCTCGTCGCCCGTCTCGTCGGTGTCGTCGCCGTCGGCGGAGTCCTCACCGCTACGCCCGCGGCCCCGGCCGCGACGGCCACGCCGGCGACGGCGGCTGGCGGCACCGGCACCCTCGTCGGAGTCCTCGGTGTCGTCCCGCTCCTCGGCGGCTTCCTCGGCGGTCGCCTCGGCGGCCTGGGTGTCGTCGCCGGCCCCCTCGACGTCCTGCCCGGCGGGACGACGGCGCGAGCGGCTGCGGCGCGAGCGCGACGTGCCGCTCTCGGTGTCGGTGTCGGTGTCGGCCTCGGCGGCGTTGCTGCCGGCGTCCTCGGCGGGCTCGGCGGGCTCCGCCGCCTCGACCGGCCGGCGGGCCCTCCGGCGCGGTGCCGGCGGCGCGTCCTCCGGGGGCGCGACGAAGCTGACGAACGCCGGGACGGCGGTGGCCGGAGCGGCCGCCTCGACGGAGTCGGGGTCGGCGGCGATCACCGAGCGGGTGGCACGGCGCCGCGGGCGGGCGACGACGGCGGTCGGCTCCGGGGAGCTGAACGCCGTGGCGAAGCGCGGCAACTCCGGCTCGTGCTCGGGCTGGGGCTGGGGTTCGGGCGCCGCGGCGAGGGCCTCGGCATCCACGAGGGGCTCGTCGGCGACGGCCTGGTCTCCAGGGGTGTCGCCGGGGGTGTCACCCTCGGCCGCCGTCGTGTCCTCGTCCTCGGCGCTCGGGGTCGGCGCAGTGACGGTCTCGTCGACCGCCGCCTCCGGAGCGCCCGCCGCGTCATCCGCGGTGATGTCGGTGTTCTCGTTCTCGTTCTCGGCCACTGAGGGCTCGCCTCCTGTGAGGCTCCCGGGCGCCGATCGGTTTCGACTGGCGGCCGCGCAGGAGCACGGGTTGAGCGGGACGGGCCGCCGCACGGGGTACGGCGGACAGGCTCGTCCTGCGGAAGTCTGCGGCCGGCCCCCGCGCGGCGGTTGCCGCGGCCGGGAGCCGGAAAACTGATGGTGCGGTGGTGCTGTGGTGCGGTGGTCTTCGGTGGTGCAGGTCGTGCGGTGGTCTTCGGCGGAGCAGGGTCCAAGCCGTCCGGGGCTGGTTGGCCCGGGCGAAATGCGTCACGTCTGGCAGCCGTGCCGCTCGACGTCGCGAGGCCCGTGCCTTCACCGGTCAGACCGCGGCGTGCTCCCCCTGGCAGTGGGTGCGCGCCGCCCGGTCAGGACCGAGCGGATCGGCCACGGTCCCACTGTCGTCGAGCCGGCCTTGCGCCGCACGCACGGCCCGTGGGGGCAACGGCGGGCGCAGACCGGCGACGGCAGCCAGAGCGGCCAACACGTCGTCGGGTCGTACGGCGGGCGTCACCTGCCGGACGACCATGTGCAGTATGGCACAACCCGCCTCCTCGGCCGCTGACGCGCTGGCCACGGCGACGCGTGCGTCGACGTCCCGCAGGCCGTTCTTGGTGCGCTTGGCGACCGTGACGACGTCGGCGGCGAGGAACGCCTCCACGGCCGGCGCCAGCTCGGCGAGGGTCACGCCGGGCAGCTCGACCCGCCACACGGAGGTGTCGATGCGGTCGGCCAGCGAACCGAGCCCGTCACCCGCCTCCACGCACTCCAGGACGACGACGTCCGGCGGCAGGGCGGCGTCCAGCGCCAGCCGCAGCGCCTCGGGGTCGCAGCGTTGCGCCACCCCGATCTCGAGGTACTCGGCCTCGCTGGCCGCGCCGGTCGGGGCGGCGCCGAGGTAGGAGATCTTCGGGTGCGGGCTGAAGCCGGCCGAGAACGCCATGGGCACCTGCGCCCGCCGCAGCGCCCGCTCGAGCGTGCGGGCGAGGTCGCGGTGCGAGGCGAACCGGAGCCGGCCCCGCTTGGCGTAGCGGATGCGCAGCTTCTGCACGGTCGGCGGCGGCGGGGGCCCCTCGGGCTGGCGGGCCATCAGACGACCGTGAGCGGCAGCAGGCTGCGCCCGGTGGGGCCGATCTGGATCTCGGTCCCGTTGGTCGGGCAGACGCCGCAGTCGTAGCAAGGGGTCCACCGGCAGTCGGCGACCTCCTCCTCGGACAGCGCCTCCTGCCAGTCCTCCCAGAGCCACTCCTTGTCCAGCCCGGAGTCCAGGTGGTCCCAGGGTAGGATCTCGTGCTCGGTGCGCTCGCGGGTGGTGAACCAGTCGAGGTCGACGCCGAACGCGGCGAGCTCCTCGGCGGCCGCCGCCGTCCACCGGTCGAAGGAGAAGTGCTCGCTCCAGCCGTCGAACTTGCCGCCCTCGCGCCAGACCCGCTCGATGACCCGGCCGACCCGGCGGTCGCCGCGCGACAGCAGGCCTTCGATCACGCCGGGCTTGCCGTCGTGGTAGCGCAGGCCGATGGAGCGGCCGATCCGCCGGTCGGCGTTGATGGCCTGGCGGAGCAGGCGCAGGCGGTTGTCGATCGTCTCGGCGCTGGCCTGGGCGGCCCACTGGAACGGGGTGTGCGGCTTGGGCACGAACCCGCCGATCGAGACGGTGCAGCGGACGTCCTTCTGACCGCTCGCCTCCCGGCCGGCCCGGATCACCTCGACCGCGAGCTCGGCGATCTCCAGCACGTCCTCGTCGGTCTCGGTCGGCAGACCGCACATGAAGTAGAGCTTCACCTGCCGCCAGCCGTTGGCGTAGGCCGTGCTGACCGTGCGGACCAGGTCCTCCTTGGACACGGTCTTGTTGATCACGCGGCGGATGCGCTCGCTGCCGCCCTCGGGGGCGAACGTCAGACCGCTGCGCCGGCCGTTGCGGGACAGCTCGTTGGCGAGGGTGACGTTGAAGGCGTCGACCCGGGTCGAGGGCAGCGACAGGCTGGTGTTGGTGCCCTCGTAGCGGTCGGCGAGCTCCTTGGCCAGCTGGCCGATCTCGGAGTGGTCTGCGCTGGACAGCGACAGCAGCCCGACCTCCTCGTAGCCGGTGGCGCGCAGGCCCGCGTCGACCATCGAGCCGATGCCCGTGATGGTCCGCTCGCGCACCGGGCGGGTGATCATGCCCGCCTGGCAGAACCGGCAGCCGCGGGTGCAGCCGCGGAAGATCTCGACGCTCATGCGCTCGTGCACGCTCTCGGCCATCGGCACCAGCGGCTGCTTGGGATACGGCCACTCGTCGAGGTCCATCACCGTGCGCTTGCCCACGCGCGCAGGAACGTCGTCCCGGGTGCGCGTCACGGCGGCGATGGTGCCGTCGGCACCGTAGGAGACGGCGTAGAACCGCGGCACGTAGACGCCGTCGACCCGGGCCAGCCGGGCCAGCAGCTCGATGCGGCCCCCGGGGCGACCCTCGGCCTTCCATGCCTTGACGACGTCGGTGATGTCACCGACGGCCTGCTCGCCGTCGCCGAGGACGGCGCAGTCGACGAAGTCGCTGACCGGCTCGGGGTTGAACGCGGCGTGCCCACCGGCCACGACGACGGGATGGGTCTCGTCGCGGTCGACAGCGTGCAGCGGGATGCCGGCGAGGTCGAGCGCCTCGAGCAGGTTGGTGTACCCGAGCTCGGTCGCGAAGCTGACGCCGAGGACGTCGAAGTCGGCGACGGCGCGGTGCCCGTCGACGGTGAACTGCGGAACACCGTTCGCGCGCATCAGCCCGGCGAGGTCCGGCCACACCGCGTAGGTGCGCTCGGCGAGGGCGTCGGGCCGCTCGTTGAGCACCTCGTAGAGGATCATGACGCCCTGGTTGGGCAGCCCTACCTCGTAGGCGTCCGGGTACATCAGTGCCCAGTGGACGGCGGCGGCGTCCCACGGCTTGACCTGTGCGTTCAGTTCGCCACCGACGTACTGGATCGGCTTCTGAATCTGGGCCAGCAATGGTTCGAGGACGGGGTAGAGCGACTCACCAGTCATGACCGGTCCAGGGTAGCCGCCCCCTGCGCGGCGGCTTCCGCCCGCGGCGAGATCTGCGACGTGGTGGCGATCAGGGCCTGACGGCCGTCACGTCGCAGATCTCGCGGGAGTCCTCAGCCCAGGTCGGGGAAGAAGAGCTTGATCTCGCGCGCGGCGGACTCGTCGGAGTCGGAGCCGTGCACGATGTTGTTCTGCACCTCGAGGGCGAAGTCGCCGCGGATGGTGCCGGGACCGGCCTTCACCGGATCGGTCGCACCGGCCATGGCGCGGAACGCCTCGACCGCGCGGGGGCCCTCGACGACCAGGGCCATCAGCGGGCCGCCGGTGATGAACTCGACGAGCGACGCGAAGAAGGGCCGCTCGCGGTGCTCGGCGTAGTGGGTCTCGGCGACCTCGCGGGTCAGCGTGCGCAGCTCGGCGGCCACCAGGCGCAGGCCCTTGGCCTCGAGCCGGGAGATCACCTCGCCGACCAGGCCGCGAGCGACGCCGTCGGGCTTGACGAGAACCAGGGTGCGATCAGTCACGGGGCGGCAGCCTACGGGGCGGTCGGTTCCTCGTCGTCGCCGTTCCCCGGCTCGGGCACCCGAACCGCCCCGAACGGGGTGCCGATCAGCTCCTTGCGCACCTGCAGCAGGTAGACCCAGATGAGCACGAAGGCACCGGCCACGATCCACATCACGCTGTTGAGCAGGCCCGTCGCGAGCAGCGCCACCTGCAGCACGGTGCCGATCACCAGGCCCGCGGGGCGACGCTGCACGCCGGCGGCCAGGATCAGCAGCAGCGCGAGGACCAGCAGCAGGGTCAGCCGGGGCCCGGTCAGCCCGGGCCCGGTCTGCGCTATCCCGCGCGGCACGAACAGCACGGCGATGCCCTCGAGCACCAGGACGGCGGCCGCGGCGCCGCCCAGCGCCCGGGCGGCGCGGGCCGGATCGGGCGAGGTCATGACCGCCGGCCCGC
Organism: Blastococcus sp.; assembly: GCA_035999465.1. GTDB lineage: Bacteria > Actinomycetota > Actinomycetes > Mycobacteriales > Geodermatophilaceae > Blastococcus_B. The sequence goes on along the minus strand of DASYGS010000007.1, from coordinate 28,322 downwards.
CAGCAGGGTGCGGGCCTCCCCCACGGTGATCACGCTGCCGGTGACCAGCACGCCCGAGCCGCCGAGGGCGTCGTCCGGACCGGCCTCGGCCAGCTCGATCGCCGACTCGAGGGCCTCGGCCAGCGCCGGGTGCACGCTCACCCGGTCGGCACCGAAGACGTCGACGGCCAGGGCGCCGAGCTCGTCGGCCGACATGGCGCGGGCCGAGCTGTTCTGGGTGACCACGAGCTCGGCGCAGATGTCCTCGAGCGCGACGAGCATGCCGCTCACGTCCTTGCCGCGGACGCAGCCGACGACGCCGATCAGCCGGGTGAAGTCGAACGACTCGCGGACGGCCTCGACGGTCGCCGTCATGCCCGCCGGGTTGTGCGCGGCGTCGAGCAGCACCGCCGGTGAGGTGCGCACCCGCTCGAGCCGACCGGGCGAGCGCACCGCGGCGAACGCGGCCCGCACGGTCTCCTGCTCGATCGGCCCGGTCGCGGCGCCGGCGCCGAGGAAGGCCTCGACGGCGGCCAGCGCGGTGACCGCGTTCTGCGCCTGGTGGGCGCCGAACAGCGGCAGGAAGATCTCCTCGTACTCGCCGCCGAGGCCCTGCAGCCGCACCTGCTGCCCACCGACGGCGACCCGGCGCTCGAGCACCCCGAACTCGGTGCCCTCGCGGGCCACGACCGCCTCGACGTCGACCGCGCGGCGCACCAGCGCGTCGAGCGCGCCCGGCTGCTGGTGGGCGAGGACGGCGATCGCGTCGGCCTTGATGATCCCGGCCTTCTCCCCCGCGATCGTCGCGACATCCGGCCCGAGGTACTCGGCGTGGTCCAGGTCCACCGGCGTGACGACGGCGACGCGCGCGTCGGCGACGTTGGTGGCGTCCCAGGTGCCGCCCATGCCGACCTCGATGACGGCGACGTCGACCGGCGCGTCGGCGAACAGCGCGTAGGCCATGCCGACCATGACCTCGAAGAACGACAGCGGCACCTCGCTCGCGGCGTCGACCATCTGCACGTACGGCGCGATGTCGTCGTAGGTCTCGACGAAGCGCTCGGCGCTGACCGGCTCGCCGTCGAGCACGATCCGCTCACGGATCGACTCGAGGTGCGGGCTGGTGAAGCGGCCGACCCGCAGGCCGAAGCCGCGCAGCAGCTCGTCGATCATCCGCGCCGTCGTCGTCTTGCCGTTGGTGCCCGCGACCTGGACGACGGGCATCGCCCGGTGCGGCGAGCCCAGCAGGTCGACCAGCGCGGTGATGCGGGTCAGCGACGGTTCGAGCCGGCTCTCGGGCCAGCGGGCGAGCAGCTCCTTCTCCACGCGGGCCATCTCGCCACTACCGGTTCTGCTCACGCACCCAGGATGCCAGCCGCCACCCGGGGCACTCAGCCCTGCACCAGGGCACCGCCCGCCTGCATCCAGCTCCGCGGCGGCGCCGTCTCGATCACGCGCTTGCCCAGCGGGAACAGCCCGACCGCGGCCAGCTTGAACGAGGCGACCCCGAACGGGATGCCGATGATCGTCAGGCAGAAGCCGATGCCGGCCACGATGTGGACCAGGGCGAGCCACCAGCCGGCGAACAGGAACCAGAGCACGTTCCCGACCGCCGAGGCGACCCCTGCCCCGGGCGCCCGCACCATCGTCCGGCCGAACGGCCAGACGACGAAGGCGGCGATCCGGAACGAGGCGATACCGAACGGGATCGTCACGACGAGCAGGCAGGCGATCAGCCCGGCGAGCAGGTAGGCCAGGGCGAGGATCCAGCCCTGGAGCACGAGCCAGACCACGTTGAGCAGCACCCGCAGCGCGTCCACGGAAGCCTCACGCACGGGGTGGGCCCGGCGTTCCCCGGCGCGGGCGGAATCGCGTTGCCGCCCCTTCCTAGGATGAGTCCCATGGTTCCCGACATCGCGACCCCGGACACTGCGGCACCGGGAGCCACCGTCGACGTACCCGAGAAGCCCACGCTCGACGGTCTCGAGGAGAAGTGGGTCGCCCGGTGGGCCGAGCAGGACACCTACGGCTTCGACCGGGACGCCGCGCTCGACCCCGCGACGCCGCGCGGCCAGATCTGGTCGATCGACACTCCCCCGCCGACCGCCAGCGGCTCGCTGCACGTCGGGCACGTGTTCAGCTACACCCACACCGACTTCGTCGCCCGCTACCAGCGGATGCGCGGCAAGCACGTCTTCTACCCGATGGGCTGGGACGACAACGGGCTGCCGACCGAGCGGCGGGTGCAGAACTACTACGGCGTCCGGTGCGACCCCTCGCTGCACTACGACCCGTCGTACGAGCCTCCGGAGAAGCCCGGCAAGGACCAGCAGCCGATCTCCCGCCGCAACTTCGTCGAGCTGTGCATGCGGCTGACCGCCGAGGACGAGGCCGAGTTCGAGAAGCTGTGGCGCCGCGTGGGGCTGTCGGTGGACTGGTCGGACGTCTACCGGACGATCAGCGAGAGCTCCCGGGCCACCGCGCAGAAGATGTTCCTGCACAACCTCGCCCGCGGTGAGGCCTACGCCCAGGAGGCGCCGACCCTCTGGGACGTCACGTTCCGGACGGCGGTGGCCCAGGCCGAGCTCGAGGACCGCGAGCGGCCCGGCGCCTACCACCGGATCTCCTTTGCCGGGCCGTCCGGCCCGGTCTTCATCGAGACCACCCGCCCCGAGCTGCTGCCCGCGTGCGTCGCCCTGGTCGCGCACCCCGACGACGAGCGCTACCAGCCGCTGTTCGGAAAGACCGTGACGACGCCGCTGTTCGGCGTCGAGGTGCCGGTGGTGGCCCACCGCCTCGCCGAGCCCGACAAGGGCTCCGGCATCGCGATGATCTGCACCTTCGGCGACCTCAACGACGTCACCTGGTGGCGCGAGCTGCAGCTGCCCACCCGGGCGATCGTGGGCTGGGACGGCCGCATCCTCGCCGAGGCCCCACCCGGACTGGAGGGCGAGCAGGCCGCCGCCGCGTACCGGGAGCTCGCCGGCAAGACCGTGTTCACCGCGCAGGCCCGCATCGTGGAGCTGCTGCGCGACTCGGGCGACCTGCACGGCGACCCGAAGCCGATCACGCACCCGGTGAAGTTCTTCGAGAAGGGCGAGCGCCCGCTCGAGATCGTCACCACGCGGCTGTGGTACATCCGCAACGGCGGCCGGGACGGCGACCTGCGCGCGGCCCTGCTCGCCCGCGGCCGGCAGATCCAGTGGGTGCCCGAGCACATGCGGCACCGCTACGACAACTGGGTGGAGGGCCTCAACGGCGACTGGCTGATCAGCCGGCAGCGCTTCTTCGGGGTGCCGTTCCCGGTCTGGTACCGCCTCGACACCGAGGGCGACCCGATCTACGAGGAGCCGATCCTGGCGCCCGAGTCGGCGCTGCCGGTCGACCCGTCGTCCGACGTGCCGGAGGGCTTCACCGAGGACCAGCGCGGCAGGCCGGGCGGCTTCATGGCCGACCCCGACGTCATGGACACCTGGGCGACGTCGTCGCTGTCCCCGCAGGTCTCCTCGGGCTGGGAGACCGACCCGGAGCTGTTCGCGAAGGTCTTCCCGATGGACCAGCGCCCGCAGGCCCACGACATCATCCGCACCTGGCTGTTCTCCACCGTCGTCCGTGCGCACTACGAGCACGGGACGGTGCCGTGGTCGCACGCCACGATCTCGGGCTTCGTCGTCGACCCCGACCGCAAGAAGATGTCGAAGTCCAAGGGCAACGCGACGACGCCGATCGACGTGCTGGAGCGCTACGGCACCGACGCCGTGCGCTGGCGGGCCGCCGGCGCCCGGCCGGGGGCCGACTCGCCGTTCGACGAGGTGCAGATGAAGGTCGGCCGGCGGCTGGCCATCAAGATCCTCAACGTCGGCAAGTTCGTGCTGGGTCTCGGCGCGGGCTCGGTCGACCTGGCGGCGGCGGCCGGCGCCGTGACCGAGCCGATCGACCGGGGGCTGCTCGCCGGCCTCGCGACGGTCGTCGACGAGGCGACGGCGGCGATGGAGGCGTTCAACTACACCCGGGCCCTCGAGGTCGCCGAGGCGTTCTTCTGGTCCTTCTGCGACGACTACGTGGAGCTGGTGAAGTCGCGCGCCTACGCCTCGGGCCCGGCGGCGGAGTCGGCCCAGGCGACGCTCGCGCTGGCGCTCTCGGTGCAGCTGCGGCTGTTCGCGCCGGTGCTGCCGTTCGTCACCGAGGAGGTCTGGTCGTGGTGGCAGGGCGGCTCGGTGCACCGCGCGCCATGGCCGGTGGCCACCGACCTCCCGCAGGGCGGCAACGCGGCGGTCGTCTCCGCGGCGGCCGAGGCTCTGGCCGGGGTGCGCAAGGCGAAGTCCGACGCGAAGCAGTCGATGCGGGCCGACGTCGAGTCCGCGACCGTGACCGCGCCGGCCGATCAGGTGGCGCTGGTGGAGTCCGCCCGGACCGATCTGGTCGACGCCGGCCGGATCGCCGCACTCACCGTCGTGCCGGGCGAGGGCCCGCTCACGGTCGCCGTCGTCCTCGCGCCGGTCGCGGAGGGCTGAGCGTTCCCGCCGGCGGTCAGCCCTGGCCGCCGGCGGGGACCGCCGACAGGTCGTAGAGCGTCGTCGTCCCGGCGTGGACGGCCGGGGCGACCCGGCGCACCCACGCGTCGATCGATGCGGCGGTTGCCGAGCCGGTCGCTCCGGCGACGAACCAGTGCACCCGGTGTGCGGCGACATCCGCCTTGAACGCGGTCAGGGTCGGCGCCGGGTCGTGGCCGGCGAAGCCTCCCACCGGCATGACGGGTGCGCCGACGGCGAGCTGGAGGTCGTCGGCCCGGTGGCCGATGGCGGCCGCGGTCCAGGTCCAGTCATGGGCGTCCGTGCGCAGCAGGGCCAGCGCCTCGTGTGACGCCGGCGGGGCGACGGCCTTCACCCGGGGAGAGAACACGCTGTGACCCGACGGCCCGGCGTAGATGCTGGCTCCGGTGTGCGGCCGCAGCACGGACGCCCAGGACCAGGTGGCCGGGCCGAGGACGGCGGCGGCGACGAGCAGGCCCGCGACGACCCGGCGGCCCGCCGGCCGTGCGGGGACCACGCGGAGCAGGACCACCGCGGCCACGCCGAGCAGCGCGACGGCGATCGCGACGCCGTTGACGAGGTGGAGCCGGCGGGCCACCAGCGACACCGCCCACGCCGTCGTCAGCAGGGAACCGGCCGCGAGGACGGCGCGCGCCCGGCTGGTGTCACGGCGCCACAGCAGCGTCGCTCCGATCGCGACGAGCGCGGCGAGGGCCGGTGCGAGCTCCACCGTGTAGTACGCGTGCCAGATGCCCTTCATGACGCTGAGGACGAGCGCGGTGACGACCGCCCAGCCGCCCCACATGAGGACTGCGGCGCGCACGGGATCGGTCCGGCCGGCCCGGCGTACCAGCAGGTACGCGGCGACGAGCGCGACGACCGCCGCCGGCAGCAGCCATGCGACCTGGTCGCCAGCTGAACCGAACAGCCGCCACATCGAGCCGCTGGGGACCGTGATCTGGCCGCTGGGGCTCTTCTCGCCGAGGAGGCGACCGAGACCGTTGTAGCCCAGGGCGAGATCGAGGGGACTGTCATTGGTGCTGCCGCCGACCCAGGGCCGGTCCGCGCGCGGGATGAGGGCGACGACGCCGAACCACCAGCCCCCCGCGACCACCATGGCCGCGCCCCCGGCGAGCAGCTGGAGCAGGCGGCGGCGGAGCGTGCCGGGCGCGGCGAGCACCAGGATGCTGGCCAGCGCGGGCAGCACGAGGAACGCCTGCAGCGACTTGGTGAGGAAGGCGAGCCCGAGGAACGTGCCGGTGAGCACGACCCAGCGGGTGCGGCCCTCCTCGAGCGCCCGGGTCGTGGCGTACGCCGCCGCGACCAGCAGCAGTGTCATCAGCGCGTCGGGGTTGTCGTACCGGAACAGCACCGTGGCGACTGGCGTCAGCGCGAACAGCAACCCCGCCAGCAGGCCCGCCCCCGGCCCGAGCACGCGGCGCACGCCGGCCATGAGCAGGGCGACCGTCGCCACGCCCATCAGCGCCTGGGGTACGAGCACCGACCAGCTGTTCAGCCCGAACAGGCGGACCGACACCTCCATCACCCACAGGGATGCCGGCGGCTTGTCAACGGTGATCGAGTTCCCGGCATCGGAGGAGCCGAAGAACATCGCCGTCCAGTTGTGCGCGCCTGCCTGGACCGCGCCCGCATAGAACGAGTTGCCCCACCCGTTCCGGCCGAGCCCGACCAGGTAGAGCACGCCCGAACCGACGAGGAGGGCGGCTCGAGCCGCGAGATCGAGGGCCCGGCCCCGGGCGAGAGCGGGCATGCCCGAATTCTCGGTGCGCGGGCTGAGAGAACGCTGAAGGGTACGGCCGTGTCGGGGAGCCTTTGTGCGGCTCTTCAGCGTTCTCCCAGTGGCCTTCTCGGAAGCTTGTCCCCGTGCCCCACTGTGGACGACGCCATGCCGCTACCGCGTGAGATCACCCAGCTGTCCCTCGTCAGCGGGTGGCTGCACGGCCTGCTGATCGCGGGCGCGCTGCTCGCGCTGGCCGGCCTGCTCCTGGTCCGGAGGGACCGGGTGTGGTGGACGCGTCGGGTGCCCCTCGCCCTCCCGATCGCCGCCGGCGCGCTCGCGGTCGTGTGGTTGGTCGTGAACCACTACAAGTCCTGGCCCGACGGCTTTCCCCGATCGGTTGTGCTCTGGGCCGGCACCGGGCTGCTGGGGCTGACGCTCCTCGCGCTCGGCTGGCGGGGGCGCCGCTGGTGGGTCCGGATGCTCGCGGCCGCTGCCGCCGCCCTCCTCCTCCTCGGTGCCGCCGACGGGATCGACACCGTCTACGGGGCGTACCCGACGGTCAGCACCGCGCTGCAGCTCCCGCCCTACGACGCCGTCGCCGGCACGGCGGTCCTGCCCCCGCCGTCGGCCCCCGCACCGCCCCCCATGTCGGGTCCGCTGTGGCGGAGCTGGCACCGGACGGCGGGGTTGCCGGGCCACGGCGTCGTCTTCGAGGCCACCATCCCGCCGACGCGGTCGGGGTTCTCCGCCCGGGGGGCCTGGGTCTACGTGCCGCCGGCCTACCTCACGCCGTCCCGCCCGGCACTGCCCCTGCTGCTGATGATCGGTGGCCAGCCGGGCGGTCCGAGGGACTGGCTGGACGGCGGTCACCTCGCCGAACGGATGGACGCCTGGGCCGCGTCACACGCCGGCCTGGCCCCGATCGTGGTGATGCCCGACGCACTGGGCGGTGAGACGGCCAACCGGCTGTGCATGGACTCGGCCCTCGGCCGCGCCGACACCTACCTCGCCCAGGACGTGACGGCGTGGGCCACCCACACCCTCCGCGTCGACCCGAACCACGCGCACTGGGCGGTCGGCGGGTTCTCCTACGGCGGCACCTGCGCCCTCCAGCTGGCCGTCGCCCACCCGGCGCTGTTCCCGACGTTCCTCGACTTCTCCGGCCAGCAGTCGCCGACGCTCGGGAGCCGCGCCGGCACCGTCGCCGCCACCTTCGGTGGGAACGCGGCGGCGTTCGCGGCCGTCGACCCGCTGCACGAGTTGCGCCAGCACCGCTATCCGGGCTCCGCGGGGTACTTCGCCGTCGGCAACGAGGACCGGACCTACGGCCCGGAGCAACGCACCGTCGTCGCCGCGGCCAGGGCGGCGGGCATGACGACGGCGGTCCACGTGCTGCCCGGTGGGCACAGCTGGCGGGTCTGGCGGGCGGCTCTCGGGCAGGCCATCCCGTGGGTCGGCGTCCGGACGGGGCTGTCCCCGTGACCGTCGCGGTTGCACCCGCGCCGTCCCGCGTGCCGCGGCTGGTCCGCCGCACGCCGGTCACCGCCGCTCTGGTCGTCGTGCTCGCCGGCGTGGCGCTGTTCTCGGGCAGCCTGTTCCACGTCCTCTCCCGGCCCGAGCTGGCCGCCGTGGGCGCCGGCGTCGGACGGCCGGTGCTCGGCCTGCTGACGTCGCCCTTCTGGTGCTCCGGGCCGGTGGCGTGCCTGCTGACGATCGGGCTGGTACTGCTGCTCTGGCCGGTGGAGCGCCGGCTGGGCAGCCCGGCGGTGCTCGGTGCCCTGGTGGGCGGCCAGGTCGTGGGCACGGCGGTCGGCCTGGCGATGATCCGGATGCTCGCCGCCGCCGGTGACGCCTGGGCGCGGCAGCTGTCGGGAACCGTCGTCGTCGGGCCGCTCCCCGGACTGCTCGCCGTGGCCGGCCTCGCCACCGCCGGCGCCTCCGCACTGTGGCGACGGCGGGCCCGCGTGATGGTGTCGATCATCCTGGTGGCCCTGGTCCTCTACTCGGGCACGACCGGCGACGTCGTCCGGCTGAGCGGCTGGTTGGTCGGCCTGGCCGCCGGCACCCTGCTCCGCCCTCGCGGGGACGCCGTTCCGGCGCACCACGTCAGCCGGCGCGAGACGCGGGCGCTGGTGGCCCTCGTGGTCGCCGTCACCGCGATCGGGCCGCTGGTCGCGGCCCTGTCCAGCGCCCCCGCGGGGCCGTGGGCCGTGGTCGCCCACCTCTTCGTGTCGGAGCGCCCCGGTCACGCGATGCTGCGTGCCGTGTGCGGGCACGGCGGCGATCTCGCCGACTGCCGGGTGTTGCAGGCCCGCGCCCGGCTGACCGGCCACGGACCGGCGCTGCTCACCCTCCTGCCCGTCCTGCTCCAACTGGTGCTGGCAGAGGGGCTGCGCCGCGGCCGGCGCGCCGCGTGGGTGGCCGCCGTCCTGTTCACCGGCCTGCTCACGGTGGTCGGCGGGGTGATCGTGGAGATGGTGCTGCGGACGCCGGCCGACGAGCTGCCGCTGCTGGCCGCACGCCCGGGCAGCCTGCCCGCGGTGTCGCAGGTCGCCCCCGTCGTCGCCCCGCTGGCCGTGCTGCTGCTGCTCCTGCTCACCCGGAAAGGCTTCGCGGTCCGGGCCGCTCCCGGGGCGGTCCGCCGGTGGATGACCGCCGCCGGCGTCGGGCTCGCGGTGATCGCCGTTCTTTACGTCTACCTCGGTTCGGCCATGGGCCGGCAGTGGGCCGCGGCCCCCTCCCCCGGCGCCCTGCTCGCCGACCTGCCCTGGCGGATGCTGCCGCCGGGCTACCTGGGCGAGGTGCTCGCGCCGCTCGTCCCCCGGCACGAGGGCACACGGCTGCTCGCCGACTGGACCGGAGTGGCCATGTGGACGGTGCTCCTGGTCACGGCCCTCCGGCTGGGGCGCCCCGCGCCACCGGGCGGTGACACGGTCCACGCCCGCGCGCTCGTCGACCGGCACGGCGACGGGGCGCTGTCGTTCATGACGACGTGGGTGGGCAACCGCTACTGGTTCCTCCCGGAGGGTTCGGCGCTCGTCGCCTACCGGGTGATCGGCGGCGTCGCGATCACCACGGGCGACCCGGTGGGACCGCCCGCCGCCCGCGCCGCCGCCGTGCACGGCTTCAACGCCTTCTGCGAGGAGCACGGGTGGACGCCCTGCTGGTACAGCGTCACCGACGAGGTCACCGGGGTGCTGGCGGCGTCGGGCCGGCAGCAGCTGCAGGTGGCGGCCGAGACCTGGCTGCCGCTGGGCACGCTGGCGTTCACCGGCCGGCGCTGGCAGGACGTGCGGACGGCCATGAACCGCGCCGCCCGTGAGGGGGTCCAGGCCCGCTGGGTGACGTGGGCCGAGGCGCCGCTGGCGCTGCGGGAGCAGGTCGCCCGGCTCTCCGAGGAGTGGCTCGCCGCCAAGGGGCTGCCCGAGATGGGCTTCACCCTCGGCGGCCTCGACGAGCTCACCGACCCGGCCGTCCGGTGCCTGGTCGCCTTCGACTCCGACGGTGAGGTGAGCGCGCTGACCAGCTGGCTGCCCGCGCACCGGGACGGCGTCCCCGTCGGGTGGACGCTGGACGTGATGCGCCGGTCGCGGGCGGCGATCCCCGGGGTGGTCGAGTTCCTCGTCGGCACCGCGGCGCTGACCTTCCAGGCCGAGGGCGCCGAATGGGTGAGCCTGTCGGGGGCGCCGCTGGCGCTTCCTCCGGGGGCGGGTGACCGGGGCAGGCTGACGCGGCTGCTGGAGCTCACCGGCCGCACGATGGAGCCGGTCTACGGGTTCCGGTCCCTGCTGGCGTTCAAGGCCAAGTTCCAGCCGCAGTACCGGCCGCTCTGGCTGGTCTACCCGGGCCCGGCGGACCTGCCGCGGATCGCCCGCGCGGTCTCCTCTGCCTATCTGCCGCACGTCTCCGTCGGCCAGGCGGTCCGGCTGGCCCGGGCCCTCACCCACGGCCGGCGATCCCACCGCGACACCGCGTCACCCGCCCCGATCGCGGAGCGGACCGGTCGCTGAGGCCCGCTGCGCGGCTGTCCGGCCACCGAACGCGGACGAGCCCGCCCCAGGTCGGGGACGGGCTCGTCGACGAGACCCAGCTAGGCGGACTTCTCGCGGGGCGCGCGGGTCGGCTTGCGCGGGACGATCGTCGGGTTGACGTGCTCCAGGACGACCTCCTTGGTGATCACCACGGAGGCGACGTCCTCACGGCTGGGGATGTCGTACATCACCGACTGGAGCACCTCCTCCATGATCGCGCGGAGCCCGCGGGCGCCGGTGCCACGGAGGATGGCCTGGTCGGCGATCGCCTCGAGGGCGTCGTCGGTGAACTCCAGCTCGACGCCGTCGAGCTCGAAGAGCTTCCGGTACTGCCGGACCAGGGCGTTCTTCGGCTCGGTGAGGATGTTGACCAGCGCCTCGCGGTCGAGCTTCTGCACGCTGGTGATCACCGGCAGGCGGCCGATGAACTCGGGGATCATGCCGAACTTCAGCAGGTCCTCGGGCATGACCTCGGCGAAGGAGTTGGCCTCCTCGATCTCGGCGCGGCCGCGGATCTCGGCCCCGAAGCCCATCCCCTGCTTGCCGGTGCGGGCCTCGATCACCTTCTCCAGGCCGGCGAAGGCGCCACCCACGATGAACAGCACGTTCGTCGTGTCGATCTGGATGAACTCCTGGTGCGGGTGCTTGCGACCGCCCTGCGGAGGCACCGACGCCGTCGTCCCCTCGAGGATCTTCAGCAGCGCCTGCTGCACGCCCTCACCGGAGACGTCGCGGGTGATCGACGGGTTCTCGCTCTTGCGGGCGATCTTGTCGACCTCGTCGATGTAGATGATGCCGGTCTCGGCGCGCTTGACGTCGTAGTCGGCCGCCTGGATCAGCTTGAGCAGGATGTTCTCGACGTCCTCGCCCACGTAGCCGGCCTCGGTGAGGGCGGTGGCGTCGGCGATCGCGAAGGGCACGTTCAGCATCCGCGCCAGGGTCTGGGCGAGGTGCGTCTTGCCGCAGCCCGTCGGCCCCATCAGCAGGATGTTGGACTTGGCCAGCTCCACGCCCTCGTCACGGGAGGCGCGCTCACCGCCGGCCTGGATGCGCTTGTAGTGGTTGTAGACCGCCACCGACAGGGTGCGCTTGGCCTTGTCCTGGCCGATGACGTACTGCTCCAGGAAGTCGTGGATCTCCTTGGGCTTGGGCAGCTCGTCGAACTTGAGGTCCGAGGACTCGGAGAGCTCTTCCTCGATGATCTCGTTGCAGAGGTCGATGCACTCGTCGCAGATGTAGACCCCAGGGCCCGCGATGAGCTTCTTGACCTGCTTCTGGCTCTTGCCGCAGAAAGAGCACTTGAGCAGGTCACCGCTCTCACCGATTCGTGCCACCTGCTGACCTCCACCTCGGGATCGCGGACCTGGAACCAGGCTCCTGCGTGTCGACTCTGGCTGCTACCACTGCTCGGCCCCGTCCCGCGAGGCTCTCCTCCCGGCACTGGGGCCGGGGATCGGGCGCTCGTCGAACGTACCTGCCACGACCGGCGCCGACGGGCAATGACTCACCCGCTTCGCGCCGGCTCTCCCACTTCTGTCCCGTTGGTCCCCTCGGCCGGCGTGGGCGGTTCAGGCCTCCCGCACCGGATTCCGGGGATTCCGACGGTACGGGTCGAGGCCGCGACGCGCGCGGCCTCGACCCGTCACCCGGGACTCAGGCCGGGACGGCGGGAAGCGCGTTGAGCTTCCGGCTCTGGATGACCTCGTCGACGATGCCGTAGGCCTTCGCCTCCTGCGCCGTGAGGATCTTGTCCCGCTCGATGTCGGTGCGAACCTGGTCGAGGGTCTGGCCGGTGTGCCGGGCCAGGATCTCCTCCATCTGGCTGCGCACCCGCTGGATCTCCCGGGCGTGGATCTCCAGGTCCGACACCTGGCCACCGGACTCGCCCGACGGCTGGTGGATCAGCACGCGGGAGTACGGCAGCGCCAACCGCTTGCCCGGCGTCCCCGCCGCCAGCAGGACGGCGGCCGCCGAGGCGGCCTGGCCCATGCAGACGGTCTGGATGTCGGGGCGGATGAACATCATCGTGTCGTAGATGGCCATCAGCGAGGTGAACGAGCCACCGGGCGAGTTGATGTAGATCGTGATGTCGCGGTCCGGGTCGGTCGACTCCAGCGTGAGCAGCTGAGCCATGACGTCGTTGGCCGAGGCGTCGTCGATCTGCACGCCGAGGAAGATGATGCGTTCCTCGAACAGCTTGTTGTAGGGGTTGGACTCCTTCATGCCGTAGCTCGTGCGCTCCACGAAGGAGGGCAGGATGTACCGGCTGGAGGGCATCTGGAAGCTCACGGGTCAGTTCCTCCGAACCGTCAGTTGTCGGTGACCGGGTTGGTGCGGTCGGTCATGGTCGCCTTGCTCACCACGTGGTCGACGAAGCCGTACTCGAGGGCCTCCTGCGCGGTGAACCAGCGGTCGCGGTCGGAGTCCTTCTCGATCTGCTCGACCGTCTGACCGGTGTGCTGCGACTGCAGCTGGTTGAGCTCCTGCTTGGTGCGGCGGAACAGGTCTGCCTGGATCGCGATGTCCGACGCGGTACCGCCGACGCCGGCCGACGGCTGGTGCATCATGATCCGCGCGTGCGGCAGGGCGTAGCGCTTGCCGGCGGTGCCGGCGGTCAGCAGGAACTGCCCCATCGAGGCGGCCAGGCCCATGCCGTAGGTGGCGACGTCGCAGTCGATGAACTGCATCGTGTCGTAGATCGCCATGCCTGCGGTGACCGAGCCACCGGGCGAGTTGATGTAGAGGTGGATGTCGCGCTTCGGGTCCTCGGCGGACAGCAGGAGCATCTGCGCGGCCAGCTGGTTGGCGATGACGTCGTCGACCTGGCTGCCCAGGAAGATGATCCGCTCGCGCAGGAGGCGCTCGTAGACCGAGTCGCCGAGGTTCATCATCCCCCCGGCGCCGCGCAGCATGGGCGCGCTCGCCAGGTTCGGGTCGAGGGTGCTCACGGGTGGAATGACCTCCGTAGGACTGTCTGTGCAGTCGGTCTCGGTGGGCGGGTGCTCGTTGGTGCGGGCCCGGAACGGCCCTCCGGGGGAGGTTCCCCCGGAGATCGACTGAGTCCTGTCGACCCTAACCCGCACCTACGACGAGGAAGTCCCTCAGCGGGCGGTGTTCGCCGACGGCGCAGCGGGCGGGCGCGAACGGGCCTTCAACGTACGACGCCGCCCCTCCCCGGTGCGGGGCGGAGCGGCGTCGGCCGGTACTGCGGGTGGATCAGGACCGGGCGACGTCCTCGCTGTCCTCGGTCGCGCCCTCGATCGCCTCGACCGCGTCGGCCTCGGCCGCGAAGGCCTCGTCGTCGGCGGCGTCGGCCGTCGGTGCCTGGATCGTCTTCGGGCGCAGCGCGTCGAGGTCGACGGTGTTGCCCGAGGCGTCGGTGATCGTCGTCTGCTCCAGCAGCTGGGCCAGCGTCTTGGTGCGGCGCACGTCGGCCACGAACTCGGCGATGTTGCCGCCCTGCTGCAGCTGCTGGGCGTACTGCTCCGGGCTCATCCGGCTGCGCTGGGCCTGCGCCATGATCTGCGCCGAGAGGTCCTCGTTGTCGACGGTGACCTCACGGGCGTCGGCGACGGCGTCCAGGATGAACTGCGTGCGCACCGCCTCCTCGACCGTCTTGCGCTGGTCGGCGTCGTAGGCCTCGCGGCTCTCGACACCCGACATCGACAGGAAGCTGTCCCAGTCCATGCCGGCCTGCTGGAGCTCGTTCTCGAAGGCCCGGTTGCGCCACTCGATCTCGCGCTCGACCAGGTTCTCGGGGATCGGCACCTCGACGATCTCCAGCAGGTGCTCGACCAGCTTGTCGCGGGCCTGCGCGCCCTGCTGCAGCGTCTTGGTGCGGGCCACGCGGGACCGGACGTCGTCGCGCAGCTCGGCGAGGGTGTCGAACTCGCTGGCGGTCTGGGCGAAGTCGTCGTCGAGCTCCGGGAGGTCCTTCTCCTTGACGGAGCGGACGGTGACGGTCACGTCGGCCATCTCCCCGGAGTTGGGGCCGGAGAGCAGCGCGGTCTGGAAGGTCTTCGACTCGTCGGCGGACAGACCGCGGACGGCGTCGTCGAGGCCCTCCATCAGCTGGCCGGAGCCGACCTCGTAGGACATGCCGGTGGTGGAGCCGTCCTCGAGCACCTCGCCGTTCAGCGTGGCCTCGAGGTCGATGGAGACGAAGTCGCCGTCCTGGGCCGGGCGCTCGACGCCGGTGAGCATGCCGAAGCGCTCGCGCATGACCGAGATCTGCTCGTCGATCTCGGCGTCGGTGATCTCGACGTCGTCGACGGTGACGGCGAGGTTCTCCAGCGATGGCAGCTCGAGCTGCGGGGCGACGTCGACCTCGGCGGTGAACGCGAGCGCCTCGTTGTCGTCGAGGCGGGTCACCTCGATGTCGGGCTGGCCGAGCACGCGCACCTGGTTCTCGCGGACGACCTCGGAGTACACCTCGGGGACGGCGTGCTGCACGACCTGCTCCAGCACGACCGGCCGGCCGATCCGCTGGTCGAGCACGCGGTGCGGAACCTTGCCGGGGCGGAAGCCGGGCACGCGCACCTGCTTGCCGAGCTCCTTGTAGACCTCACCGAAGGCGTGGTCCAGGTCCCCCCAGGGCACCTCGATCGCCATCCGGACCCGCGTGGGGCCCAGTTCCTCGATGGTGCTCTTCACAGCGGCAGTGCTCCTCGATACAGACAGCGGGGTCAGGCGCCTCACGGGCATGGAGACGCCGGGTCGCCCACGAGTCTAGAGACGTCGCGGGCAATGTCGGGGCGGCGGGATATGAGCTCACAGCGCGCTGCGACGTCGGGGTGGCGGGATTTGAACCCACGGCCCCCCGCTCCCAAAGCGGGTGCGCTACCAAGCTGCGCCACACCCCGTGGCCGCCCGAGTCTAGGTGCCCGCGGCCACGACGCGCGCCAGGACGGCGGACGCACGCGCTGCAGCGCGACAGTTAGGCTGTGCCGGCACCTCGCGGGTGTAGCTCAATGGTAGAGCCCCAGCCTTCCAAGCTGGCCATGCCGGTTCGATCCCGGTCACCCGCTCCACGCTCCACCAGAACGGCGGCATCAAGTCGGCGCCCTGCCGACGGGTGCACGACCTGCAGCCGGCGTCCCGGCGCTGCCGCACCAACCACCGCGGAACCGCGGCGAGCGCCCGTGCACCGCTCCGGGCACCCTCCGTGCCAGAAAGCGAGCCTCCGCGACACGGAGTAGAAACTTGGCTTGAGCAACGACCACCCGCTGCCGAGATAACTGGTGCCCATCGGGCTGTTCGCACTACCGGCACAAGGGGGATTCATCGTGGGGTTTCCGGCTGACAGGACTGCACTGCTGTCTCCGCCTGCGCTCTCCCGACCCGGCGGAGCGTCGGGGACGCCCGTCGGCGCCGGCCCCTCCCGGGCCGGCAGCGAGGACGGCGGGCTGGAGGCGGCCGCCCGACAGGCGGGCGTGCTGTCGCAGGCGAGCCTCGAGGTGGCGGAGATGTCCCGCCAGGCCGCCGAGTCCCTGTCCGGGCTGCGCGCAGCGATCGGGGAGATCTCGTCCAGCGCGAACCAGGTTTCGGCCGTCACGGACGCCGCGGCACGCGATGCCGAGGCCATCGACGGGCGCATCGCCGTCCTGCAGACGGCGAGCGACGCCATCAGCGGCATGGTCCGCCTGATCAGCGGCATCAGCCAGCAGAGCCGGTTCCTCGCGCTCAACGCCTACGTCGAGGCCGCCCGCGCCGGTGAGGTCGGGCGCGGGTTCGCCGTCGTTGCCGACGAGGTCAAGGCCCTGGCGGCGAAGACCGCGCAGGCCGCGGAGGACATCGCCGGCCAGATCGGTTCCGTGCAGGCGGAGACCCGTCAGGCGGTGGAGGCCGTGCGGCGGATCAGCGGAACCCTCGGCTCGATCGCCGAGGCACAGGAGACGATCGCGGCCGCCGTGGAAGAGCAGCGCGTCGTCACCGACCAGGTGGTGGAGAGCGTGGAGCGGGCCTCGGCCGGCTCCACCCGGATCACCGCGTCGGTCGCCGAGCTCGCCGACAGCCAGCGTCGCATCTACGTCCGTCGCGCACTCGCCGTCGCCGAGGACATGCTCGCCGACGCCGGAGGGGCCGAGCTGGGCACCGCGGTCCACACGCTGACGGTGCGCAACCAGGCCACCGACGCGGTCTCGACCGTCCGGGTGCCGGAGCTGCTGCTCGGCGGCACCGTCCTGGAGATGGTCAGCGACCCCCACCGGCCTGCGCGGCTGGTCGACGACGTGGTCGCCCGGGTCGGGGGGAGCTGCACGCTGTTCCAGAAGCTCGACGATTCGGCGAGCATGGTCCGGGTCGCGACGACGGTGGTGACACCGGCGGGGAAGCGCAACGTCGGCACCTACATCGCCAGGATCGAGCCCGACGGCACCCCGAACAAGGTCCTCGCGGAGATCCTTGCCGGGCGCACCTACACGGGGGCCGCCACCGTGGCCGGCCGCCCCTTCTTCACCGCCTACGCCCCCGTTCGCTCCGGCGCCGGGGAGTTGATCGGTGTGCTGTACGTCGGTCTCCCCACCGAGGAGCTGAGCCCCACGGGCGATCGGCCGGTGAGGCCCTGAGGCCCCTTCGCACTTCTCACTCCGCACACTCGCACTCACAAGGGAACGACATGGGCTACAAGACTCCTGACCAGGTGGCGTTCGCGGCGGTCGACGCCGGCGTCGCCAAGGCCAACCTCACGCCGGCGCGCATGCTCAGCGGCGGCATCCTGGCCGGCGCGTACATCGCGTTCGCCGGGCTGCTCGGCATCGTGGTGACCGCCGGCCTCAAGCCGGACGCCTGGGGCAACCTGCCGACGCTGATCTTCGGCGCGGTCTTCTCCCTCGGCCTCATCCTGGTCGTCATCGCCGGCTCCGAGCTGGTGACCGGCAACATGGCACTGCTCCCGCTGGCCCTGTTCGCGCGCCGCGCCTCGGTCGGCCGGGCCGGCCTGAGCCTGCTGATCGTGACCGTCGGCAACCTCATCGGCGCCCTCTTCGTCGCGTACTTCTTCGCGGTGGAGACCGGCGTCATCGGCTCGGCGGACTCCGCGGCGGGCACGGCCGGCGCGCTGACCTTCGCCAAGCTGGCGGCCGTCGCCAAGGGCAAGGCACTCACCGAGACCACGGGCCAGATCTTCCTGCGCGCCATCGGCTGCAACTGGCTGGTCTGTCTCGCGGTGTGGATGGCGTTCGCGGCGCAGGACATCTCCGGCAAGATCCTGGCGATCTTCTTCCCGATCATGGGCTTCGTCGCCATGGGCTTCGACCACGTCGTCGCCAACATGTTCTTCCTGCCGGCCGCCCTGTTCGCGCACGTTCCGGGGATCACCGCGGGCAACGTGGTCAACAACCTGATCTTCGCGTTCCTGGGCAACCTCGTCGGCGGTGGCGTCTTCGTCGCCGGCTTCTACTGGTTCCAGTACCTGCGTGGCCGCGACGCCGCCACCCCGACGGCACGGGTGCAGAACAGCTACAGCGCCCACGAGCAGGTCGCTACGGCCAACTGACGCATTGCTCGACCGGCGGCGGCCGGCACCCCACCCGGGGTGCCGGCCGCCGTCGCGTCCACCGGGTCCCCAGACGGTTCCAGGGGCCAGACTGTTCCGCGTGACCGGGCAGCGCGCGGCAGTCGTGACGGGGACCTCCAGCGGTATCGGCCTGTGGACGGCGGTCGGGCTGGCGCGCGCCGGTCTGCACGTCACCGCCACGATGCGCGACCCCGACCGGGCCGGGCCCCTCCGGGAGGCCGCCGCGGCCGCCGGGGTCGAGGTCGACGTGCTCCCCCTCGACGTCACCGATCCCGCCGCCGTCACGCGGTGCATCGACGAGGTGGAGGCCGCGCGCGGGCCGGTCGACGTGCTCGTCAACAACGCGGGCCGGGGTGCGGTGGCCACCCTCGAGCAGCTCGACGACGCCGCGCTGCAGGACCAGCTCGACGTCAACTACCTCGGCGTCGCACGGGTCACCCGGGCCGTCCTGCCGGGCATGCGGGCCGCCGGCCGGGGCCGGATCGTCACGGTGACCAGCGTCGGCGGGGCGGTGGGTCAACCGTTCGCCGACGCGTACTGCGCCGCGAAGTTCGCCGTCGAGGGCCTGATGCAGTCCCTCGCGCCGGTGGCCGCACGGTTCGGTGTCGACGTCTGCCTCGTCGAGCCCGCCGCCGTGAGCAGCGAGTTCGTCAGCAACACCGGCGCCGACGTCCGTCCCCCCGACCCGGACGACCCGTACGCGGACCTGCTCGCGGCCTACCTCCGCCGCGCGGCGACGACGTTCGCCGCCGCCCAGAGCGCGCCCGATGCCGCCGCGGTCGTCGTCGAGGCCGCGACGACGCCGACGCCGAGGTTCCGCTGGCAGACCTCACCGGCCGCCGTCGCCTTCACCGGCCTCTCCCTGGCCGACCTCGACGGCAGCCGCGTGCTGGGCCAGACCAGCACCTGGCTCGGCTGAGGGGCGGCCGGTCAGCCCGAACCCGCGATGGCGACCAGCCCGACCACACCCACGGCGTAGAGCGCCAGCACGACGATCGAGTCGACACCCATGCGTGCGATCCGTCGGCCCGGCCTGAAGACCAGGCCGGCCATGAAGACCAGCGTCAGCAGGATCGCCAGGGCCGTCAGGTAGATGTCGGTGCTCTGGGCCTGCGGAAGCACCGCGCTGCCGGAGATGAGCGACGCCACCAGGAACAGGACGGGCAGGAAGGCGTTGCCTCCGAAGATGTCGCTGACGGCGAGCTGGTAGTCGCCGTTCTTGACCGAGGTCAGCCCCGTGGAGATCTCGGGCAGGGAGGTCGCCGCCGCCAGGACCGTCGCACCGAAGAGCACACCGGTGAGGCCGACGTCCTCCGCGATGGCCTCCCCGCTGCGCTCCAGCACCACGCCCGCCGCCAGGGTGAGCACCGCGGCCACGCCGAACACCAGACCGGCGCGGGCGGTGCTCACGCCCTTCTTCGACGCCTTCTGCTCCGCCGTCTTCTGGCTGTGCCCTCGCGGGCGTTCCTGGCCGTCCGGCGGCTGGCCGGCCTCGTGCCACGGCAGTCCGCGTCCGGCGCGCTGGAGCAGCAGCAGCCCGACCGCCCAGACGACGGCGATCAGCACCGCGGCCGGCTCGATCCGGCCCAGGACCAGGTGGCCCGGCAACTGGCTGCCGGCGATCGCGATGCCCAGGACCGCGACGACGACCGCTCCCTCGAGGACGAGGACGAGAGAGGCCGCCCGGTAGGTGAGCGGGCGCTTTCCGCGGACCCCGAACGCGTCGAGCGCCACGAGCACGACCGTCTGGATGCCGATCCCCCCGAGGATGTTGCCGACGGCCACGCCGAGGTTGTGCGAGAGGGCCGCCGAGATCGTGATCGCGATCTCGGGCAGGTTCGTCGCGATCGCCAGCAGGATCAGGCCGCCGAGAGCCGCCCCGAGGTGCAGTCGGGTGGCGAGCACGTCGGTCTGGTCGGAGAGCTGGATTCCGGCCACCCAGATCACGGCGGCCGCGGCGGCGAAGATCAGGAGCAGCAGCGGCAGGGCGAGGCCGGACACGGAACTCCTCGGGCATCGAGCAACAGTTGGTCTCATGCAACCTTCCCCGCGACGGCCGGGGCCAACCCCCCGGCCGTTCGGAACCCGTCAGGGGCGCCACTCGTCCCGGTAGCCGGGGTAGCCGGCGTAGGGCAGCGCCAGCAGCCGCAGGGTCGGGCACGGTGCCGGCGGCTGCGGGCTGGAGACGTCCGAGCACCGGTGCTGCGGTTCCCCGTGCATCTGCACGATCTGCTTCCGGGTGACCGCCTCGATGCGGACCCGCTCGGGCCGCCATCTCGCCGCATGCGCCAGGCGGGGGTCGTCGTCGCCCTCCGCGTACTGCGCGAGGGAACCGAAGAGCTCCTCTTCGTGAGCGGCACTGAAGGCCACGACGTCGTCCTCGGCGATGCGGGCCAGCAGGTATTCGACCAGGTCAGACACGGGAAGCATCCTGGCGTGCGCCGGCCCTCCAGACCAGCTCAACCACTCCGAAGTGCGGTCTCGCGTCGCAGGATGCCGACCGCTCCGACGATCACGACCAGGCTGGCGATCATGCCCACGACGAACCCGGTCGCCTCCGTTGCCGAGGCGAGGTTGAAGGCCGTGTGCAGCGCGGCGACGAGCAGGACGCTCCGCCCGCTGTTCCGGTAGATCCAGGTGAGCACCACCGACCCGGCGGCCAGTCCCACGGCCCAGCCGACGAACTGCGCCGCGTTGTAGGACCGGAAGGCCGAGTGGAACCAGAACGTGGGCACGTGCCAGCAGGCCCAGACTGCGGCGACGAGGAACGACGCCCGGGTCAGGCTGTGGTCCCCCAGCAGCCGGTCGGCCGCAAGGCCGCGCCAGCCGGTCTCCTCGCCGAGGCCGTTGGCGAGGAACGCGACCACGACGACCCCGGCCAACCCGATCCGGCCGATCCCCGAGTAGCTGGCGAACTCGGCCACGGTCGGCACATGCCCCCCGGTGACCACCGCGACGACCACGCCCAGCAGCGCGAGCGCGGCCGTGCCGAGCACCAGCCACCACCACCGCCAGCCGACTCGCCAGCGGGTGACGCGTGCCCACAGGTCCGCGAGGCCTGGCCGGCCGTCGGCGAGCGCCGTCACGACGACCGCCGCGACGGCGGGGCCGGCAAGACCGGGCAGGTGTGTCGGCCAGCCGACGCCGGGGCGGACGATGTCGCCGCGGACCGCCATCGGAATCCACCAGGACCACGACCACGCGTACGTGAGGACGACGTAACTGACCACCGGCGACCGCCGAACGGCTGCGCGCACACCCATCGCGTCCCCCAGTCGTCCTCGGGGCGCCGACGCTAGCGCCGGGAGGGCCGACAGGGGGCCGGCGCTCAGCCGTCCTGGAGAACGGAGAGGACGTTGCCCGCCGGATCGGTGAACCAGGCGATCAGCGGGCCGCCGGCGCGCATGATGCCCTTCGCGTCGGTCGGCGGGTTCTCGTAGCGCAGGAACTCGACGCCGCGTGCGGCGAGGCCGTCGACGGCCTGCTCGATGTCGGACACGGGGAAGTTGAGCACCGTGTACGTGGCCGGCGTGTGGTCGGGCTTGGCGTAGACGAGCACCTCGGTGCCGTTGCCGAGGTGCAGGCGCATCAGCCCGCTTCCCCCGGGGGCGTCGACGACGCGGACGCCGAGCGTCTCCTCGTAGAAGCGGCGCGCGGCCGCCAGGTCGTTCACCGCGAATCCACTGAACGCGGGACTGTCAGCCAGCACGGTCGCCTCCTCGTGATAGGTCCTGCGACTGGTGACCGGCCGGCCGGCGGGAACTCATCGGCCGGTCACTCCAGGGCCGCCGGCAGGCCCATCAGCGCGAACAGCCCCTGTCCCAGCTCGAGGAAGCTCGAGATGTGGGCGACCCGGCCGCCCCGGAGCTCGAGCACGTGCAGCGCCCACGGCTCGTGGCCGCCGTCGGCCCGCAGCCGGTACTGCGCGAACGCCGGTGACCCGTTGGCCTCGAGAGGCAGCAGCCGGGACCCCCGGCACCCGGCGCCCGGGCCGAGCATCCAGGCCACGATGTCGTCGGCGCCGCGCAACCACATCTCGAACGGCGGCATGTGCTGCGTCGCGTCGTCGCGGAGCAGCCCGACGAGGGTGTCGATGTCGTAGCGCTCGAACGCGTCGAGATAGCGGGCGAGCAGCTCGCGGTCGTCGTCGTCCAGGGTCGCGGGCTCCGGCACCCCGCCCCGCTCGGCGAGCGCGGCGTGGGCTCGCTGCAGCGCGCTGTTGACCGCCGCCGTCGTGGTGTCGAGCAACTCCGCGACCTCGTCGGCCTTCCAGCGCAGCACGTCACGCAGCAGCAGGACGGCGCGCTGCCGCGGCGGCAGGTACTGGAGCGCGGCCACGAACGCCAGCCGGATCGACTCCCGTTCGACGACCTGCTCGGCCGGGTCCGCGTCGTCGGCCAGCACCTGGCGGTCGAGGATCGGCTCCACCCACGCGGTGCCCGGCCGCCGTGCCGCCAGCGAGTGCTCGACGGGCTGCCACGGCGAGCCCGACAGGTCCATCGGCAGGGCCCGCCGCTGCCGGCCGGAGAGCTGGTCGAGGCAGACGTTGGTCGCGATCCGGTACAGCCACGAGCGCAGCGCCGAGCGCCCCTCGAAAGCGGCCAGCCCGCGCCACGCCCGCACGAGCGTCTCCTGGACGGCGTCCTCGGCGTCGAAGGCCGAGCCGAGCATCCGGTAGCAGTACCCGGTCAGCTCACGACGGTGCTCGAGCAGCCGCGGGTCGAGCTCCTCCACGGCGCCGATAGCCACGCTGGTCACCTGAGACCACCCCTCCCGTCGATGTGGCGCCCAGCACATCACAGGGCACCGACAGACGGGAGTCCCCCGACCGGGCTGTCGGTGCTGGACAGCCCTCCGCACGACCGGGGAGCATCTCGACCGACATGATCAGCGCACCGAGGTCGGGCAAGCCCGACCGCCGATCGACCGGCCGGCGGGATGGGATCCGGCCGGCGCCGGAACCAGGCTCGACGGCATGACCACAGACACCGCCGTCCTCCCGACCATGTCCTCCCCCCTCTCGCTCCCCCGCCGCCGCGGCTGGTTCCGGCAGCTCGGCGTCGACACCGGCTACGGCCTGATCGGCCTGCCGCTGGGGATCGTCGCGTTCACCGTCGTCGTCACCGGGCTCAGCGCCGGGGTCGGCCTGCTGATCATCTGGATCGGCGTCCCGGTGCTCGTCAGCACCCTGCTCGCCGCCCGCGGCCTGGCGACCGCCGAGCGGCGGTTGCTGCCCGCCGTCCTGGACCGCGAGCTACCCACGCCGGCGTACCGGCGCGCCGCGGCCGGCGCCCGCCCGGTCAGCCGGCTGGTCACGCCGCTCAAGGACCCGCAGACCTGGCTGGACGCGCTGCACTCCGTACTGCGCCTGCCCCTCGCTGTCCTCGCGTTCGCGGTCACGGTCGCCATGTGGTCGGTCACCCTCGGCGGCCTGACGTACGGCGCCTGGCAGTGGGCGCTGCCCCCCGAGAGCCCGAACAGCGAGGACCTGCTCCAGCTCGTCGGCCTGCCGGACAGCACCGGCTGGCGGATCGCCGCCTACACGGCGATCGGGCTGGTGTTCGCGGTGCTGACGCCGTTCGTCGTCCGCGCCGCGGCCGTGCTCCAGGCCTCGCTGGGACGGCTGCTGCTGACCTCGCGCGCGGCCACCCAGGCCGAACTCGGCCGGCTCACCGAGGGCCGCAACGCCGCGGTCGCCGCCGAGGCCGTGGCGCTGCGCCGGCTCGAGCGCGACATCCACGACGGGCCGCAGCAGCGACTGGTCCGCCTGAGCATGGACCTCTCCCGCGCCCAGCGTCAGCTCGACCGCGACCCCGAGGCGGCCCGCGCGACCCTCGACGAGGCCGCCGGCCAGGCGCGGGAGACCCTCGAGGAGCTGCGGGCGCTCTCCCGCGGCATCGCCCCGCCCGTGCTCGCCGACCGCGGTCTGGCCGCGGCCCTGGCCGCCGTCGCCGCCCGCTCCCCCGTGCCGGTCGACCTCGACGTGCAGCTTCCGGAGACCCGGCTCGCGCCGGTCACCGAGAACACCGCCTACTTCGTGGTGAGCGAGGCGCTGGCCAACGTCGCCAAGCACAGCGACGCCGGCGCCTGCCGGGTGCAGGTCGCCCAGGGCGACGGGCGGCTGCGGGTCGTCGTGGAGGACGACGGCACCGGCGGCGCCGTCCTGGCACCCGGTCACGGGCTGGCCGGGCTCGCCGACCGGCTGTTCGCGGTGGACGGCGTCCTGGCGGTGGACAGCCCGCGCGGCGGACCCACCCGGCTGACCGCGGACCTCCCGTGCGCGTGATCCTGGCCGAGGACTCGGTCCTGCTGCGCGAGGGCCTGGTCCGGCTGCTCGAGGAGACCGGCGCCGAGGTGGTCGCCTCGGTCGGCGACGGGCCGTCGCTGGTGCGCGCGGCGGTCGAGCACCGCCCCGACGTCGCCGTCGTCGACGTCCGCATGCCGCCGACGCACACCGACGAGGGGCTCCGCGCGGCGGTCGAGGCCCGGCGGGCCGTGCCCGGGACGGCCGTGCTCGTGCTCTCCCAGTACGTCGAGGTGGCCTACGCCGACGAACTGCTCGCCGACGGCAACGGCGGGGTGGGCTACCTGCTCAAGGACCGCGTGGCCGACGTCGACACGTTCCTCACCGCGCTCGAGGACGTCGTCGGCGGCGGCACCGTGCTCGACCCGCAGGTGGTCGCCCAGCTGCTCGCCCGCCGCCGCGCCGACGACCCGCTGCAGCGGCTGACCACGCGCGAGCGGGAGGTGCTCGCCCTCATCGCGGAAGGCGCCTCCAACGCCGCGATCGCCCGCACGCTGGTCGTGACCCCCGGCGCGGTCGAGAAGCACACGCAGCACATCTTCGCCAAGCTCGGCCTGATCCAGGACGACGACCAGCACCGTCGCGTGCTGGCCACCCTCGCGTACCTGCGCAGCTGACGCCGCCGGGAACTCGTTGGCGTCCTGTCCGACCCGTTCGGTAGACAGTCCCCGTGACCGATGATCTCTCCGCCCAGCTCCGACCCGCGACCACCGAGGAGTGGCCCGCGCTCGTCCGCGCCATGGACGACGCGTTCGGCGAGGTGCCGTCCGGGCCGTTCCGCGAGACGCCGTCCCCGCTCGCCGAGCTGGACCGCTCGCTGGTGCTGCCCGACGGCGACCGGATGGCCGCCACGGGCGGGATCTACAGCCTGCAGCTCACCGTGCCCGGCGCCGTCGTGCCGTGTGCGGGCGTCACCTGGATCACCGTGGCACCGACCCATCGCCGGCGGGGCGTCCTGACCGCGATCATGCGGCGCCAGCTCACCGAGGTGCACGAACGGCAGGAGGAACCGGTGGCCGCGCTGTGGGCCGCCGAGTACCCGATCTACGGCCGGTTCGGCTACGCGCCGGCCAGCTACCGCGCCGGCTTCACCGGCACCACCCAGCGGATGCGGCTGCGCGCCGACGTCGACCTCGGCACGGGTCGGGTCGACGAGGTGTCGCTGGAGGCCTACCGGGCGGCCGCGCCCGGGGTCCACGAGGCGGCGCGCGTGCACGTGCCCGGCAACCTCGCCCGCGACGACCGCTGGTGGGACCGCGTGCTCCGCGACGACCCCGAGCAGCGGCACGGGTGGACGGCGCGCCGGTACCTGCTCCACACCGACGCCGACGGCACCGTCACCGGCTACGCCTGCTTCCGCATCAAGGCCTCGTGGACCGACGACAGCGAGCCGGAGAACAACCTGTCCGTGCCGGAGATCAGGGCCACCACCCCCGCGGCGTACGCGGCCCTCTGGCAGTTCCTGCTCTCCATCGACCTGGTGCGCAACGTGCGGGCGCCGATGGCGTCGGCCGACGACCCGCTGCGCCACCTGCTCGCCGACGGCCGGGCCCTGAAGAGCACGCCGATCGACGCGCTGTGGGTGCGGCTCGTCGACGTCGACCGGGCACTGGCGGCCCGCCGCTACCCGGCGCCGATCGACCTGGTGCTCGAGGTCCGCGACGAGTTCTGCCCGTGGAACGCCGGCCGCTGGCGGCTCACCGGCCACCCGGCCGGGGCGCACTGCGCCCGCACCGACCGCGATCCCGACCTCGTGCTCGGCATCGAGGAGCTCGGCGCCGCCTACCTGGGCGGTACCTCGCTGGGCACGCTGCACGCGGCCGGCCGCGTGCGCGAGGTCAGCCCAGGGGCGGTCACCCTGGCATCGACCGCGTTCGGCTGGCCGGTACCGCCGTGGTGCCCCGACGAGTTCTAGTCAGGCGGGGCCGGCGGTGGTCGGCAGGCCGCCGGCCGGGCGGTGGCGCTCGCGCTCGTAGTCGCTGATCAGGCCGATCCGGCGGACGTGCCGCTCGTCGCCGCTGAACGGCGTCCCCAGGAACTCCAGGACGAGGGCCGTCGCCTCGTCGTCGGAGTGCTGGCGGGCGCCGACCGCGACGACGTTGGCGTCGTTGTGCTGGCGGGCGAGCTGGGCGGTCGAGATGTTCCAGACCAGCGCCGCACGCACGCCCGGCACCTTGTTCGCCGCGATCTGCTCGCCGTTGCCGGAGCCGCCGATGACGACGCCCAGGGAGCCGGGCTCGGCGACGGTCCGCTCCCCCACCGCGAAGCAGAACGGCGGGTAGTCGTCCTGGGCGTCGTACTCGAACGCCCCGCAGTCGACCGGCTCGTGGCCGGCGTCGCTGAGCGCCTTCTTCAGGTGCTCCTTGAACTCGAGGCCGGCGTGATCGGTACCGATGAAGACGCGCACGACGGCGAGTCTCTCAGGTCTGCCAGGCTCGCCCCGTGGCGGTGCTGGGGGTCGACGGATGGCGCGGGGCCTGGGCCGGTGCCCTCCTCGACGGCCGGACGGTGATGCTGCTGGCGCTGCCCGACATGACCGCCGTCCTCGCCGTGCCCGGCGTCGACGTCGTCGGCATCGACATGCCGATCGGGCTGTCGGACGACGGCCCGCGCGCCTGCGACGTCACGGCCCGGAAACGGCTCGGCCAGGCGGGGAGCTCGGTCTTCCCCGCTCCCCTCCGGTGCGTGCTGGACGTGCCCGACTACGCGACCGCGTGCGCGGTGTCGCGGGCCGCCTCGGGCCGGGCGCTGTCGGTGCAGACCTGGAACCTGGTCCCCGCGATCCGCGCCGTGGACGACGCCCTGGGCGAGCCGCCGGCCGGGCACGTGGCCGAGGTGCACCCCGAGCTGGCCTTCCGCGCGCTCGACCCGCGGGTGATCGACCCGAAAGCGAGCGGGCGTGGGCTTGCCCAGCGGGTGCGGGCACTGCAGCCGGTGATGGACGTGCTCGACGCACTCGCCGGTGCGCCCGTCGGGATGCCCGCCGTCGACGCGCTCGACGCGTGCGCCGCGGCCTGGTCGGCCCGGCGGATCGCCGACGGCACGGCCGAGTCGGTCGGGGACGACGCACTCGACCGCCGCGGCCGCCCGATGCGCATCAGCTGGTGACGGGACTTCGGCGCCGGAAGTCCGGTCAGGTCAGGCGGCGGACCACCGAGATCGGCAGGACCCGCATCAGGCGCGCCACCGGCCGCCACGGCCACTCGGGCACGAACGCCCGCACTGGCTCGCGCTCGATCGACGCGGTGAGCGCGCGGACGCCCGTGTCCAGGCCGACGGTGAACAGGCCGCGGCGCCCGACGTTGATGTCGGTCTCGATGAAGCCGGGCAGGACCGTCGTCACCCGGATGGCACTGCCGAGGACGTCGGAGCGAATGCCCTCGGCCAGCGCGTTCAGGGCGGCCTTGCTCGCGCCGTACGCCGTCCGGGTGCCGTGCATGCCCCGGATCGAGGCGACCGAGGAGATGAGCACCAGGTGCCCGGCACCCTGGGCCCGGAAGAGCTCCATCGCCGCCTCGCACTGGGCGTGCGAGCCGAGCACGTTGGTGTAGAGCGTGGCCCGGTTGGCCCAGGCCTTGCCTGTGCCGATCGAGGCGCCCTTGCCGATGCCCGCGTTCACGATCACGCGGTCGAGGCCACCGAGCCGCCCGGCCAGGTCCGGGATCACGCGGGCCACCGCGTCGGCATCGTCGACGTCGAGTTCGGCGACCTCGACCCGGATGCCGGGGTGCGCGGCCAGCAACTCCTTGCGGAGCGCCTCGAGCCGGTCACCACGGCGCGCGACCAGGGCGAGATCCCGCCCCATCGGGGCGAACCGGCGGGCCATGCCCTCGCCCAGGCCGGCGCTGGCGCCGGAGATGAAGATGCGCTGACGGGTGGGGTGCGGCATGGGGCCAGGATGCCGTACGCGCCGGTCTCCCGACCCCCGCGCAGTTGATCATCGCCTGCGTGCAGGAATCCGCGGCGCGGCGGCCCGTGTCGCGTGCAGGCAGACGATGATCAACTCCAGAGGCGCAGGTATCAGCGGCGGCCGGTGAGCTCGAGGGCGTCGGCCGGGACGCTCTCCATGTCCGGGCCGGCGGTGCGGGTGCGCTTGAGCTCCCAGAAGTCGGGGAGGTTCGCCAGCAGGACGGCGCCGTCGAACGCCTTGCCCGCGTCCTCGCCGGTGGGCACCTTGCTGATGACCGGGCCGAAGAAGGCGACACCGTCGATGTGCATG
>DASYGS010000144.1:0-5916 GCA_035999465.1 Blastococcus sp. | reverse complement strand
CCAGGTGCGCTCGAGCGACTCCATCAGTCGGTGGTGACGAAGTCGATCAGCTCCTCCACCCGGCCGATCAGGGTGGGCTCCAGGTCGGTCCAGGTGCGCACGCGGGCGAGGATGCGCTGTGCCCAGACGTAGCCGGTGTCGTCCTCCCAGCCCAGCCGCGTGCAGACGCCGGTCTTCCAGTCCTCGCCCCTGGGGACCGACGGCCACGCCTTGATGCCCACCACCGACGGCTTGACCGCCTGCCAGATGTCGATGAACGGGTGGCCGACGACGAGCGAGTGCGCGCCGGTGATCTGCTCGGCGATCCGCGACTCCTTGGACCCCTTCACCAGGTGGTCGACCAGCACGCCGAGGCGCCGTCCCGAGGCCGGGCGGAAGTCGCGCACGATCGCGGGCAGGTCGTCGACGCCGTGCAGCGGCTCGACGACGACGCCCTCGATGCGCAGGTCGTGACCCCAGACCTTCTCCACGAGTTCGGCGTCGTGCTTGCCCTCCACGTAGATGCGGCCCTCGCGGGCGACCCGGGCGCGCGCATTGGCCACGTAGGTCGACCCGGACGCGCTCCGGTTCGGCAGCGCCGGTGCCTGCTGCCGCGGCCGGACCAGCACGACCGGCCGGCCGTCCACCCAGAAGCCGGGGCCGAGCGGGTAGGCGCGCACCTTCCCAAAGCGGTCCTCGAGGTGGACGACGTCCTTCTCGCAGCGCACCACGGCGCCGACGAAGCCCGAGCTCGGGTCCTCGACGACGAGGTCGCGCTCGGCCTCGACCTGCGGGCTGGGCTTCTTGACCGTGCGGGGATGGACGAGGTTGTCGTACGGCGAACGGGGAGGCACCCGCCGACGCTAGGCACGGGTCGGGCGCCGGCGCCGGGTGACACGCCGATCCCGCGGAGGATGCAGGGTCAGCTCTCCAGGCAGGCGGTCAGGGCGGAGACCATCAGGGGGACGTCGAGCGCCGAGACGAGCTCCCGGCACGAGTGCATCGCCAGCGTCGGGGCGCCGACGTCGACCGTCGCGATGCCGAGCCGGGTGGCGGTGAGCGGCCCGATCGTGCTCCCGCAGGGCAGGTCGGCCCGGCTGACGAAGTGCTGCACCGGCACGCCGGCCTCGGCGCAGCGCTCGGTGAACCAGCCGCCGGTCGTCGCGTCGGTCGCGTAGGCCTGGTTGGCGTTCAGCTTGAGCACGGGACCGCCGCCGAGCTGCGGCTGGTGCGCCGGCTCGTGCCGCTCCGAGCGCGTCGGGTGCACGGCGTGCGCCATGTCGGCCGAGACCAGCACCGAGCGGGCGATCGCGCGGTGGACCGCCTGCGGATCGGCCGGATCGGTCGCGGCGGCCAGGCGCAGCACGACGTCCTCCAGGAAGCTCCCGCGTGCCCCGGACATCGACCCGCTGCCGACCTCCTCGTGGTCGTTGCAGACGAGGACCTGGGTGCGCTCACCCGCCACGGCGGCCAGCAGCGCGTGCAGGCCCGAGTGGCAGCTGCCCTGGTTGTCCAGCCGCGGCGCGGCGACCCAGCTGCCGTCCGCCCCGGCCACGGCGGCGGGCTGGGTGTCGGTGAGCACCAGGTCGTGGCCCACGACGTCGTCCGGGTCGGCGCCCACCGCATCGGCCAGCGCCTCGGCGAGGCCCGGCTCGGTGCCCAGGTCGCGGTCCCACACCGGCACCAGGTGCTTCTGTGGGTCGAGCGTCAGCCCCTCCCGCACGCTCCGGTCCAGATGGATCGCCAGGGACGGCAGCCGCAGGGGCGCGCCGGGCAGCCGGACCAGCGTCGTCCCGCGGCCCCGCACCGCCACGCGCCCCGCGACGGTGAGCTCACGGTCGAGCCAGGTGTGCCACAGTCCGCCGCCGTAGGGCTCGACCCCGATCAGCCGGTAGCCCGCCTGCCGGACGTCGGCATGCGGGCGCACCTTGAACGTCGGCGAGTCGGTGTGGGTGCCGACGATGCGCAGCCCCGCCTCCGACAGCGGCCGGCTCCCCATCCGGAACGCGACGAGGCTGCCGTGCCGGACCACGTAGTGGCCGGCGCCGGGCGACGGCGCCCAGGAGTCGGTCTCGGCCAACTCGGTGAACCCGGCCGCCTCGAGCCGCCGCGCGAGCTCGGCCACCGCGTGGCCGGGCGAGGGGGAGGCGTCGACGAAGCTGCGCAGATCGTTGCCGAGGGCGAGGTCGTCGGACGGCGTAGGCATGCCGCCATCGTGCCCTGCAGACGGCGGATGCCCTGCGGTGCCCCGGTGCCGACGTTGCGCGACGTCGCAGCCGACCCGCCGCCCCTGTCGGCGCAGGTGGGATGCTCGCAGGTGTGAGCGAGCCCACCCTGCAGCCGATCGTGGCCGAACGCGCGGGTTTCGCCGCGCCCGACGAGCTCGCGGCCGCGCTGGAGAAGACCGGCTACCTGCCCGACGAGGGGCTCGCCACGGCCGCCTACCTCGCGCTGGTCATGCACCGGCCGCTCTTCCTGGAGGGCGAGGCCGGGGTCGGCAAGACCGCGCTGGCGCACGCGCTGGCCGAGGTCACCGGCCGCCCGCTGTACCGGCTGCAGTGCTACGAGGGCCTCGAGGCCAGCCAGGCGCTCTACGACTGGGACTTCGGCCGCCAGCTGCTGCACCTGCGGGCCGCCGAGGCCGCGCACGCCGCCGACGACACCGCGGCGCTCGAGGCCTCGCTCTACGACCGCCGCTTCCTGCTCGCCCGCCCGCTGCTGCAGGCGCTGGAGGACTCCCCGAGCGTGCTGCTCGTCGACGAGATCGACCGGGCGGACGACGAGTTCGAGGCGTTCCTGCTCGAGGTGCTGTCGGACTTCACCATCTCGATCCCCGAGCTCGGCACCGTGCGGGCAGCGACCCCGCCCCTGGTCGTGCTCACGTCCAACCGCACGCGCGAGGTGCACGACGCCCTGAAGCGCCGGTGCCTCTACCACTGGCTGCAGCACCCCGACTTCGACCGCGAGGTGGCGATCCTGCGCCGGCGGCTGCCCGACGTCACCGAGCAGCTGGCCCGCGAGGTGGCCCGCGCGACGGCGAAGCTGCGCACGCTCGACCTGCTCAAGCCCCCGGGGATCGCCGAGGCCATGGACTGGGCCACGGCGCTGCACACCCTCGGGGCGCGCGACCTCGATCCCGAGCTCGCCGCGCGGACGCTGGGCGCCGTCCTCAAGTACCGCGAGGACACCGACCGGGTGCAGGCCCTGACCCGGGGGGCGCTCTTCGGTGGCTGACGCTGCGGTCGGCACCGCGACGCGCTCGCGGGACGTCGTCGACACGGTGCTCGGGTTCGCCCGCACGCTGCGGCACGCCGGCGTGACGGCATCCCCGGACCGGGTCGAGGCGATGCTGGCCGCGCTGGGGGCCCTCGACGTGCTCGACCCGACCGCCGTCTACTGGGCCGGGCGCCTGACGCTATGTGGCGGCCCCGACGACCTCGACCGCTACGACGCCGCGTTCGCCGCCTACTTCGCGGGCGAGGCGCCGCGGGCGACCCGGTCGGCGGCGGCCGCCCCGCCCCAGCTGTCGGCATCCGCGCCGCTCGAGCCGGGCACCGGGCAGGTCGAGGACGCCGAGACCCAGGACCTCGCCACGCAGGCCAGCGCCGACGAGGTGCTGCGCCACCGCGACGTCGCCGGCCTGACCGTGGCCGAGCGCGACCACTTGCGCCGGCTGTTCGCCCTGCTGGTGCCGGCCACCCCGATGCGGCCCGCGCGGCGCCGGCGGCCGAGCGCTCAGGGCGCCGTCCATCCGGCCCGGACCGTCCGGCGGGCGCTGCGCGACGGCGGCGAGGTCACGCGGCTGATGCACCGCCGGCGCACGCCCCGGCCGCGGCGCGTGGTGCTGCTGATCGACGTCTCCGGCTCGATGACGCCCTACGCCGACGCGCTGCTGCGGTTCGCGCACGCCGCCGCCCGGGCTCGGCCGGCCTCGACCGAGGTGTTCACCATCGGCACCCGGCTGACCCGGGTGACCCGCGAGATGAAGCTGCGCGACCCCGACGCGGCGCTGACCGCGAGCGGGTCGGCGATCCCCGACTGGTCGGGCGGCACGCGGCTGGGCGAGGTGCTCAAGGCCTTCCTCGACCGGTGGGGCCAGCGTGGGACGGCGCGCGGCGCGGTGGTCGTCATCTGCAGCGACGGGTGGGAGCGCGGCGGCACTGAGCTGCTCGCCGAGCAGATGACCCGGCTGGCGCGGCTGGCCCACGCCGTCGTCTGGGTGAACCCGCACAAGGGGCGCGCCGGCTACGAGCCGCTCACCGCCGGCATGCAGGCGGCGCTGCCCTCGATCGGCCACTTCGTGTCGGGCCACAGCATGGCGGCCTTCGAGGAGCTGGTCAGGGTGATCGAGCATGCATGAGGAGTCGACGGAGTCGCTGGGTGACGGTTTCCGGCACCGAGCGACTCCATCAGGAGGAGGAGACGGCGATGCGTGACGTGCTCGAGGACCTGGTCGGCTGGTGGCAGGCGGGCGAGACCGTCGGCATGGGCACGGTGGTCGCCACCTGGCGCTCGGCCCCACGCCCGGCCGGCGCGTCGATGCTGGTCGGCCCCGACGGCACCGCGGTGGGCAGCGTGTCCGGCGGCTGCGTCGAGGGTGCGGTCTACGAGGAGGCCAAGGACGTCGTCCAGACGGGCGTGCCCACGCTCGAGCGCTACGGCGTGAGTGACGACGACGCCTTCGCCGTGGGCCTGACCTGCGGCGGGATCCTCGACGTCTTCGTCGAGACGGTGTCGCGCGAGTCGTTCCCCGAGCTGGGCGAGATCGCCGACTCGGTCGGCCGGCACGAGCCCGTCGCCGTCGTCACCTGCGTGCAGGGCCCGGAGGACCGGCTGGGCCGCCGGCTGGTGATCTGGCCGGACCGCGTGTCGGGCACGCTCGGCCTGCAGCGGCTGGACGATGCCGTCGCCGCCGACGCCCGCGGCATGCTGGCGGCCGGCCGGACGGCGATGCTGCACTTCGGCCACGACGGCGAGCGGCGCGGCGACGACCTGAGCCTGTTCGTGAACTCCTTCGCCCCGCGGGCCCGCATGGTGGTGTTCGGGGCGATCGACTTCGCCGCGGCCGTGGCCCGGGTGGGCGCCTTCCTCGGCTACCGGGTGACCGTCTGCGACGCCCGGCCGGTGTTCGCGACACCCAAGCGCTTCCCCGACGCGCACGAGGTGGTCGTCGAGTGGCCGCACCGCTACCTGCAGGCCGAGGTGGACGCCGGCCGGATCGACGAGCGCACGGTGCTCTGCGTGCTCACCCACGACCCGAAGTTCGACGTCCCGCTGCTGGAGGTGGCGTTGCGCATCCCCGTCGCCTACGTCGGCGCGATGGGCTCGCGGCGCACGCACGAGGAGCGGGAGGAGCGGCTGGCCGAGGCCGGGCTCACCAAGGAGGAGATCGCCCGGCTGTCGTCGCCGATCGGGCTGGACCTGGGTGCCCGCACGCCGGAGGAGACGGCCGTCTCGATCGCGGCGGAGATCATCGCCGGCCGGTGGGGCGGGTCGGGCGAGCGCCTGGCCGGCATCGAGGGGCCCATCCACCGGACGGCGGAACGGGCACCCCTCCCGAGTTGATCACCCCCCCTCCGAAGTTGATCATCGTCTGCGTGCTCGCCGCAGCGGCGCGTCGCGCCGTGTCCCGTGCACGCAGACGATGATCAACTCGAAGAGGCTTCCCGATATAGCGGAAAAGGCATACCGTTTCTGGTATGCCGCCGCCGCGTCGGACGCTGTTCCCGGGCCTGCAGGACCTGGCCGGTCGCCGGCGTGAGCTGATCGAGGAGCTGGTGCGGGTCCGCCGGGAGGGCGACCTCAGCCAGACCGAGATCGCCGCGCGGATGGGCACCTCGCAGTCCGCCGTCGCACGGCTGGAGAGCGGGGAACTGGACGCCCGGCTCTCGACCGTGGAGCGCTACGCGGCGGCGCTGGGCCGCACCGTGAACTGGC
>DASYGS010000062.1:0-20044 GCA_035999465.1 Blastococcus sp. | reverse complement strand
GGTCGAGGCCTACGCCGGCTGGGGCGGGTACGGCGCCGGCAAGGCCGCGCTCGACCAGCTCACCGCCGTCCTCGCCGTCGAGGAGCCGGGGTTGCGGATCTACGCCGTCGACCCCGGTGACATGGCCACCGATCTGCACCGCGCCGCCGTCCCGGACGAGGACCTCGGCGGCCTGCCCGCCCCCGAGACCGTCGTCCCGGCCCTGCTGACGCTCGTCGACGGCGACCTGCCGAGCGGCCGCTACCGGGCCGCGGAGCTCGCCCCGGCCGGAGCCGCACGGTGACCGCCGCGTTCACCATGCCGGCGGGCGCCGACGCCACCGCGCCGCCGGAGTGGCAGGGCCTGGCCCGCGACGAGGTTCGGCTGATGGCCGTACGCCCTGGCGGCGTCACCTCCACGCTGTTCCGCGACCTGCCCGGGCTGCTCGAGCCGGGCGATCTCGTCGTGGTCAACACGTCGGCGACGCTTCCGGCGCGGGTCGAGGCCCGGCGCGCGGACGGCGTTCCGGTGCCGCTGCACGTCTCCGCCACGCTGGACGACGGCGACTGGGTCGTGGAACTGCGCCGGCGGGACAACTCCGGTCCCGACCTCGGCGCCGAGCCGGGAACGGTGCTGGCGCTCCCCGGCGGGCTTCAGCTGACCCTCCTCGACGGCTTTCCCGACCCGCGACAGGCATCCCGGCTGCGGCGTGCCCGCACCGAGCCCGCCGTGCTCCCGCGGGTGTACCTGCCCGGGCACGGGGAGCCCATCCGGTACGGCTACGTCTCCGGCCCGTTCCCGCTGGCCGCCTACCAGAACGTCTACGCCGGCGAGCCGGGCAGCGCCGAGATGGCCAGCGCCGGGCGGCCGTTCACCGAGCGGCTGCTGCTCCGGCTCATGGTCCGCGGCATCGCGGTCGCCCCGCTGACCCTGCACACCGGCGTCTCCAGCCCCGAGCTGCACGAGCCACCCGCCCCCGAGCCGTTCGCCGTCCCCGAGCCGACCGCCCGGCTGGTCAACGGCACGCGGCGGGCCGGCGGGCGCGTCGTGGCGGTCGGCACGACCGTCACGCGGGCGCTGGAGACGGTGGCCGACGACGACGGCGCGGTCCACGCCGGCCGCGGCTGGACCGATCTCGTGCTCGGCGCCGAGCGCCCGGCCCGGGTGGTGACCGGCCTGATCACCGGTCTGCACGCCCCCGAGGCCAGCCACCTGCAGCTGCTGGAGGCGGTCGCCGGGCCCGATCCGGTCGCCGCCGCGTACCGGCGGGCCGTCGCCGGCGGGTACCGGTGGCACGAGTTCGGCGACTCGATGCTGTTCCTCCCCTGATGGGGTCGCCGGGTGACGGAATCCGTCACCGAGCCACTCCGTCAGAACCAGCGGGCCGCCTGCTCCAGCAGCGCGGCCCGCTCCGCGGGGGGACGACGCGGGCAGGACGTGCACATCTCCTGGCCTGTGGCCCGGTCGACCAGGCAGCACGAGGCGCGCCGGGTGAACCGCGCCCCCGCGACGTCGACGTAGCGCGGAACCGGCAGCGGGGCCCCGATCGCGGCGGCCAGGGGCGCGGCCAGCGCCGTCACGGCGGGCACGTCGCGCAGCGCGCGGCCCAGCTCCAGAAGGCGGTTGGCGAGCGAGTCGGTGGCGATCGCCCAGAGCGGTCGGGTGCGCATCCGCCCGGCGGCGGCCACCGCCGACACGGCCGCGGCCAGGCTCTCGCGGAGCTCGGCCGCGACGTCGGCGCCCCGCGCCGAGGACACCGCGGCGACCGGCAGGCCATCGGCGCGGAACGCCAGCGCCGTGTCGACCAGCCGCCCCGAGAGCGGCACTCCCGTGACCAGCCCGGCCAGCGGCGGCGTGACCAGTACCGCGGACACCGAGTACCACCACAGCGTGGCGGCCACCCGGCGGTCCGCCCGGCCGGCGCCGATGACGCCGACCGTCCAGGCGGGGTCGGCGAGCCGCGTCGCCGGCACGAGCCCGGCCGACGGCGGGACCACCAGCCCCAGCGCGGCGGCACCCGGGATGCGGGCCGCCACGGTCTCCTGTCCGCCCTCGGTCACCGCACGAGTCTCGTCGTCGTCGTCCGGCGACGTCGCACCCGGGAGACGCAGCCCGGGCCCGGGTCATACGGTGTGGTCTGAGCCACGGCACGCCGCCGGTCCCCCCGCGCGGCGCCGGACACGGGAGGCAGCGCATGAGCGACACGGCCGGCGAGACCACCACCGCGGAGGGCCGGACCTTCGCCCCGCCCGGGAGCCTCGCCACCCACGCCAACGTGGGCCCCGACGTCTACGACGAGGCGGCCGGCGACCGGCTGGCGTTCTGGGCGAAGGCGGCCCGCCGGCTGACCTGGACCCAGGAGTGGGACGAGGTGCTCGACTGGAGCAAGCCCCCCTTCGCCAAGTGGTTCGTCGGCGGCAAGCTCAACGTCGCCTACAACTGCGTCGACCGGCACGTCGAGGACGGCCACGGCGACCAGGTCGCCTACTTCTGGGAGGGCGAGCCGGACGGCGACACCCGCACGATCACCTACGCCCAGCTGAAGGACGAGGTCTGCAAGGCGGCCAACGCGCTGCTCGAGCTCGGCGTCCGGGCCGGCGACCGCGTGGCGATCTACATGCCGATGATCCCCGAGACGGTGATCTCGATGCTGGCCTGCGCCCGCATCGGCGCCGTCCACATGGTCGTGTTCGGCGGCTTCTCCGCCGACGCGCTGGCCAGCCGCCTCGACGACGCCGGCGCCGTCCTGGTCATCACCTCCGACGGCGGCTACCGCCGGGGTGCGCCCAGCGCGCTCAAGCCGGCCGTGGACGACGCGGTGGGCCGCAGCCCCGGCGTCCGCAACGTGGTCGTGGTCAAGCGCACCGGTCAGG
The DNA here is from genome assembly GCA_035999465.1 of Blastococcus sp. GTDB lineage: Bacteria > Actinomycetota > Actinomycetes > Mycobacteriales > Geodermatophilaceae > Blastococcus_B. The sequence continues at coordinate 17,192 of DASYGS010000062.1, read as the reverse complement.
ACGTCGAGTGGACCGAGGGCCGCGACCTGTGGTGGGACGACGTCGTCGAGCGGCAGTCGACCGAGCACGAGCCCGAGTCCTTCGACGCCGAGCACCCGCTCTACATCATGTACACGTCGGGCACGACGGCGAAGCCGAAGGGCATCCTGCACACCAGCGGCGGCTACCTGACGCAGGTCGCCTACACGCACTGGGCGACGTTCGACCTCAAGCCCGACGACGACGTCTTCTGGACGGCGGCCGACGTCGGCTGGGTCACCGGCCACAGCTACATCGTCTACGGCCCGCTGGCCAACCGGGCCACGTCGGTCATGTACGAGGGCACGCCGGAGACCCCGCACCGCGGCCGGTGGTGGGACATCGTCGAGAAGTACGGGGTCACGATCCTCTACACCGCCCCGACGGTGATCCGGACGTTCATGAAGTGGGGCGAGGACGTGCCGCGGGGGCACGACCTGTCCAGCCTGCGGGTGCTCGGGTCGGTCGGTGAGCCGATCAACCCGGAGGCCTGGCTCTGGTACCACGAGCACATCGGCGGGGGCCGCTGCCCGATCGTGGACACCTGGTGGCAGACCGAGACCGGGGCGCACATGATCACGCCGCTGCCCGGCGTCACGTCGCTCGTGCCCGGCTCCGCCCAGCACGCGTTCCCCGGCATCTCCGCCAAGGTCGTCGACGACGAGGGCAACGAGCTGGCCGACGACTCGACCGGGCTGCTGGTGCTCACCGAGCCCTGGCCGTCGATGCTGCGCACCATCTGGGGCGACGACGACCGGTACGTCGACACCTACTGGTCGCGGTTCGGGAAGAACGTCTACTTCGCCGGCGACGGCGCGAAGAAGGACGCCGACGGCAACATCTGGCTGCTCGGCCGGGTCGACGACGTGATGAACGTGTCGGGCCACCGCATCTCGACCACCGAGGTGGAGTCCTCGCTGGTCGCGCACCCGACCGTGGCCGAGGCGGCGGTGGTCGGCGCGAGCGACCCCACCACCGGCCAGGGCATCGTCGCGTTCGTGATCCTGCGCGGGAACGCCGAGGATTCCGGCGACGACCTGGTGCAGCAGCTGCGCACCCACGTGGCCAAGGACATCGGCCCGATCGCCAAGCCCCGCCAGATCATGGTCGTGCAGGAGCTGCCCAAGACCCGCTCGGGCAAGATCATGCGCCGGCTGCTGCGCGACATCGCCGAGAACCGCGACCTGGGCGACGTCACCACGCTCACCGATTCGTCGGTGATGGACATGATCAAGGACAAGCTGCCCGCGGCCCCCGCCGAGGACTGACCGGAGTCGCTGGGTGCCGTTTTTCGGCGCCCAGCGACTCCATCGGGGGTGGTGGGGGCGCGCCGGTTCCGGGCGTGCGGCACCATTCACCCAGTGCCGCCCGCTGACCAGCACGCTCCGGTCAACCCCAACCAAGGAGGAGTCACCCGTGGCCCACAGTGAGTCGCCGGCCCTGCCGGGGCGGTCCGTGTCGGCCGAGGAGCCCTCCGTCGGGGCGCTCGCGAAGAGCGCGATGGCCGATGTGTCCACGCTCATCCGCGGTGAGGTCGAGCTCGCCAAGGTCGAGATCGGGAAGTCGGCGAAGAAGGCCGGCATCGGTGCCGGCGCCTTCGGTGCCGCGGGCGTCGTCCTCGCCTTCTCGGCGTTCTTCTTCTTCATCGCCCTGGCCGAGTTCCTCACCTGGCTGGGCCTGATCCGCTGGATCTCCTACCTGATCGTCTGGTTCGCCCTCGTGCTCGTGGCCGTGGTCGCAGCCCTCGTCGGCCGGCGGATGATCAAGAAGATCGAGAAGCCGGAACGCACCCTCGAGACGCTCCACGACCTGCCCGAGGTGCTGCACCGCGAGGCTCCCGGCGAGCGCCACCGCGCCGTGCCCGAGGTGACCGACGGCCGGGTCCAGCGGCAGGGCACCGAGCACTACACGGTCTGACGCGGACGACGCGATGACGGTCCCCGTGGACGGGCCGCCGGACGCGACCAGCGTGCTGCTGCCCGGCCCGTGGACGCACCGCGACATCTCGGCCAACGGCGTCCGGCTGCACGTCGCCGAAGCCGGCAGCGGGCCGCTCGTGCTGCTGCTGCACGGCTATCCGCAGTTCTGGTGGACGTGGCGGCACCAGCTGACCGCGCTCGCCGACGCCGGCTTCCACGCCGTCGCGCCCGACCTGCGCGGGTACGGCGCCAGCGACAAGCCGCCCCGCGGCTACGACCTGCCCACCCTCGCCGCCGACATCGCGGCGCTGGTCCGGGCCCTCGGCGAGCAGGACGCCGTTCTCGTCGGGCACGACTGGGGCGGCCTGCTCGGCTGGACGACGGCCGCGCTGCACCCCCGGTCGGTGCGGCGGCTGGTCGTGCTGTCGATGGCACACCCCCGGCGGCTGCGGGCGGCGATGACCGACCCCGCGCAGCGGCGGGCGTCGCGCTACGCGCTGAGCTACCAGCTGCCCCGGCTGCCGGAGCGGCGACTCACCCGGGCCGACGACGACCCGGTCGCCGACCTGCTGCAGCGGTGGGCCGGTCCGGCGTGGACGGGCACCGCCGAGTTCGCCGATGCGGTGCGGCGGTACCGGTCGGCGGCGCGCATCCCGCAGGCCGCCTACGGCGCGATGGAGTACCACCGCTGGGCGGCCCGCTCGCAGCTGCGGCCCGACGGCCTGCGCTACGCCCGCCGGATGGCGGCCCCCATCACCGCGCCCACCCTCCAGCTGCACGGCGAGCTCGACACCTGCGTGCTGCCGTCCACCGCGCGCGGGTCGGGACGCTACGTCGCGGGCGCCTACGAGTGGCGGGAGCTGCCGGGCATCGGCCACTTCCCCCAGGAGGAGGCGCCCGACGTCGTCAGCGCGGCGATCGCGGGCTGGGCGGTCGCCTGACCGCTGCGCCGGGCGCGGTCACTCGCAGGCGCCGGTGCCTACCTCGGCGGTCGCGGTGCTGCCCGCGGTCGCCGCCTTGGCCACCTCCTGGGCGGTGAGCGCGTAGCCGGTGCTCGGGTCGTCGATGGCGGAGGCGAACACGACGCCGAGCACCTTGCCGTCGGTCGCGAACAGCGGGCCGCCGGAGTTGCCCGCCCGCACGGTGCCGTACAGCGCGTAGACGTCGCGGAGGACGGTCCGCTTGTCGCGGAAGTCGGGGCCGCTGATCTCGCCCCGGTCGCGCACCCGCGCCGGCCCGATGTAGAGGCCGCCGCCACCCGGATAGCCCATGATGATCGTGTCGGAGCCCGAGGTAGCCCGCTTCGGCTCGAACGCCAGCGGCACCTCGGGCAGGCCGGGGACGTCGAGCACCGCGATGTCGGTCTCCTCGTCGATGTAGACCGGGGTCGCGTCGTACTGGCGCCCCTCGGCGAACACCTTCGGGTGCCGGACGCCGGCGAGCACGTGCGCGTTGGTCATCACCCGCTCGCGTGCGTAGACGAACCCGGAGCCGTCGATCTGCCGCGAGCACGACGGCGCGATCCCGGTGACCTTCACGACGGAGCCCTTGACCTTCGAGACGACGGGGCTCGCGAGCAGGTTCTGGTTGGGCGGCGGGACGTTGCGCACCTGCGTGGGCGTCAGCGGGTCGAGGACGTCGGGCAGCCCGCGCCGGTCGATGGCCTTGCGCAGCGAGTCGTAGACCGACCGGACGCTGTCGGGGATCGCCCGGTCGACCGCCGCCACCAGCGCGGACTGGCGCACCTGGCTGGCCACCGGCGGGAACGGTGAACTGGCCAACGGCGCGGCGACCATCCAGGCGACGAGCAGCACCGAGGCCGCCGACACCACGGCCCCGCCGACCGAGTCGACCATCTTGGCCGGCTCCCAGGTCACCCGCTTGCGCAGTGCCCGGCCGGCCGCACCGGCCAGGATCTGGCCGAGCAGCGCCGCCGCCAGGACGACGACCAGCGCGGCGAACACGCGGGTCACGCTCGACCCGTCGATCCGGTCGGCGACCGGGCCGGACAGCTGCGCGCCCAGCACCGCCCCGCCGAGGAAGCCGAGGATGGACGTGGCCGAGACCAGCAGCCCCTGCCGGAAACCGGAGAGGGCGAACAGCAGCGCGAGGACGATCAGCACCACGTCGACGACGGACATCACTCAGCCGCCCACCCTCATCGTGCCGACCTGGCCGAGCTGCACGTGGAAGCTGCACTCGAAGCGGTAGCTCCCCGGGCTCTGCACGGTGAACTCGATCGTCTTCCGGTCGCCGGGGGCGAGCAACGGGATGTCCTCCGGGATCTCCGCGGGGCCCTTGCCGGGGGTGAACCGGAAGTTGTGGGTCAGCTGCGTGGCGACGTTGACGACGGTCAGCCGTACCCGGCCGGGCTTCACGGTGAACGTCGCGGGCGTGAAGACGTAGTCGTCCTGCGTCTGCAGGGTGACCTCCTGGACGCCGTCGGGCGCCGTCGTCACCGTGCCGGCATGGGCCACGGTCGACGAGGCCGCGGGCGGGCTGGGCGTTCCGCCGCCGCACGCGGAGAGCACGCCGGTGACCAGCACCGCTCCGATCACCAGACCGCCGGCCCGCAGCCGCACGGCATCCCCCCGCCACCACCCCGTCATCGCGGGGGAACCGTACGCGTCGGAGGGCCGTCGGGCGCGGGGTCGGCCACCGTCGGCGCGGCGGCGTCCTCCTCGTCCTCGTCGTCGACCGAGCCGGGCAGCGACGCGAAGTGGGCACCGGGCTCGGGCAGCGGGCGCACGTCGCGGGCGTCCCACGGCCGCGCCAGCCCGGCGGCGTCGAGGATGGCGTCGAGCAGCGCGGCGGTGAACCCCCAGACGACCATGCCGGCGACGCCGAAGGCCGGCCCCACGAACCCGGACGGGTGCCGGATGCGGAACCGGTTGCCCGGGTCGACCAGGTCCTCCAGCGGCACCCGCGCCACCCGCGCCACCTCGTGCGGGTCGCCGACGGTCACGTCCCGCGGGTCGTCCCACCACGCGACGACCGGGACGACGAGGTTGTCCGACGGGCCGAGGAAGAGCTCCGGCAACGTGGCCAGCACGCGGACGCCGTCCGGGTCGACCCCGGCCTCCTCCTCCGCCTCGCGGAGCGCCGTCCCGACCGGGTAGTCGTCGCCGGGGTCGGCGCCGCCACCGGGGAACGCGGGCTGGCCCGCGTGGCTGCGCAGATGTGCCGACTTCTCGATCAGCAGCACGTCGGGCCCGACCGGCCCGTCGCCGAAGAGGATGAGGACGGCGGACCGGCGCGCGGTGGCCGTCGGCCGCGGCATCCGGTGCCGCAGCGGCAGGTCGGCCGCCGCGCCGATCAGCCGCTCCAGGTAGTCGGGCAGGTCGCCCGCCCGCGGCCCGGGAGCCGCGCTCACAGCCGCACCCCCAGGTGCTCGCCGACGAGCTTCTCCAGCTGCGCCAACGAGGCGACCGGGCCGACCTGCGTGTAGACCAGGGCGCCGCCGGCGTCGAGGAAGTAGGTGTAGGGCAGCACGTTGATGCCGACGCCGGCCATGAGCTTCCCCTCCCCGTCGACGGCGCTGGGGAACGTGACGTGTGCATCGGCGGCGAACGAGGCCGCCTGCGGCAGGCCGTCCTTGCTGATCACGCCGACGACGCGCACGCGGTCGCCGGCCGCGTCGGCCAGCTGCTGCATGATCGGCAACTCCTCGCGGCAGGGCGCGCACCAGCTGCCCCAGAGGTTGACCACGGTGGGCACGCCGGGGGCGCGGCCGAGGTCGAGGGACCCGCCGCCCGCGCAACGGAACCTCAGGGGGGGCAGCGTCGCGCTGCCCTGTGCCTGCCGCGCCGGCTGCCCGGGGCAGGGACGGAACTGTGCCGACACCGTCGGTGCGGCCGCGCTCGCCCGGGGGGCGCTCCCGCCGCCGGACGTGCACCCCGCGAGCAGCCCCGCCAGGGTCAGGACGGCGAGCGCCGCCGCGCGCGGGCGCCTCACTCGGTGTCCGAGGCGGCCGGGGTCCTGACCAGCTTCAGCGCGACCTCGGGGTCGATGGGCCCGACCCCGAAGGAAGGGCACCACTGGGCCAGCCCGCACGCCCCGCAGGCCGCCTTCTTGGCGTGGCAGACCCGGCGGCCGTGGAAGATCACGCGGTGGCTGAAGTCGGTCCACTCCCGCTTCGGGATCAGCTCGCCGATCTCCGCCTCGACCTTGACCGGGTCCTCCTCCGCCGTCCACCCGAACCGGCGCACCAGGCGGCCGAAGTGCGTGTCGACGGTCAGGCCGGGGACGCCGAAGGCGTTGCCGAGCACCACGTTGGCCGTCTTGCGGCCGACGCCGGGCAGCGTCACGAGGTCCTTCATGCGGCCGGGCACCTCGCCGTCGAACCGCTCGACCAGCGCCTGGCCGAGCCCGATGACCGAATTGGCCTTGGCGCGGAAGAAGCCGGTGGGCTTGAGGATCTCCTCCAGCTCGGCCCGGTCGGCGCCGGCGAACGCGGCCGCGTCGGGGTACTTCGCGAAGAGGGTCGGCGTGACCCGGTTGACCGTCTTGTCCGTCGTCTGCGCCGACAGCACGGTGGCGACCAGCAGCTCGAAGGCGTTCGTGAAGTCGAGCTCGCAGTGCGCGTCAGGGTGGATCACGGCCAGCTCGCGGGCCATCCGGCGGGCCCGGCGGGTGCGGGACAGCGGCGACTCGGCCGGGTCGAACGGGGACCCGCCGGGGCGCGCCCCGGGCCCCGGACGGCGGGCGCGGGGTGGGCGCGCGTACTCCGGCGGCGGGGGCGACCCGAGGGACGGCGCGGGTGTCGCTGCGGGTGTCGCTGCGGGTGTCGCTGCGGGGGTCGATGCGGGGGTCGATGCGGGCCGGGGCACGCGATCGAGGGTAGGCGGAGAGTCTGACGGGTACGGACCGTGTGTCATGCTCGATGACGGACGCTCCCCCGTCCGGCGGTTCCGGCCGTGGTCCGGGTGACGTCCTGACCGCGACGGCGCCCCGTCGTGCCGCACCCCAGGCCCGAGGAGGTCGGAATCGTCGCCCTCAGCGTCATCCTGTTCCCACCCCTCCTGATCGCCTTCCTGCTGATCATGGAGCGCGTCGAGGAGCCGCTGCGCCGTCCCGCCTCGGCGCGCGAGGTGTCCAACTTCCTGAAGACGGCGACCCCCGGCGAGGTCGACGTCCTCGCCTCCTCCGGCATCCGCCGGGCGCTGTCCCGCTGGCGTCGGCGTCGCCGTGCGCGCGGCACGACCAGCAATCCGCCGCTGGTCTGATCGGCCCCGCGGGGCGTGTGTGTCAGGGCACTCGCTCGTCCGGGGGACGCGGCCGCCCACCGATCGGGTGACTCTCGGCACAGCCACCTAGACTGCTGCGGGACACGGATGCCGGTGCGTCCGTGGAAATCAGTTTGCGGAAGGACGTGCAGTGGACGAGGTGCTGGCCCAGTCCGGGCTCTTCCAGGGGCTCTCGGAAGACGCGGTGGACCCGGTCGCCAGTCGCCTGGAGATGATCACGCTGCCCCGCGGCCGCGTCATCTTCAACGAGGGCGAGCCCGGCGACAGCCTCTACATCGTGATGACGGGCAAGATCAAGCTGTCCCGTCGCGCGCCCGACGGCCGCGAGAACGTGCTCGCCGTCATGGGCCCCTCCGATCAGTTCGGCGAGCTCTCGGTCTTCGACCCGGGCCCGCGCACCGCGACGGCGACCGCCGTCACCGACGTCCGGCTCGCCCGGATGCCGCAGACGATGCTGCGCCCCTGGATCGAGGCCCACCCGGAGATCGGTGAGCAGCTGCTGCGGGTGCTCGCCCGCCGGCTGCGGCGCACCAACGACTCGGTGGCCGACCTGATCTTCACCGACGTCCCGGGCCGCGTGGCCAAGGCGCTGCTGCAGATGGCCGACCGCTTCGGCAGCCGCGAGAGCGACGGCCTGCGCGTCAAGCACGACCTCACGCAGGAGGAGCTGGCCCAGCTGGTCGGCGCCTCCCGTGAGACGGTCAACAAGGCGCTGGCCGACTTCGTGCACCGCGGCTGGATCCAGCTGCAGGGCAAGAGCGTCGTCGTCCTCGACGAGGAACGGCTCCGCCGCCGCGCCCGCTGACACCCCAGAACTGCCGACGAGGCCCCGCTCCGGTTCCGGAGCGGGGCCTCGTCGCGTTCGATGCGGGTGACGCCGGCGTCATCCCAGGCTTGCGGTCATCACCCGAGGCTCCGGCGCCTCGGGTCTGGGCCGTAAGCCTCGGGTCACGCCCAGGCGTCGTCGACCCGACCGCACGAGAGCCGGCGTCTGTGTGCCAGAGCCGCCCTACAGCGCGGCGCTCGAGTACGTAGCGCGGTGCTCGCGGTGCTCAGCGCGGGCCGGGGACGGCTCCTGGTCGCGGTGGTCGGGCCGAGTGGGCCCCGGAGGGGTCCGCGCAGGCACGACTCGCGGTGCTCAGCGCGGGCCGGGGACGGCTCCTGGTCGCGGTGTGATCCGGAGGGTCACGATGGAAGCGGCACGACCAGACGGATGCGGGTGCCGTCGGGCAGGATCGCCCACTTCCCGTCGGCCGTCTCCTCGAACGTCGGGCTGATCGGTTCCATCGGGTCCGGCGGCGAACCCGCCAGGGCGGCCGCCACGTCGGGGAACCGGTCGAGCTGGCCGAGGGTGTGGCTCGTCGGCGGCATCATCGGCCGCACTCCGGCCGACACCTCCGCCAGGGCGCCCGAGGGCGTGAGCCAGGCCGCCTCGTCGGCCTCGCTCGTGACGTGCCGCGCCTCCTGGCCGACCGGCAGCGCGGCGGCGAAGAACTTGGTGTCGTAGCGCCGCGGCTCGACCGGCGGGGTGATCCAGTGCGCGAAGGGGCGGAGCAGGTCCGAACGGAGCACCAGGCCCCGGTCGGCGAGCAGCTCACCGAGCGACAGCTCCCGGGACAGCAGCGCCTGGCGCTGCTCCTCCCAGTCGTCGCCGGACACGTCGGGCACCACGGCCCCGGGGACGCCGCCGTCCTCGGGCAGGCCCGCGAGGAGGACGCCGGCCTCCTCGAAGGTCTCGCGCACCGCGGCACAGACCAGCTCGCGCGCCATCCGCGCGTCGCAGCCGAAGGCGGCGGCCCACTCGGCGGGCGAGGGGCCGGCCCAGTCGACCTCGATGTCGCCGTCGCGCTCGTCGACGCCGCCGCCCGGGTAGGCGGTCATCCCGCCGGCGAAGGGCATGCCCTTGGTGCGCCGGAGCAGGTAGACCTCGAGCCCCGGCACGCCGTCGCGCAGCAGCAGCACGGTCGCGGCCTGCCGGGGCTCGGTCACGCGCTGAGCTCGACCGTCAGCTCGACCTCGACGGGCGCACCGAGCGGCAGCTCGGCCACCCCGACGGCGCTGCGGGCGTGCTGCCCGGCCTCGCCGAAGATCTTCCCCAGAAGTTCGCTGGCGCCGTTGACCACCCGCGGCTGGCCGGTGAAGCCCTCGGCGCTGGCCACGAAGCCGACGACCTTCACGATCCGCGCGATCGAGTCGAGGCCGACGAGGGCGTCGATCGCGGCGAGGGCGTTGAGCGCGCAGACCTTGGCGTCGGCGGCCGCGGCGTCCTCGTCGACCGAGCCCCCGACCTTGCCGGTGCGCCGCAGCCCGCCGTCGACGAACGGCAGCTGCCCGGAGGTGAAGACCATCGAGCCCGACCGGACGGCCGGCACGTACGAGGCGACGGGGGCCGCGACCGACGGCAGCCGGATGCCGAGCTCGGCCAGCCGCGCGTGCCAGCCCCCGGCCGTGGGCGCGCTCATGCCGGGCGCTTGAGGTAGGCGACCGGCTGGTCAGCGCCGCCGGGGCCGGGGAGCACGGTCACGAGCTCCCAGCCGTCGACGCCCCAGGAGTCGAGGATCGCCTTGGTGTTGTGGATCAGCAGCGGGATGGTGGCGTACTCCCACCGCTGGCGTGCCGGTTCGGTCATGGCCAGGACGCTAGCGCAGGGCCGCGGCGGCGCACCTACGCTGGTGCAGGTGACCCCCGACCCCTCGCCCGTGCGCCTGCACGTCGTGACCGGCAAGGGCGGGACCGGGAAGACGACCGTCGCCGCGGCCCTCGCCCTCGCCCTCGCTGCCGACGGCGGCTCGGTCCTGCTCATCGAGACCGAGGGACGGCAGGGCATCGCCCAGCTGTTCGACACCCCACCGCTGCCCTACGAGGAGCGCCGGGTCGCGGTCGCCCGCGGCGGGGGCGAGGTGAAGGCCCTGGCGATCGACGTCGAGGAGGCCCTCCTCGACTACCTGGACATGTTCTACAACCTGCGCCGGGCCGGGCGGGCGCTGCGCAAGATGGGCGCGATCGACTTCGCCACCTCCATCGCCCCGGGCCTGCGCGACGTGCTGATCACCGGGAAGATCAAGGAGGCGGTGACCCGCCGGCACGACGGCCGCCGGGTCTACGACGCCGTGGTCGTCGACGCACCGCCGACCGGCCGGATCACCCGCTTCCTCGGCGTCACCGCCGAGATGGCCTCCCTCGCCCGCTCCGGCCCGATCAAGACGCAGAGCGACGGCGTGATGGCGGTGCTCCGGTCGCCGCAGACGGCGGTGCACCTGGTCACCCTGCTCGAGGACATGCCGGTGCAGGAGACCGCCGACGCGATCGCGGAGCTGACCAAGGCCGGGCTGCCCATCGGCTCGGTCGTGGTGAACATGGCGACCGAGCCCGTGCTGCCCGTCGACGCGATGACCCGCGCGGCCGACGGCGAGCTGACCGGCGCCGACCTCGCACCCGCGCTGGCCGCCGCCCACCTGCCGGGAGGGACGGCGCTGGCCGACGCCCTGGCCGCGGAGGTCGTCGAGCACGCCCAGCGCTGGGCGGCCCAGGACGACCTGCGCGAGGAGGTCGAGGCGCTCGGCCGTCCGACGATCGAGCTGCCGCTGCTGCCCGGCCCGATGGACGTCGGCTGCGTGTTCGAGCTGGCCGGCCGGCTCGAGGAGCACCTGCGCACCGAGGCCGCCGCGTGAGCGCCGCCCCGCAGGCGACCGAGCCGGCGCGCGCCGCCCGGCCGGGCCGCCCCGCCCCGCAGGCCCTGCCGATGGACCTCGCCGCCCTGATCGCCGACCGGGACACCCGGATCATCGTCTGCTGCGGCTCCGGCGGTGTGGGCAAGACGACGACGTCGGCCGCGCTGGCACTCGCCGCCGCGGAGGCCGGCCGCACGGTCGTCGTCCTGACCATCGACCCGGCCCGGCGGCTGGCGCAGTCGCTCGGCCTGGAGGAGCTGGACAACGAGCCGCGGCGGGTGGACGTCCCGGAGGCCCCGGGCGAACTGCACGCGATGATGCTGGACATGAAGCGGACGTTCGACGACGTCGTCGCCGCGCACTCGACCCCCGAGCGGGCCGAGCAGATCCTGGCCAACCCCTTCTACCAGTCGCTGTCGTCGTCCTTCGCGGGCACGCAGGAGTACATGGCGATGGAGAAGCTGGGGCAGCTGCGGGCCAGCGACCATTGGGACCTGATCATCGTCGACACCCCGCCGTCGCGGTCGGCGCTGGACTTCCTCGACGCCCCCAACAAGATGAGCCGCTTCCTCGACGGCACGATGATCCGGCTGCTGACCGCACCGGCGCGGGCGGGCGGGCGGGCCGGGCTGAAGTTCGCCAGCGCCGGGTTCATGTTCTTCAGCAGGATCATCTCGAAGATCCTCGGCGGCCAGCTGCTCCGCGACATCTCCGCGTTCGTGGCGGCGCTGGACACGATGTTCGGCGGCTTCCGGGAACGGGCGACGGCGACCTACGAGCTGCTCCGCCAGCCGGGCACGTGGTTCGTCGTCGTGGCGACGCCGGAGGCCGATGCCCTGCGCGAGGCGTCGTACTTCGTCGACCGGCTCTCCGCCGAGGGCATGCCCCTGGGTGGCCTGGTGCTCAACCGCACCCACCCGCCGGCCACCAACGCCCTGTCGGCGACCCGCGCGGAGGGTGCGGCCGAGGAGGTCGCCGAGGCCGGCGGCACGGGCGCGGACCTCGCGTCGGCCGCGCTGCGGGTGCACGCCGAGCGCATGGTGCAGGCCACCCGCGAGCAGCACCTGGCCGACCGGTTCACCAGCGCGCACCCGGAGGTCGCCGTCCGCACGGTTCCGGCGGCCGCGGGCGACGTCCACGACCTCGACGGGCTGCGCGTCATGGGCGAGGAACTGACCGGGCCGGACGAGGACACGCCCACCGGCACGCCGCGCCGACGGATCCTCCCCGCGCGCCGCGGCTGACCAGCGGCTCCGGACAGTCGCGGGACGTACCCTCGGCTGCGATGTCTGAGAACGCGCGAATCCAGACCCGGCTGGTCGTCAAGCTCGCCATGACGATCGTCGTCGCCGGTGCCCTGCTGGCCGGAATGCTGTTGCCATGGGTGGGGGGCACGGGCCTGGTCGCCCGCAACTCCGCCTCACTGCTGCACGCCCTCCCGGGTGAGCTGACCGACAAGCCGCCCGCCGGCAACACCCGGGTACTGGCCGCCGACGGCTCGCTCATCACGCAGTACTACTCGAACAACCGCACCCCGGTGGCGTCCAACCAGATCGCGCCGGTCATGAAGCAGGCCCTCGTCGACATCGAGGACTCGCGCTTCTACGAGCACAACGGCGTCGACGTGCAGGGCACCGTGCGCGCCCTCCTCACCAACGTGGCCGCGGGCACGGTGCGCGAGGGCGGGTCGACGCTGACCCAGCAGCTGGTGAAGCAGACCCTGCTGCAGTCGGCGACGACGGCGCTGGGGCGGCAGGAAGCGACGCAGCAGAACGTCGCCCGCAAGCTCCGCGAGGCGCGGCTGGCGCTGGCCCTGGAGGAGAAGTACACCAAGGACGAGATCCTCACCCGCTACCTGAACATCGTCTACTTCGGCGAGGGCGCCTACGGCGTCGAGGCCGCGGCGGAGCGCTACTTCAGCGTGCACGCCAAGGACCTCACGCTCGCCCAGGCGTCGATGCTGGCCGGCCTGGTGCAGAGCCCGTCGGGTGACGACCCGATCGCCCACCCGGCGAACGCCGTCGCCCGGCGCAACCAGGTGCTCTACCGGATGAAGACCCTGGGGCACATCACATCAGCCCAGGCCGCCGCCATCGAGTCGACCAAGGTGGCCGTCAGGCCCGGTGCCTCCCCGCCGAACGGCTGCATCGACGCCGCCATCGGCGGGTTCTTCTGCGCGTACGTGCACGACTACCTGATCTCGAAGCTCGGCCTCAGCCAGAACCAACTCGACACCGGTGGCCTGACCATCAAGACGACGCTGGACCCGACGCTGCAGCGCTCGGCCGACCAGGGCGTGCTCAACAGCGTGCCGATGGGTTCCGTGTTCGCCGGGATCCTCGACGCGGTGCAACCTGGCACCGGGCACGTCCTGGCGATGGCGGAGAACCGCCGGTTCGGCTGCAACGGGCCGGACTGCGAGTCGGTGAACTTCAACGTCGTGCCGATGTACGGCACCGGGTCGACGTTCAAGGTGTTCACCGCGGCCGCCGCCCTCTCCGCCGGTTTCGGCGCGCACTACTCGATCTACGCGCCGCAGCCGTACACGTCGAAGGTCTTCAAGGGATACCGCAACAAGGTCTACGGGCCCCTCGTGGTCCCGAACGACGACGCCAACTACAAGTCGACCTACGACATGACCTCGGCGCTGGTGGCGTCCTCCAACACCTACTACGTGGCCCTGGAGGACGCGCTGGGCAGCGTCGACGGCCCGGTGGACACGGCCGTCGCCATGGGAATGCACTTCGACGCGCAGAACCAGCACACCGCCGCCTACTACAAGAAGCACCAGCTCGGCACGTTCACGCTGGGCACCGACGCGACCAGCCCCCTAGACCTGGCCAGCGCGTACTCCACCGTCGCCGCGCACGGCACCCGGTGCGACCCGATCCCGGTGACCGCGATCCTCGACCAGAACGGCAAGCCGCTCACCAAGGACGGCGGCTCGCCACTCGACCTCAAGAACCACTGCACGCCCAACGCCATCAGCCCGCAGGTGGCCGACACGCTGGCGAACATGATGGTCGGCGTGGTCTCCCCGGCCGGCACCGGCCGGAGGGCGATCATCCCCGGCCACGACATCGGCGGGAAGACCGGAACCACCAACGGGAACCAGACCGCCGCCTTCGGGGGGATCACGCCCGACTACGCACTCAGCGTGCTGTACTTCGACCCCAAGGGGAACGTGTTCGTCGGCGGCGTCGGCGGCGGGGTGCCGGCCCAGATCTTCCACGACACCATGGCGCCGATCCTGGGCGCCCAGCCGAACCACCCGTTCCCGCCGGCCGACCCCGCGGTCGAGGTGGGTACGCAGGGGCCGGGCTACGTCGCGCCGCCGCCTCCCCCGCCCGCCCCGTCCCCCTCCCCCTCCCCGTCGCCCTCTCCGTCGCCGGCACCGTCCCCCTCGCCGTCGCCGTCGCCGTCCCCGGCGCCCCCGCCCAGCCCCGCGCCCAAGCCCGGCCCGGGTGGCGGTGGCGGCAACGGCGGGTGAGCGGTCGGGCGGCTCAGCCCAGCTGGCGGCGCACTTCGGCGGCCACGCGTGAGCCGTCGGCCCGCCCGGCCACGGCCGCCGTCGCCGCGCCCATGACCTTGCCCATGTCCTTCATGCCGGAGGCGCCGGTCGTGGTGACGACGTCGGCGACGAGCGCGGCCAGGTCGGCGTCCTCCAGCTGGGCGGGCAGGTAGCCGGCGAGCACCTCGCCCTCGGCCTTCTCCCGCTCGGCCTGCTCGGCCCGGCCTGCGCCGGCGAACGCCTCGGCGGCCTCGCGCCGCTTCTTGGCCTCGCGGCGGAGCACCCCCTCGACCTCGTCGTCACCGAGCTGACGGGCCTCCTTGCCGGAGACCTCCTCGGCGCTGACGGCGGCCAGCGCCATGCGGAGGGTGGCGGTCCGCAGCTCGTCGCGGGCCTTCATGGCGGTGGTCAGGTCGGCACGCAGTCGCTCTTTGAGGTCGGACACTCCCCCAGCCTGGCACGGCGGCTGCGGCGGCGGTCCTGCGGCGGTGGTCCGTACCCTGACTCCTCGTGCGCTGGTACACCACTGTCCCGGCCGCTGCCGTCGTCACCGGCGCAGCGGTCACCGCCTACGCGAGCCTCTACGAGCGCACCAACTGGACGCTGCGCCGCTTCGACGTCCCGGTGCTCGCCCCGGGCTCGAGACCGCTGACGATCCTTCAGCTCTCCGACCTGCACATGACCGCCGGGCAGCGCTCGAAGCAGGAGTGGGTCGCCGGGCTGGCCGCGCTCGAACCGGACCTGGTCATCGACACCGGCGACAACCTGGCCGGCTTCGACGCCGTCGAGCCCACGCTCCGCGCGCTGGACCCCCTGCTCGACCGGCCGGGCGCCTTCGTGACGTCGAGCAACGACTACTTCGCCCCGAGGCCGAAGAACCCGCTGAAGTACTTCAAGCGCAGCCACAAGCGGGTGCACGGCGAGAAGCTGCCGTGGCGCGACCTGCGCAACGGCATGGAGGACCGTGGCTGGCTCGACCTGACCAACGCCACCGGCGAGCTCGTCGTCGACGGACGGCGGATCGTGTTCGCCGGCCTCGACGACCCGCACCTGAAGCTCGATCGGTACGAGAAGGTCGGCGGGCGGGCCGACCCCGACGCCGACGTCCGCATCGGGCTGGTGCACGCCCCCGAGCCGCGCGTGCTCGACCGGTTCGCCGCGGACGGCTACGACCTGCTGCTGTGCGGCCACACCCACGGCGGCCAGCTGCGGGTGCCGTTCTACGGCGCGCTGGTCACCAACTGCGGCATCGACCGCGCCCGCTCGCGCTGGCTGCACCGCTGGAGCGAGCCGACGCCGGCACACCCGTCGGGCACCTGGCTGCACATCTCCGCGGGGCTCGGCACCAGCCCGTACGCGCCGGTGCGCTTCGCCTGCCCGCCCGAGGCGACGCTGCTCACGCTGACCGCGCGGGAGGCCTGAGGCCCCCCGCCGGAACGCGGTTGACCTGACGCTAGACTTCACGCCGACACCTTCGGGGTGTGGCGCAGCTTGGTAGCGCGCGTCGTTCGGGACGACGAGGCCGCAGGTTCAAATCCTGTCACCCCGACCCATAGCTCAGGGGCCGCCATCGGCGGCCCCTGAGTCGTTTCCAGGGCCGCCGCTGCGGGCTGTCGGTGGCGCCGTGGAAGATGACCCGGTGAGCGTCGAGCCCAGCACCGCCCCCGCCCCCGCCCTCTCCCCCGAGGTCACCGCCCGCTGGCAGGCCCGGTTCCGCGCGCCGCGGGTCTCGCTGCCCGAGTGGGCGCAGGACGCCCCGCACCGGTGCCTCTACGCCTCCGACCAGAGCGGCGTGGTCGAGCAGTACGCGTGGGACCGCAAGACCGACGCCCACCGCCGGGTCACCGACCGGCCCAACGGCACCCTGATGGGCACGCTCAGCCCCGACGGCGACACCATCTGGTGGTTCGCCGACAGCGACGGCGACGAGTTCGGCATCTGGCAGACCCAGCCGTTCGCCGGCGGCCCCGACCGTGTCGCCGTCCCGGAGGTAGGGCCGGCCTACCCCGCGGGGCTCGAGGTGGGCCGCACCGTCGTCGCCGTCGGCCGCTCGACCGACGACGGCAGCGAGCTGTGGCTCGCGCCCCACGGCGCCGTCCCGCGGGTGATCTACACCCACGACGACCCGGCCTCGGTCGACGCGCTCACCCGCGACGACGCGCTGCTGGTCATCTCCCACTCCGAACACGGCGACCCGCGCTACCCGGCCCTGCGGGTCCTGAGAACCGCTGACGACTCGGTCGTGACGGAGAAGTGGGACGGCGAGGGCCGCGGCCTGCACGCGCTGGAGTTCGGGCCCCGGCCCGACGACCGGCGGCTGCTCGTCGGGCACGAGCGGCGCGGCCGCGAGGAGCTGCTGATCTGGGACGTCGAGGAGGACACCGAGACCGAGCTCGACCTGCACCTGCCCGGCGACGTCACGGCCGGCTGGTACGCCGACGGGTCCGCGCTGCTGGTCGGGCACGACCACGCCGCCCGCACCGAGCTGTACCGCTACGACCTGGCCACCGGCACCCTCGAGAAGCTCGACACCCCGCCGGGCGTCGTTCGCGGGGCGACAGCCCGGCCCGACGGCACGGTGGAGCTGGCCTGGTCGTCGTCGGCGCTGCCGCCGGTGATCCGGCGGGCCGACGGCCCCGTCGTCCTCTCGGTGTCCGACGAGGAGCCGCCGGCGGCCTACCCGGTCGAGGACCGCTGGGTGCCCGGCCCCGGCGGCACCGTGCACGCGCTGCTGATCCGCCCCGAGGGCAGCGGGCCGTTCGCGACCGCGTTCCTGGTGCACGGCGGCCCCGAGTCGGCCGACGACGACTCCTACCGCGCCCGCCGG
>DASYGS010000045.1:0-37813 GCA_035999465.1 Blastococcus sp. | reverse complement strand
TCCAGCAGGTTCCCGGCGCCCTCAAGCCCCACTGACCCCCAGACCGCAAGGAGTCGCAGACATGACCACCAGTGACCCGGACGTCATCCGCCGTCAGATCGAGGACACCCGGCGCGAGCTCAGCTACGACGTCGACGCCCTCAACGAGAAGGCCAACCCGGCCCGCGTCGTCGACCGGCGGGTGACCGCGGCCAAGGGCCGCGTCGCCCGCGTGAAGGACACGGTGATGGGCAACGCCCAGGACACCACCTCCTCGGCCCACGGCATCGCCTCGGACGCGGCAGGGTCGGTGCAGGACGCCGCCTCCACCGCGGCCGGAGCCGTGCAGCAGGCGCCCGAGGCGATCGCCCGCCAGGCGCAGGGCAACCCACTGGCCGCGGGCCTGATCGCCTTCGGCGTGGGCTGGCTGGTCTCCAGCCTGCTCCCCGCCTCGCAGGCGGAGACGCAGCTGGCCCAGCAGGCCGAGTCGGCGGTGCGGGAGCACAAGGACACGCTGCTCGAGCCGGCCAAGCAGGCCGCCCAGGAGATGGGTGACGAGCTCAAGCCCGCCGCGCAGCAGGCCGTGGAGTCGGTCAGGGCGACCGCTCAGGACGCCGCGTCGACCGTGGCCGAGGAAGGCAAGTCCGCCGCCGCGGACGTGCAGGGCCAGGCCCAGCAGTCCAAGGAGACGGTGCAGAGCCACACCGGCTCCTGATCACCCGCTCCACCCGCACCGCCTGCGCCCCGCCGGGATGTCCCGGCGGGGCGCAGTGCTGTGCTCACCCGGAGGGGTGAGGAGGCGCGCGGGGGGGCTGCAGGGGGCACGCCAGGAGGCCGTTGGTCCGGGTGAGGACGACATCGGCTCCCCCGGAGCCACCTGACCGACGGGAGCTCCCATGGACGAGGCCGCATCCGTGCGCGTCCTGGTGGCCGACGACGAGGACGACATCCGCGATCTCGTCTGCCTGGCGATCGCCAGGGCGGGCGCCACCGTCGTCGCCTCGGTCGCCGACGGCACCGCCGCGCTCGCGGCCGCCCGCGCGGAGCTGCCCGACCTCGCCGTCCTCGACGTGTCCATGCCCGGCGCCACGGGGCTCGAGGTCTGCGGCGCGCTGCGCGGGAACCCGGCGACCGCCGGGGTGCGCATCCTGCTGCTGTCCGCCGGCGCCTCGGCCGACGACGTCGCCCGCGGCCTTGCCGCCGGCGCCGACGCCTACCTCGCCAAGCCGTTCCGGGTCGCCGGGCTGGTGCAGCAGGTGCGCGCGCTCACGACCCGGCAGCCGGCATGACCTCCGCCGTCCTCGGGTCCCCTCGCCCGCTCCGCCGGCGCTGGGGCAGGCTCACCCCCCGCCTGGACCACACGCTGCCGACCACCGCGATGGTCGCAGCGGTGGCGGTGCTGCTCGGTGTCGGCGCCCTGCCGGTCGCCCACGGCGAGCTCGTGCTCGCCGGCCTGGCGACGGCGTCCGTCGCCGCCCTCGTCTCCCGGCTCGTGCCCGGCACGGCCGGCGCGGGGGACGGCGGACTGACCGTGGCGGTCGTCCAGCTGGGCGCCGTGGGGCTGCTCGGGGCGGGCACCGGCTCGGCGGCCGCCCTGTTCCTCCTGTTCGGCCCGGTCGTCTCGCTGGTCACGCTGCCCAGCCGGCGCGGTGTCGTGGCGGCCGTCCTCGGGTCGGCCGCCGTGCTGGCCGTTCCCACGCTCCTCCCCGGCGGGGCCCTTCCCCCGGCCGAGCTGCCCGCCGCCCTGCTGCTGGGTCCCCTGGTCGTGGGGCTGGGCGGCCTGGCGGTCAACGAGGCCGGCCGCCGCGCCGAGCGCCAGGTGGCCGTGATCGGCCGGCTGGAGACCGAACGCGCCGCGCTGCTCACGCAGGTGCAGAGCCGGGCCGACGAGCTCGACCTCGCGACCCGCATGCTCGCCGCCCGCGCGCAGACGATGACCAGCGTCATCGACGCGGTCACCGAGCAGTCGATCATCGGCACTGACCGCGACGGCGTGATCCGCGTGTGGAACCCCGGCGCCGAGAAGATGCTGGGCCTGCAGCGGCCCGACGTCGTCCGGAAGCGGTCGATCGTCGACTTCCACCTGCCCGACGAGCTGGCGGCAGAGGCCGCGAACGCCGGCTCCGGCGCGGGCCTGGCCGCGCTCGTGCACGCCGCGCAGGAGCACGGCAGCGACGTGCGCGACTGGACCTACGTCGCGGCCGACGGGCAGCAGCGCACGGTGTCAGTGGCCGTCACCCCCCGCAGCGACGACCGCGGGGAGCACGCCGGCTGGAACTTCGTCGGCACCGACATGACCGAGGCGCGGGCCACCGAGCGGATGAAGGACCAGTTCGTCAGCCTGATCAGCCACGAACTGCGCACTCCGCTGAGCTCGATCCTCGGCTATCTCGAACTCGTCATGGACGACGAGGAGCAGCCGCTCACCGACGAGCAGCGGAAGTTCCTGACGACCGTCGAGCGCAACGCCCAGCGCCTGCAGCGACTCGTGGGCGACCTGCTGTTCACCGCGCAGGTCGAGGCCGGCCGCTTCACCCTCCAGCCGGAGGACGTCGACCTGGCCGCCGTGGTCCGCGCCGCCGAGGAGACGATCCGCGTCGTGGCCGCCACGAACGGCGTCGACGTGCACGTGGACGTGCCCGCGGAGGCGCTCGTCGTACCGGGCGACGCCGTCCGCCTGGGGCAGGCCTGCGACAACCTGGTGTCGAACGCGGTGAAGTTCACGCCGGCCGGCGGCCGGGTCACGCTCTCGCTGCGCGCGGCCTGGCAGGCAGCGGACGGCACCGTCGTCGCCGACGAGCGCCCCGGCGCGGTGCCGGTCGCCCGGCTCGCGGTCAGCGACACCGGCATGGGCATCCCCGCCGGCGAGCAGGGCGAGCTGTTCACCCGCTTCTTCCGCGCCTCGACGGCACGGCGCAACGCCGTACCCGGAGTCGGCCTGGGACTGACGATCACCAAGGCGATCACGACCGCCCACGGCGGCACGCTGGACCTGCAGAGCGCCGAGGGCGCCGGCACCACCTTCACGCTCACGCTGCCGCGTCCGACCGCCTGAAACAGGCGAAAGGCCCGGGATCCGGGGAATCGCTGCGCAACCCTTGCGGATTCCTTGCGGATCGCTGGCGGGTGGCCTGCGGTTGGGCCTCCAGAGTTCTCCCTGTCGCCGGAATCCCCGTCGACGGACGGACACCGCCACAGGGAGACGAAGTCATGAGCAAGGCCCGCAGCATCGCCAGCAACTCCACCGCCCGCAAGGTCGTCGGCTCGCTCGGCATCGTCGGCGCTGCCGCTGCCGTCGCCGGCATGGGCACGTTCGGTAGCTTCACCAGCAGCACCACGCCGGTCTCGACCACCGTCGCCTCCGGCACCGTCTCGATCAGCGCCAGCCAGCCCGGCTTCACCATGCCGGTCACCACGAGCAACTTCGTGCCCGGCGACTCGATGACCCGCGCGATCACCCTCACGAACAACGGCGGCTCGCCGCTCGGCTCGATCGGCCTCGCGTCGACGGCCACCGCCTCGAGCATCCTCACCACCGACACCGGCAACGGCCTGCAGCTCGCGGTGAAGGAGTGCTCGGTGCCGTGGACCCAGGGGGGCACCTCGACGGCGGCGACCTACACCTGCTCGGGCACCACGACCACGATCGTCAGCGGTCCGGCCGTCAACAACGTGACGCTGCCCAACGCCAACGCCCTCGTCGGCGGCGGCACCGACTACCTGACGGTCGCCGTCTCGCTGCCGGCCAGCGCCGACAACACCTTCCAGGGCAAGTCCGCGACGCTGAACCTCACGTTCACCGGCGTCCAGGCCACCGGCGGCGCCCGCTGATCGCGGGCTGACGACCAACCGGAGACATCGCCATGACCGCCGTCCTCCCCGTCCGTCGCCCGGGGGCAGCCGCTGAGCTGCCCCCGGCCGGGGACAGCCGCTCCGCCGCCGGCCGCCTGGCCGCCACGGCACGTCAGTTCCTGGGCCACCTGGTCCCGTGGCTGGTGCGCGGGTTCCTGGGACTGGCAATCGTGGCCTTCGCCGTTCTGGCCGTCGGCCCCCACGTGCTGGGCTACCGCACCCTCACGATGCTCACCGGCAGCATGGCCCCCCGGATCAACCCCGGGGACGTCACGATCGACACGCCGGTCGCGACCTCCGACATCACCCCGGGCATGGTCATCACGTACCACATGCCCATCGCCGGCCACAGCCTCGTCAGCCATCGGGTCGTCTCGGTGACGCGGGACCCGGGCGGCGCCGTCACCGTGCAGACCAAGGGCGACGCGAACGCCGCGAAGGACCCCTGGACCGCAACGCTGCAGGGGGACACCGCATACCAGGTCCGGGCCGTGATCCCCGAGCTCGGCCGCGTGATCGAACTGCTGCGCGCGCCCGCGCTCAGCAAGGTGCTCCTGTACGGAGCACCCACCCTGCTCGCCGGATGGCTGCTGCTGTCCATCTGGCGCCCCGTCCGGGAGGAGGACCAGTCATGATCGGCATCCGGCGTCTCGTGATCCTGGTCGGCACGCTCCTCGCCGTCACCCTGGGCACGAGCTTCCCGGCCTCGGCGGCCTTCTCCGCCTCCGCCGCGGTGCCGGCCACGACGATCGCGACCATGGTGGTCGCCCCGCCGACGAGCGTCGTCGGCAAGCTCGCCTGCGCCTCGACGTCGACCATGTCGGCGACGTGGGTCAAGAGCACGACGCCGCGGATCTCCGGCTACCTCGTCTCGGTGTACTTCAGCGACGGGCTGGTCCAGACCGTGCAGCTGGGCGCGACCGCCACGAGCTGGAGCGCGACGATCAACGAGTACTACGTCACCGCCTACTCGATCCAGTACACGGTGACCGCCCAGACCGACTACGGCTGGACGAAGGAATCGGCCAGGACCGGGAGCTTCTCGTGCTGACCGCGCTCGTCGTCGACGCCCGGGCCGACTCCCGCCGCCGCGTGGCCGGCCTCCTCCGCCTCGGCGGCTGGCAGGTCCTCGAGGCCGCCGACACCGACGCCGCCCTGCGCCACGCCGCCTCCGCCGACCCCGACCTCGTCGTCACCGACATGTCGGTGCCGGGTTCGAGCGGCCCGTCGCTGCTGCGCCGGATGCGCGCCACCGGCTCGCGCGCCCGCTTCCTCGTCGTCACCGCCGAGCCGACGGACGACGTCCGTGCGGAGGCGCTGCGTGCCGGAGCGCTGGCCTGCCTGGCCGGCCCGGTCGACGCGCGCTTCCTCCTCGACTTCCTGCGCAGCCGGACCACGGGGCCGACTGCGCAGGACTCCCTCGCAGAGGTCCAGGACGTCGAGGACCTCGACGACGACCACCTGGACGCCGAGCTGATGGACCGGCTGCACGAGACCTACCGGGACGCGCTGCCCGGACGGCTCTCCGCGATCGCCCGCGGCACCACGGCCGGCGACACCGTCGCCGTCGCGTTCGCGGCGCACACCCTGGCGGGCACCAGCGGCCAGCTGGGGCACCCGGAGGTCGCGTCGGTCTGCCAGGCGATCGCGGCGGACGCCCGCCGCGGGGTGCTGGCGCACGCCCGGGTGGTCCAGCTGCGGGCGCTCGCGGCGGTCTGAGACCGGCGGTCAGGCGACCAGCCGGTACCCCACCCCGCGCACGGTGCGGATCTCCGGGGAGTTCAGCCCGGCGGCGACGAGCTTGCGTCGCAGGTTGGACATGTGCGCCTCGACCAGCCGGAGGTTGCCCTCCCAGTCGGTCTGCCAGACCTCGCGGAGCAGCGTCTCGCGCTGCAGCACGCGTCCGGGGCGCGACGCCAGCGCCGCGAGCAGGTCGAACTCGGTGCGGGTCAGGTCGACGACCTCGCCGTCGACCCGCACCTCGCGGCTCTCCTCGTCGACCTCCAGCTCGGCGAGCCGGCGCACCGCCGACTCGACCTGCTCGGCCACCTGGGCGGCGGGAGCGGGCTGCGGCTTGCGGGGGAACCGGAGCATCGCCTGGACGCGGGCCACCAGCTCGCGGGGCGAGAAGGGCTTGGCCATGTACCCGTCGGCACCCACCGCGAGTCCGATCAGGAGGTCGACCTCCTCGGCGCGGGCGGTGAGCATCAGGACGTAGCACTGGGTCTCGGCGCGGATCTGACGGCACACCTCGGTGCCGTCGGCGTCGGGCAGGCCGAGGTCGAGGACGATCAGGTCGGGCGGGTCGCGGCGGACCTCCTCCATGCACGCGGCGCCGGAGCTCGCCTCCCGGACGTCCATCCCGGCCCGGCTCAGCACCGTGGTGACGAGCTCGCGGATCTCGTCGGTGTCTTCCACGACGAGCACGGACTGTGCGGCCACGATCTGTCCTCCTCACCATGCGGTCGAGGGCGCGGAGGGCAGGGGTCCTCCGTCACCTGACCGGGTGATCGGCAGATGAGCGGTCCGTCTTGAGTCCAGTCGTCCTGCGGGTTCCTCCCCGGGGTGGGCTCCGCTCGCGACTAGCGGGATGTGCCGGCGATCTGCCCTCGTTCTCCGTGTCAGCGCGTGATGTCGCGGTGACCGGTGTTCGATGACGGTCACGGTCGGGAAGGGGCCACCGTGCTCGAGTACGTCGCGTGGAACCCGTTCGCCGGGCGCCTGCCGGCCGATCCGGACGACGCCCCCGCCCGTACCCCGAGCGAGCTCGGCAGCCTGACCGGTTGCCCCGCACCCACCGGAGAGTTCTGCACGTGACCGTGCGTCCTGCCCTGCTCCGTAGCGTCCTCGGGGCGCTGCTGATCGCCGCCGTCGTGCCGCTCGCCGCGTGTGCCGGCACGGCGCTGCCCGTGGCCGGAGCCGGCTCCGGCACGGCCTCCGCGCCGAAGGGATCGGACGTCTCCCTGAAGCGGATCGAGGTCACCGTGGCCCACGGCACGCCCAGCGGCGACACGGGCTGGGTGAGGGTGGCGACCGGCACGCCGGTCTCGCTCGTGGTCACCAGTGACACCGCCGACGAGGTGCACGTGCACGGCTACGACATCGCATCGGAGCTGGCGGCGGGCACACCGAGGACGCTGCACTTCACCGCCGACGTGCCCGGCGTCTTCGAGGTGGAGCTGCGCAAGGCCGGCGCGGTGCTGCTGCACCTCCAGGTCGGGTGAGCGTCCTCGCGCGCGGGCGTCGGACCAGCTGCGCCGGTGATCGTCATGGTGGCGTTCACGTTCGGCGGCCGGGCGCTCACCCGCCCGGGCAGGCACCGCTCCGTTCGGCTACAGGTTCGGTGCCGGGGCGCCGATGGGGAGAACGTCCTCACGGGCGCAACCGGGGTCCGCAGCCCCGCCGGAGCGGAAGGACCGCTGGCGTGATCGCTGTCACGTGCCGCAACGGGGAGCACTTCTCGGTGGATCCGGGCGCGATCGAGCGCGTGGAGACCGATCCCGACACCGTCGTGCACCTGGTCGACGGACGGAAGTACGTCGTCGCCGTCGGCTTCGACGAGCTGTTGTGCCTGCTCCACGAGTACGCGGCGAGCACGGTCGTGGCCCGCCAGCGCCTCGCCGGTGGCGTCGCGCAGATCGTCGAGCGGCGCCGTCCCGCGATGCGGATCGAGCGCCGGGCCCGCAGCCGCGACACCGACTCCGGCCGCCCGGTGCCTGGCGACGTGCCCCCGGACCCCGACGCGGACTGACCGAGCCCGGCCGGCTGCGCACTGTCCGCGGCGATGCTGCTCGAGGGCGGTCAGCCGCCGGTCCGCTCCTTGTGGCCGTGGCCGTGGTCGTGGCCGTGCCCGTGGCCCTTCGCGGCGTCCCCGCCGGCGGGGGTGTTCGCGACCGGCGCCTGCGGCTTCGGCGTCGGGACGACGACCGGTGCCACCGCGTACGAGACGGTGACCGTCGACCCCGGGGCCAGGGCGCCCGCCGGGGCCACCGCCGTCACCTGCCCGGGCGGGATCGCCGCCGACGTCACCGGCACCGTCTTCACCTGGAGCCCGAGGGCGATCAGCGCCGCCCGCACGTCGGCCACCTTCCTCCCCACGTAGTCGGCCGCCGTCACGTGCACGGCCGAGGGGCTCGTCGACGTCGGCGGCGTCGTGCGTGCAGCGGCCGGGGAGCCACCCGCGTTCTCGGTGCCGCGCTGGAGCAGCCCGATGCCGACGGCGAGGAGCACGAGCACACCCAGTGCGCCCCAGGCCACCCGGAGAGCGGCACGGCGCCCGGCGCCCGGGGGCCGGCCGGCGGCGCGCGTGGTGGGTGCCGTGCCGGGGTACATCGCCACGTCGGCCAGCGACATCACCGCGGTGCCGGTGTCGGTGCGTCCGGCCGCCGTCATGGGGCGCCCGGCGGTCACCGCGTCGGTGGCGTCGCGCAGCGCCGCACCGTCGGGGAAGCGCTCGGCCGGGTCCTTCGCCATCGCCCGTTCCACGAGCCCGCGGACCTCGGCCGGGATCTCCCGGGGCAGCGGGTCGGGGGTGTCGCGGATGTGCATGACGGCGATCTGCACCGAGTTCTCGCCGTCGAAGGGCCGCCGCCCGGTCAGGCACTCGTATGCGACGGCGCCGACCGCGTAGACGTCGCTTGCCGGCGTCGCCTTGCCGCCCTGGGCCTGCTCCGGTGAGAGGTAGTGCGCGGTGCCGATGACCTGCCCGGTCTGGGTCAGGGGCACGCTCGACGCCGACCACGCGATGCCGAAGTCGGTGATCTTGACACCGCCGTCCCGCGCCATCAGCACGTTGCCCGGCTTGATGTCGCGATGGACGACGCCGGCGGCGTGCGCCGCGGCCAGCGCGGCGGCGGTCGAGCGCACGACCGTGAGGGTCGTCGCGACGTCGAGCCTGCGCCCGCCGGCCAGCCGCGAGGCCAGCGACTCGCCCTCGACGAGCTCCATCACGAGGTAGGCCAGGTGCTCGCCGGCGTCGTCGAGCTCGCCGTAGTCGAACACCGCCGCGATGTTGGGGTGGATCAGGGCGGCGGCGTGCTGGGCCTCGGCCCGGAAGCGCGCGAGGAACGCCGCGTCGCCGGTGAACTCGCTGCGCAGGATCTTGACCGCCACCGGCCGGTTGAGCAGCGTGTCGTGCGCGCGCCAGACCCGGCCCATGCCCCCGCTGGCCAGGATGCCCTGGAGCTCGTAGCGGTCGGCGAGGAGGCGCGGTCGGGTGTCCACCGCTGGCCTCCTCGTGTCGCTCGCGTGTCCGCCGTCCGGGTCGGCCGGGCCGACCCAGTGTCCGTCATTGCCCTCCGCGCGCGGGAACCAACCCGCGCAGCCGCCGCGGCCACTCGTCCGGGCGAGCTACTCGCAGGCGACCCCGTCACCGTCGCGGTCGAGCTTCGTGCTGTAGCCGGGCTGACCGCGGTGCAGGGGCGCGACGCCGGCCGCCCGGGCCGCGGCGCAGTTGGCGTAGGTCACGCCTGCCGCCGGGGCCGGCGCGGGTGCCGGGTCGGGGGCGGGGGCGGGGGCGGGGCGGGGCGCGGGAACGGGCGCCGACCCCGCGGCCGGACGGCGCGCGAGCACACCGCCGGGCAGCGGCAGCGCCGGGCACGTGCGGAGGATCGCGGCGATGGCGTCCTTCTCCGCCGGCGTCATCCAGAGGCCGTACTCGATCTTCACCGCCTCCTGCCGCGCGACGTAGCTGCACCGGTACCCGCGGTTCGGGGGCAGCCAGGTGGCCGCGTCGCCGTCGCCCTTGGCCATGTTCAGCGGGCCGTCCACGGCCAGCAGGTTCAGCGGGTCGTTCGCGAACGCCGCGCGCCGGGAGGCGGCCCAGCCCTGCGCGCCGGTCTGCCACGCGTCCGAGAGGGCGACGACGTGGTCGATCTGCACCGCCTCGCTGGTGCCCTGCCCGCGGACGAAGGAGATCGTGCGCCCGGTGTACGGCTCGGCCAGCGTGCCGCTCAGCACCACGCAGCCGTGGGTCCCGGCCTTGAACACCGCACGGGTGAGGTCGCGGGCGAGGATGTCGTTGCGGGTGTCGCAGCCGTTGTGGTCGACGTCCTGCCAGGCCGGCCCGAACTGCCCCCGCGTGTAGCCCGTCCGCGGGGCCCGGCCCTTCACCGCCACGACCGCCAGGGCGGCCAGCGCAGACGACGGCGCCGCGTGGACCGTCGCAGCGGCCGGTCGCGCGGCGGACGACGACGGGACGGTCGAGGACGACGCGGCACCGGAGCGCGCCGCGGAGGACGGCGCCGCGCTCGGGACCGTGGTGGCAGCGGCCCGCACGCCCGACGACGCGGAGGTGGGACTGGTCGGCGGAGCGGTGGCCGCGCCGACCCCGAGCCCGAGCAGGCCGACGACCGCGACGCCCGCGCCGATCTTCCGGCCGGCGATGAACGCCCAGCGCGCGTGCCCGGCGATCGCGGCGCCGGCGCCGACCAGGAAGAGGGTGAGACCGGCCATGAGCAGGCCCCCGGGGATACCCAGGCTGCTCAGCCCGGCGATCTCGAACAGCAGGGCCACCGCGGCCACGATCGCGAAGACGATCCAGCGCATCGGCGCGCCCCTTGCAGTGCCCATGACGTCCCCCCGACGGTCGGCCGACCGCGGAGGACCGTACCGGCGGGCGGCGCTGTCGGAACGTCGCCGTGCCGGTCGATCGCCACCGCCTCAGGGGTGACTGGGCGGGAACCCCCGCGGCGCGGTCAGACGACCGCGGACAGCGCCAGGACGCCCACCAGCCCGGCGACCGAGATGATCGTCTCCATCACCGACCAACTCTTGATGGTCTGCCCGACGGTCATGCCGAAGTACTCCTTGACCAGCCAGAACCCGGCGTCGTTGACGTGGGAGAAGAACAGCGAGCCGGCGCCCACCGCCAGCGCCAGCAGGGCCACCATCGGCTTGTCGAGGCCGGCGGCCAGCGGGGTGACGATCCCGGCCGCGGTGATCGTGGCGACGGTCGCCGACCCTGTGGCCAGCCGGATGCCGACGGCCACCAGCCAGCCCAGGACGAGCGCGGAGATGTGCACGTTCTTCGCGGCGTCCGCGATCAGGTTGCCGACGCCCGCGTCGACCAGCACCTGCTTGAAGCCGCCACCGGCGGCCACGATGAGCAGGATCCCGGCGATGCCGGGCAGCGAGCCACCGGTGATCCGCGAGATGTGGTCGCGCCCGAAGCCGACGGCGACGCCCATGGTGAACATGGCCAGGACCACCCCGGCCAGCATCGCGACGACCGGGGTGCCGATGACGTCGAGCACGGCACGCAGACCGTTGTCCTTGCCGAGGGTCAGCTCACCGATGGCCCGGGCCAGCATCAGCACCACCGGCAGCAGCACCGTGACGATGGTCGCGCCGAGGGCCGGCTGACGGGTCGGCCGCGGCTCCGCGCGCACCGCCGTCATGACGCCGGCCCGCTCCGCACCCGGCGCGCCGCCGCCGTCCGGACCCTCGTCGCGCGCGGGACCGGCGCCCGGGCCCTCACCCGAGCCCGCGCGCATGCCGGCCGGCGTGAAGTCCGGCAGCGGGCCCAGCTCGATCCGGCGGCTGATCCAGGAGCCGAAGAGCGGCCCGGCCAGGATCACGCAGGGGATGGCCACGATCAGGCCGAACAGCAGCGTGAGCCCCAGGTCGGCGTGGAGGGCGGCGATCGCCACGAGCGGCCCCGGGTGCGGCGGCACCAGCCCGTGGAGCACGGAGAGCCCCGCGAGCGCGGGGATGCCGATGAGCAGCACGGGCAGCTTGGTGCGCCGGGCGACGAGGACGACGATCGGCACCAGCAGGACGACGCCGACCTCGAAGAACAGCGGGATCCCGATCAGCGCGGCGACCCCGGCCATCACCCACGCGATGCCCCGGCCGGAGATGCGGTCGACGAAGGCGGTGACCACGCGGTCGGCGCCGCCCGAGGCCGCGAGCAGGCCGCCGATCATCGCCCCGAGCGCGATCAGCAGCCCGACGCTGCCCACCGTCGCCCCGACGCCCTTGGTGAAGCTGGTGACCGTGTCGGTGGCGCCCATGCCGGCGACGGCACCCAGCACGGCCGAGCCGAAGATGAGGGCGAGGAACGGGTGCACCTTCGCCCAGGTGATCAGCAGCACCACCACGGCGATGCCGAGCAGCGCGGCGACGAACAGCTGGGGCGAACTGCTGGTGGCAGCCGCGGCGAGCACGGTCATGACGACTCCTCCGGGGGCGTTGCGATCGCCGGGCGCTGGGTGCGCAGGGCGGCGAGCAGGGCAGCGGCAACGGTCTCCACGGGCCCGGACCCGCTGATCCGGGCACCGGGCTCGTCGGGCTGCAGCGGCTCGAGGGTGGACAGCTGGCTGTCGAGCAGGGACGGCGGCATGTAGTGCCCGGTCCGCTGCTCGACGCGTTCCCGGATGAGGGCCGGGTCGGCCGCGACGTGGGCGAACCAGACCGACGGGTGGCCGTCGCGCAGCAGGTCGCGGTAGCTGCGCTTCAGCGCGGAGCAGGTGACGACGACGGACCGGCCCGCCCGCTCGTGCTCGCCGATCCACGCGGCGAGTTCGCGCAGCCACGGCCAGCGGTCCTCGTCGGTCAGCGGGGTTCCCGCGCGCATCAGTTCGACGTTGCGCGCCGGGTGGAAGTCATCGCCCTCGGCGAACTCCCAGCCCAGCCGGCGGACGAGTTCCGCGGCGACCGTCGACTTGCCCGAGCCCGACACACCCATGACGACGACGGTCGTGGTGGTCGGCGCCGGGGCAGGGGCCTCGGGGCGGTTCATGACGGCGTCAGCTCCTCGTGGCCTCGGCGAACTGGGCGAAGGCCCCGACGACCGCGGCCCGCCGCTCGGGGGGCAGCGTGTCCAGGCAGGCGCGCAGCCCCGCCACGCGGCCGTCGTCGTACTCCCGGAGCACGCCGCGACCGACGTCGGTGAGGCCGAGGCTGATCTCGCGACGGGTGTGGGGCGAGGGCCCGCGGTGCACCCAGCCGGCCGTCACGAGCCGGTCGACCAGCCGGCTGGCGGTCGAGACGGTCACGCCCATCTCCTCGGCGAGCTGGGCGAGGTTGAGGCCCGACCGGCCGCGCAGCGCGGTCAGCGCGCGCAACTGGACAGGTGACAGCCCACCGAGCTCCTCGGCCGCGCGCACGGAGACGTCCATCACCAGCCGCGCCACCGAGAGCAACGCCTCGTCGTCCGGGGTCCGCTCCACGCGTCCGCCCTCCCCTCGCGGCCGGTTCATTCTCGGGCCCCGGCCGGACCCGCGCCTGTCGGAGCAGGCCGCGGTCAGCCTGCCATCGCCGACGGCGCCCGACCTGCGCGACCCTCGACCCGGCCGTACTGTTGCTATGAGCCAACAGTTGCATAAGCCTTCCCGGGAGTCGAGATGAATCGTGCAGCCCCTCCCTCGGGGCTCCAGTTCCGCCTGCAGCTGGGCAGCGCGTCCGTGGTGATCGCCGAGGTCGGCGGCGGCCTGCGCAGCTACTCGGTCGACGGCCGGGAGTTGCTCGACGGCTACGGCATCGACCAGATGTGCACCGACGCGCGGGGCCAGACCTTCATCCCCTGGCCGAACCGGATCGCCGACGGCCGCTACGAGTGGAACGACGAGGAGCAGCAGTTGCCGCTCACCGAGCCGCCGGCGCACAACGCGATCCACGGCCTCACCCGCTGGGCGAACTGGCACGCGAGCCAGGCCAACCACCAGAGCCTGCGGCTGCACCACACCCTCCACCCGCAGCCCGGCTATCCCTTCGCCCTCCGCTGCGAGCTCGGCTACGTGCTGAGCGCACGTGGCCTCCGGGTCGAGACGCAGGTGACCAACATCGGCGCGGTCCCGTGCCCGTACGCGACCGGCGCGCACCCCTACCTCACGCTCGGCACCGAACGGGTCGACGACCTCACGGTCGAGGTGCCCGCCCGGACCTACTACCCGACCGACGACCGCGGGATCCCCGTGGGCCGCCGCCCCGTCGAGGGCACGGAGTTCGACCTGCGGCGGCCGGTCCGGCTGGGCGACCGGGTGCTCGACCACGCCTTCACCGACCTCGACACCGGCACCGACGGGGGTGCCGCGGTCACCGTCCGCTCCCCGGCCGGGCGAGAGCTGCAGCTGTGGATGGACGGCGCCTACCGTTACGTCGAGCTGTTCACCGGCGACACGGTCGCCGAGCCGTCCCGCCGGCGGCGCGGGCTCGGCGTCGAGCCGATGACGGCGGCGCCGAACGCCTTCTGCACCGGCGACGGACTGCTGACGCTCGAGCCGGGGCAAGCACATACCTCCATGTGGGAACTGCGACCGGGGAGATCGTGACGTGAGCGGACGTATCGAGGACTACGGACTGATCGGCGATCTGCAGACCGCGGCCCTGGTGGGCCGCGACGGGTCGATCGACTGGCTCTGCCTGCCCAGGTTCGACTCCCCCGCCTGCTTCGCCGCGCTGCTCGACGAGGACCGCGCCGGGCGCTGGCTGCTCGCACCGGCCGGCGGTGGGACGTGCACCCGCCGGCGCTACCGCGAGGACTCCCTCGTGCTCGAGAGCGAGTGGGAGACGGAGTCGGGCACCGTGCGGGTGGTCGACTTCATGCCACCGCGCGGTGAGGCGCCCGACGTCGTCCGCATCGTGGAGGGCGTCTCCGGCCGGGTGACCATGCGCACGGAGCTGCTGCTGCGCTTCGACTACGGCTACATCGTCCCGTGGTTCCGGACCGTGGGCGGTGAGCGCGCCGGCGTCGCCGGACCGGACGCCGTCTGGCTGGCGACCCCGGTGGACGTCCGGCACGAGGACCGGCGCATCGGTGCCGAGTTCGAGGTGACCGCGGGCGACCGCGTGCCGTTCGTGCTCACCTACCAGGCCAGCCACCGCCCCCGGCCGAAACCGGTGGAGGCCGACCACGCGCTGCGCGACACGGAGGCCTTCTGGTCGGACTGGATCGAGCGCTGCGAGTACACCGGCCGCTGGGACGACGCCGTCCGCCGGTCCCTGATCACGCTGAAGGCGCTGACCTACGCGCCGACCGGCGGCATCGTGGCCGCCGCGACCACTTCCCTGCCCGAACAGCTCGGCGGCGGGCGCAACTGGGACTACCGGTTCTGCTGGCTCCGCGACGCCACGTTCACCCTGCAGGCGCTCCTCGGCACCGGGTACCTGAAGGAGGCCCGGGCCTGGCGCGAATGGCTGCTCCGCGCCGTCGCCGGTGATCCGGCGGACCTGCAGATCATGTACACCCTCGACGGCGCGCGCCGCGTCCCCGAGTACGAGATCCCCTGGCTGAAGGGTTACGAGGGCTCGTCACCCGTGCGCGTGGGCAACGCGGCCGCCAGCCAGTTCCAGCTCGACGTGTGGGGCGAGGTGCTCGACGGCCTGCATCTGGCGCGCACCGAGGGCCTGCACAGCGACGACGACGCCTGGGAGCTGCAGCGCGCCCTGCTGGACTACCTCGAAGGCGCCTGGAAGCGGCCGGACAACAGCCTGTGGGAGGTCCGTGGCCCGCACCGGCAGTTCGTGCACTCGAAGGTGATGGCCTGGGCCGGTGTCGACCGCGGCGTCCGGGCGGTGGAGCGCTGGGGCGTCGACGGGCCGGTCGACCGCTGGCGGGCGCTGCGGCAGGAGATCCACGACGACGTCTGCACGCACGGTTTCGACGCGGAACGGAACACGTTCACCCAGTTCTACGGCTCGAAGGGCCTCGACGCCGCCCTGCTCCTGCTCCCCCGCGTCGGGTTCCTCCCGTGGGACGACGACCGCGTGGTGGGCACCGTCGACGCGGTCCGGCGCGAACTGGACCACCACGGCTTCCTGATGCGCTACGACGCCGGGGCCGACGGCGGGGTCGACGGGATCGACGGAACGGAGAACGCCTTCCTCGCCTGCACCTTCTGGCTGGCCGACGCACTCTCCGGGCTCGGCCGGACCGCGGAGGCCGAGAAGCTGTTCGAGCGGCTGCTGGACCTGCGCAGCGACCTCGGGCTGCTCAGCGAGGAGTACGACGTCGGCGCCGGGCGCCAGGTCGGCAACACGCCGCAGGCCTTCAGCCACGTCGGGCTGGTCAACACCGCGCGGCACCTCAGCGGCACCTCTCCCACCGCGCACCTCTCGCACGGACCGTCCCACTGATCGGAGGCTCCGACATGACCCAGACCGTCGCCGACCACCTGCTCGACCGGCTCCGGCAATGGGGGGTGACGCAGGTCTTCGGCTTCCCGGGCGACGGGATCAACGGCCTGCTCGCCGCGTGGGGCCGGGCCGGCAACGACCCCCAGTTCGTGCAGGCGCGGCACGAGGAGATGTCGGCCTTCGAGGCGGTGGGTTACGCGAAGTTCAGCGGCACGTTCGGGGTGTGCGCGGCGACCAGCGGGCCCGGGGCGGTGCACCTGCTCAACGGCCTCTACGACGCCAAGCTCGACCACGTCCCGGTCGTCGCGATCGTGGGCCAGACCGCCCGCTCGGCGATTGGCGGCTCCTACCAGCAGGAGATCGATCTGCTGACCCTCTTCAAGGACGTCTGCAGCGACTACGTGCAGATGTGCACGGTGCCCGAGCAGCTGCCCAACCTGATCGACCGGGCCATCCGGATCGCGGTGAGCGCCCAGGCGCCGACCTGCCTGATCTTCCCCTCCGACGTGCTCGAGCTCGAGTACTCACCGCCCGGGCACGCCTTCAAGGAGGTGCCCTCGAGCATCGGCTCCAGCACGCCCACGGTCACGCCCGACGACTCCGCCGTGCGGGCCGCCGCCGACCTGCTGAACGCCGGGGAGAAGGTCGCGCTGCTCGTCGGCCAGGGCGCCCGCGGCTGCGCGCAGGAGCTCACCGAGGTGGCCGAGCTGCTCGGGGCCGGTGCCGCCAAGGCGCTGCTCGGCAAGGACGTGCTGCCCGACACCCTGCCCTGGGTGACCGGCTCGATCGGCCTTCTGGGGACGACGGCCAGCGACCGGATGATGAAGGGCTGCGACACCCTCCTCACCGTCGGCTCCAACTTCCCGTACACGCAGTTCTATCCGGCGCTCGACCAGGCCCGCGCGATCCAGATCGACCGCTCGGCCGCCTGGATCGGCATGCGGTACCCCTACGAGCTCAACCTGGTCGGCGACGCCCGGGCGACGCTGCGGGCGCTGATCCCGCTGCTGCACCGCAAGGAGGACCGCGGCTGGCGGCAGAGCATCGAGGACGACGTCGCCGACTGGTGGCAGACCGCCGAACGCCGCGCGCTGACCGGCGCCGACCCGGTCAACCCGATGCGGATCGTGCACGAGCTCTCGCAGCGCCTGCCGGCCGACGCGATGGTCTCCAGCGACTCCGGCAGCGCCGCCAACTGGTACGCGCGGCACCTGAAGATCCACGGGGACGTGCGGGGTTCGCTGTCGGGCAACCTGGCCACGATGGGCCCCGGCGTCCCGTACGCCATCGGCGCCAAGTGGGCCCACCCCGACCGCCCGGCCATCGCCCTCGTCGGCGACGGCGCGATGCAGATGAACGGCCTCGCCGAGCAGATCACCGTCGCGAAGTACTACCGGCAGTGGAGTGACCCGCGGCTGATCGTCGCCGTCCTGCACAACGACGACCTCAACCAGGTCACCTGGGAGATGCGGGCCATGGAGGGCGCCCCGAAGTTCGCCGAGTCGCAGAGCCTGCCCGACGTCGACTACGCCGCCTTCGCCCGCTCGCTGGGCCTGCAGGGCATCAACGTCGACACCGCCGAGGGAGTGGGGCCGGCGTGGGAGGCCGCGCTGGCCGCCGACCGCCCGACCGTGCTCGACATCCGCTGCGACCCCGACGTCCCGCCGATCCCGCCGCACGCCACGTTCGAGCAGGTCAAGGCGACCGTCTCCTCGGTGCTGCACGGCGACGAGGACTCCGCCGGGTTCATCCGGCAGGGCATCAAGCAGAAGGTGCAGCAGTACCTGCCCGGCTCGAAGGAGGAGGACTGAGATGGGGTTGCTCGCCACCGCCACCAGGGACGTGCGCACCGGCCGGTTCGAGCGGTCCCTGGCCGCGCTGACCGCCGCCGGGGCGGCGGTCACCGCCGGGGAGATCTACTTCTCGCACGACGGCGCCAGCTTCGGCAACAGGATGATGTGGTGGCCGGTGATCGTCGTGCCGACGGCGATCCCCGCCGGCATCGCCGCGGTGTTCAGCCGGCGGGCCGCGAAGACGGTGCTGCCGCTGACCAGCGCGGCCATCGTGGCCAACGGCGTGCAGGGCACCTACCTGCACTGGCGCGGCATCCGCCAGCGGCCCGGCGGCTTCACGCTCTACAACGTCGAGTCGGGGCCGCCGATGTTCGCGCCGCTGCTCGCCTCGATGGTCGGCGGCATGGGCCTGCTGGCGGCGCTGCTGCGCCGGGAGGGGCGCCACTGATGCCGTTCCGCTCCCCCGCCCAGCGCGCGGTCACACCCCAGAACCGCGGCCGCTATCCAGGCTTCGACGTCCTCTCCCAGGTCGATGCGTGGGACGACGTCACCGCCGGCGTCGTCCTCGCCCGGCTGTCGCACCCGACCGGGCTGTCCTTCTTCACCCCCGCCGAGGTGGCCATCGCCCGGCCGCTGCTCGACCTGCTGCTCGCCCAGGACGGTGAGCCGCGCGTGCCCGTGCTGGAACTGGTCGACCAGCGGCTGGCCGTCGGGGAGACCGACGGCTGGCACTACGACGACATGCCCGAGGACGCCGTGGCGTGGCGCGACACCCTCGCCGCGCTCGACGAGGACGCCCGGGCGCGCTGCGGCCGCGGCTTCGCCGACCTCGGCGCGGCAGGTCAGGCGGCGCTCGTGCAGGCGGTCCAGGACATCGACGGGGACTGGCACGGGATCTCCGCCGCGCACGTGTGGAGCCTCTGGACCCGCTACGCCTGCACCGCCTTCTACTCCCATCCCTGGGCCTGGAACGAGATCGGCTTCCCCGGGCCGGCCTATCCGCGCGGCTACCTGAACCTCGGGGTCGACGCCCGGGAGAAACACGAGGTGCGCGACTCCGTGGACGCCGACCCGGTCCCGTCGGCGCACCGGATCGAGCGTGCCCGCGAGCAGCACGCGGCGATGCTGCGGGGCACCCGGTGAGCGCCCGGGACGTCCGGGCCCGCAACGAGTCGGCGTGGCTGCTGCCCGACGACGGCACCCGCGCGAACCACCGGCTGCGGCAGGACATGCGGCGGTACGCCCTCGACGACGAGATCGACCTGGTGGTCGTCGGTGCCGGGGCCGGCGGCGGCGTGCTCACCCAGCGGCTCGCCCGCGCCGGCTGGCGGGTGGTCTGCCTGGACGCCGGGCCGTTCTGGGACCCCGACCGCGACTGGGTCAGCGACGAGCGCGGCTCGCACGGGCTCTACTGGACCGAGCCGCGCCAGATCGGCGGCAGTGATCCGGTGCCGCTGGGGAGCAACAACTCCGGCCGCGGCGTCGGCGGCTCGATGGTCCACTACGCCGGCTACACGCCCCGCTTCCACCCGTCGGACTTCGCCACGTTCAGCCGCGACGGCGTGGGGGCGGACTGGCCGATCGGGTACGGCGACCTGCGGCCGTACTACGCGGCGATCGAGGCCGAGCTGCCGGTGTCGGGGCAGGACTGGCCGTGGGGCGACCCGCACTCCTACCCCTACTCGCCGCACCCGGTCAGCGGCAACGGCCTGACGTTCCTGCGGGGCGCCGAGAAGGCCGGCGTCCAGACGCGGGTGGGGCCGGTGGCGATCGCCAACGGCCGCTTCGGCAACCGTCCGCACTGCATCTACCGCGGCTTCTGCCTCCAGGGCTGCAAGGTCAACGCCAAGGCCAGCCCGCTGATCACGCACGTGCCCGACGCGCTGGCGCACGGCGCGGAGATCCGGCCCGACAGCCACGTGAGCCGCGTGCTCACCGACCAGCACACCGGCCGGGTCACCGGCGTCAGCTACTTCTTCGAGGGCCGGGAGCTGCGGCAGCGCGCCCGCGCGGTGGTCGTGGCCGGCTACAGCATCGAGACGCCCCGCCTGCTGCTGCTCTCGGCCGACTCGCGCCACCCCGACGGCCTCGGCAACGACTTCGACCAGCTGGGGCGCTACCTGATGGTGCAGGGCGCACCGCAGACCGCCGGCCGCTTCGACGAGGAGGTGCGCATGTACAAGGCGCCCCCGCCGGAGGTCAGCAGCGAGCAGTTCTACGAGACCGATCCCGGCAAGCCGTACAAGCGGGGCTGGTCGATCCAGACGGTGAGCCCGCTGCCGATCACCTGGGCCGAGCACGTCGCGGCGCAGGGGCACTGGGGTGCGGTGCTGCGCGAGTACATGCGCGACTACGTGCACTGGGCGACCCTCGGAGCGCTGTGCGAGTTCCTGCCGCAGGCCGGCAACCGGGTCACCCTGGCCGACGAGACCGACCGGCACGGCCTGCCCGTCGCGCACTTCTCCTACAGCCAGTGCGACAACGACCGGATGCTCATGCGCGCGGCACGGGAGTCGATGGAGACGATCCTGCGGGCCGCCGGCGCGACCGAGGTCATGACGATCGAGCGGCACGCCCACCTCGTCGGCGGGGCGCGGATGGCCGCCCGGCGCGAGGACGGCGTCGTCGACGCCGACCACCGCGTCTTCGGCGTCCCGGGCCTGCACGTCGTCGACGGCAGCGTGCTGCCGACGCAGGGCTCGGCCAACCCGGCGCTGACGATCATGGCCCTGGCGGCGCGGGCCGCCGACCGGCTGATCGCCGGAGCGCGCAGCGGCCTCGCCCACGAGGCGGCGTCGTGAGGTGGGCCGTCACGGCCGTCAGGACGGCGGTCCACCGCTTCCCGACGCCGGTGCCGGAGGCCGACGGCACCCTCGCCTGGGACGCGACCACCGCGGTCACCGTGGAGATCGACGCCGGCGGCCGGACGGGGCTGGGCTGGACGTACAGCTGCGCGGCAGCGGCCGGCGTCATCGAGGGCGAGCTGGCCGGCGTCGTCTCCGGGCGCGACGCGCTGGACGTACCGGGTGCGTGGGCCGCGATGCACCGGGCCGGCCGCAACGTCGGCACTCGCGGGCTCTACGCCCAGGCACTGAGCGCGGTCGACATCGCGCTCTGGGACCTCAAGGCGCGGCTGCTCGACGTGCCGCTGGCCGATCTGTTCGGCCGGCTGCGCGACCGGGTTCCGGTGTACGGCTCCGGCGGGTTCACCACCTACGACGACACCCAGCTCGCCGAGCAGGTGGCCGGATGGCAGGCGGCCGGCTGCACCGCAATGAAGATCAAGATCGGCGAGTCCTGGGGAACGAACGAGGCGCGCGACCTGGCGCGGGTGCGCCGGCTGCGCGAGCTCGCCGGCGCCGACGTGGCACTGATGGTCGACGCCAACGGCGGGTACTCCCCGGGGCAGGCCCGGCGGGTCGGCCGGGCCCTCGACGCGCTGGGCGTGATCTGGTTCGAGGAACCGGTGAGCAGCGACGACGTCGCCGCGCTCGGGCAGCTCCGGAACGTGCTGGGCTGCGACGTCGCCGCGGGCGAGTACGTCGCCGACGTGCGCGAGGCGGCCCGGCTGGCCCCCGTCGTCGACTGCCTGCAGCTCGACGTCACGCGCTGCGGCGGCTACACCGGATGGCTGCGCTGCGCGGCGGTCGCGCACGCGGCCGGACTGCAGGTCTCCGGGCACTGCGCCCCGTCGCTGCACGCGCCGGTCGCCGCCTCCCTCGCCCAACTGCGGCACGTCGAATGGTTTGCCGACCATGCCCGGCTGGAACCACTCCTGGTGGACGGCGCACCGGCCGTGCGGGACGGGGCACTGGAGGTCGGGAGGACGCCCGGGCACGGCATGACCCTTCGGGCGGACGCCGACCGTTGGCGGGTGCCGTGAACCGTCCTTTGCGGCACGTCCGGCCGCACCTCGTCGTCGTCCGACCAGTAGAAGCAGAAGCAGAAGGAGCGCCACCCGTGAAGCAGCAGATCGTCGTCGTCACCGGAGCGAGTGCCGGGATCGGGCGTGCCGTCGCCGTGGGCTACGGCGCGCGTGGCGCGACCGTGGGCCTGATCGCCCGCGGTGAGGAGGGCCTGCAGGGCGTGGCCCGGGAGGTGGAGAA
Organism: Blastococcus sp.; assembly: GCA_035999465.1. Taxonomy (GTDB): domain Bacteria; phylum Actinomycetota; class Actinomycetes; order Mycobacteriales; family Geodermatophilaceae; genus Blastococcus_B. Next base: position 16,008 of record DASYGS010000045.1, on the reverse strand, counting down.
GGCCGGCGGCCGGCCCGTCGTCCTGCCCCTGGACGTGGCCGACCCCGACCAGGTCTTCGCCGCCGTCGAGCGGATGGAGACCGAGGTGGGGCCGATCGACGTGTGGGTCAACGTGGCCTTCACCTCGGTGTTCTCACGGTTCGACGAGATCTCCCCGGCCGAGTACCGCCGCGCGACCGAGGTGACCTACCTGGGCTTCGTGTACTGCACGCAGGCGGTGCTGAAGCGGATGAAGGCCCGCGACCGCGGCACGATCGTGCACGTCGGCTCGGCGCTGGCCTACCGCGGTATCCCGCTGCAGACGGCGTACTGCGGGGCCAAGCACGCCACGCAGGGCTTCCACGAGGCGCTGCGCTGCGAGCTGCTGCACGAGAAGAGCAACGTGCACGTGACGATGGTGCAGATGCCCGCCGTCAACACCCCCCAGTTCTCGTGGGTGCTGTCGCGGCTGCCGCGCCACCCGCAGCCCGTGCCGCCGATCTACCAGCCCGAGACGGTGGCCGAGCAGGTGCTCTACGCGGCGGACCACCCGAAGCGCCGGGAGTACTGGGTGGGGTCGAGCACCGCCGCGACCCTGGCGGCCAACGCGCTGTTCCCCGGGTTGCTGGACCGCTACCTCGGCCGCACCGGGTTCGACTCCCAGCAGACCGACCAGCCGCACAACCCCGACGCCCCGGCGAACCTCTTCTCCCCCGCAGACGGCGACGGCGGGCGCGACTTCGGCATGCACGGGATCTTCGGCAAGCGGACGATCTCGTGGGATCCGCAGCTGTGGGCCTCCCGGCATCACGGCACCCTCGCGGCGGCCGGCGCCGCCCTGCTCGCGGGCGTGGCCGGCTGGCGGACGGCCCGCCGATGAGCCGGTCGACGCGCCTGGCGCGGGCGCTCGCGTACGGCGGCCTCGGTGCGGCGCTGGCGGCCCGGCCCCGGGATGTGGTCGCCGGGGTGTGCGGGCCGCCCGAGCCGCCGGCCTGGCTCGTGCGGGTGCTGGGCGTCCGGCAGCTCGCCCAGGAGCTGGTGGTCCTCGCGGCGCCGACGCGGGCCGTGCTGCTCGCCGCTGCGGCGACCGACGCGCTGCACGCCGCGAGCATGGTGGGCGCCGCGCTGATCTGGCCGGAGTACCGGCGGGCCGCGCTGACCAGCGCCGGTGTGGCGGCCACCGCGGCCACCGCGGCCGCGGGGGCCGTCAGCGCCGCTCGGCGATGACCCCGCGCAGCTGGGTGGCGCGGTCGGCGAGCGTCTCGGCGGCGGCCTGGACGCCGGTGACCGCGCCGGCCGAGGCCTGAGCGGAACCGGCCAGCACCGCCGCCGCCTCCGACATCGCCCGCGCCGTCGCGCTCTGCTCCTCGACGGCGCCGGCGATGGTCGACTGCTGGGCCTCCATGTCGCCGATGCGGGTGACGATGTCGGCGATCGCGGCCGCGGCCTCCGCGCTGCCGGCCTGGATGTTCTCGATCGTGCCGGCGATCTCGCGGGTCGCGCGCGCCGTGCGCTCGGCGAGGTCCTTGACCTCGCTGGCGACGACGCCGAAGCCCTTGCCCGCCTCGCCGGCGCGGGCCGACTCGATCGTGGCGTTGAGGGCCAGGAGCTTGGTCTGCTCGGCGATCGCGGTGATCAGCTGCGAGACACTGCCGATGGCGGCCGAGTAGGACTTCAGCTTCTCGACGCTGCCCGCGGCGGCCTGCGCCGACTCGACGGCGTCGTGGGTGCTGGTGACCGCGGCGGAGGTGGTCGCGGAGATCTCCCGGATGCTGTCGGTGAGCTCGCGGGCCCCGGTCGACAGCGCCTCGGCCTGCGCGGACGCCTGCCCGACGGAGGTCGCGAGGGTCTCGCCGAGCCCGGCCAGGCTCACACCGCCGCTGGTCATGTCGTCGGCCAGCGCGGTGGCCGAGCCCGCGAGCCGGCGCTCCGCGGTCTGGTCGCCCCAGGACACGACGAACCCGCCGGGGATCCGTCCCATGCTCACGCTGGCCGCCGCGGTGCCGATGTCGACCATCTCGTGCGCGGGGTAGCTGGAGGTGCGCCGGATGACGTCCTTGAGGGTCGCCCGCAGCTGCTCGAGCACCTGCTCGCCGTGCAGCGCGATCGCCGCCTTCGCGGTGACCAGTGCGGCCGGGTTCCGGTAGACGATGTCGCCGGCCGGGTCGGTCACGAAGATGCAGACCGGTGCCGCGTCGAGCACGGCGCGCAGGGAGGCGAGACCGGTCACGAGGGGGTGCCCCTCGAGCGCGCTGCGGGAGGGGCGGAGGGCGCTGAGCACGGGGGCCTCTTTCGGTTCGGTGCGCCCGCTCGACCGCCGGGCACAGCTGTGCACCTCCGTCATCGGCAGGCCGACGGCGTTTCCGGGGTCCCCGGGCCGTCGGTCAGGGGCGCCAGTCGGCGGAGTCGGTCACATCGGCCTGCCGGGGGAACACCTTCTGCGTGAGCACCCGGTGAACCTCGTCGTCCCCGTCGAGGCAGAGGTCCTCGAGCACGGTGAGCTCGTAGTCCCGGTCGGCCGCCTCGCGGACGGTCGAGAGGACCACGCCGCTGGTGGCGATGCCGCCGAGTACGAGGCCGGTGACGTCGCGGGCGCGCAGCACCAGCTCGAGGTCGCTGCCGGCGAACGCGCTGACCCGCTTCTTGGTGACGACGACCTCGCCCTTCCCCCGCAGCAGCCGGGCGTGCGGCTCGACCCCCGGCTGTCCGAGGAACATCTCCGGCCGGCCCCGGGCCGCGGAGAAGCCCTTGTTGCGGGCGGAGACCTCCGGCGAGCCGGGCGCGAACCCGACCCGCACCAGGACGACGAGCAGCCCCGCCTGCTCGGCCCGCTCCTGGGCCGCCACGACGCGGTCGAGGTAGGCGTCGTCGGCACCGAACCGGTCGACGATCCCGTTCTGGACATCCATGAGCAGCAGCGCCTGGGTCATGCCCCGATCGTGCCCCGGCCACGAACGGGCCGGTCAGCGAGGGTTCCGCGGACAGCGCCCGCGGTCAGGGGCGGGGCCGCCGCCGGAGCGGAAGACGTCGCCGTGGTCCTTCGCAGCCGGCAGCGCGCAGACGATCCCGGCGGGCACGGAACAGGGCTGCGCCGTCCGCGTGATCGTCCCGCGGGCGCCGGGACCGGCCCCGAGGGCGGGTGCGCGCACCCGCCGGCAGATCTCCCGCTGCCACCCGGGCAGCGCGCCGGTGCAGCCGTCTCCCCGTGGGCCCGTCCGAGGGGTCGTCGGCATCCTGCTGGGCCGACATCCCGCCCCGCACGGCCGCCCCGGAGGGCCCGTCGCCGTCTCCCGCGACGTTGCCGCGGACGACGTAGCGGTGACCGGGCAGCAGCCGCACGGCGACGCGCTCGAGCCGGTCCACGACCGGGGTCAGCGAGGGAACGGCGAGCAGCACCAGACACCCGGCGGCCAGCCCCGCTGCCACGTCGGAGACCCAGTGCGTGCCCAGGTAGATCGTGGTGAGCCCGATCGAGACGGCGAGGAGGCCGCTCACCACGCCCCAGATCCTCCGGTGCCGGCGGGCCAGGAGCGCGAGCAGCCCCCATGTGACGACGGCGTTCGCGGTGTGCCCGGAGGGGAAGACCGTGCCGTCGGTGAACACCTGGCTCGCGCCGATGTCGACCGCCCGCGCGCCCAGCTGCAGCGGGCCGAGCCGCCCGACCGCCAGCTTGACGATGCCCACCGAGACGTTGAGCAGCAGCGTCACCACGCCGAGGGTGATCAGCGGCCGGAGATCGCGCCGCCACAGGGCCCGCACGACCAGCAGCACCACCGCGATCGCCAGGCAGATGCCGCGCTGGCCGAGCAGCACCCACCAGGTCGCGGCCTCGTGCAGCCACGGCCACGGGCCGGCCGCCGACCAGCGCAGGACGATCGTGTCCATACCGTCGACGTCCGAGCCGGTCAGGACGGCACCGGTCAGGGCCACGTAGAAGACGGTGAGGACGGCGGCGAGCACCGGCCTCGGCCTCGAGCGGCGCAGGACGGCGGCGACGCGTGGCGCACCGCCCCCCGATCGTCGGCGGACGGCAGCGCCCGCGAGAGTGGCGGGACCGGACAGCATCGAGTTCCACGGTAGGCAACGCACCTGTACGCGCGCTGAGAATGCCGGCCGCCACCGGCCGTCGCGAGCGTGGGAGTCACTGCGCGCGTGAGGGAGGTCACGCTCCGGACCGGTCTCACCACCCGCCGCGGGTCGGCACCGGCGCGCGACGGGCCGCCTGCGGCTGTCGCTCCGCATCGGCGCCCCATACTGCGCCGGTGAGCGACGTCCCGGATCCCGAGCACAGCGCACAGGCGGCCGACAGTGGCCGGCGGACGGCGGCCTGGCGGCGCAGCACCCCCGGCGAGCACCGCTGGCCCAGCATCGTGGCCATCACCTCGGCGATCGCCCTGCAGGTGGTGCTGCCCGATCGGCTGGTCCTGCATCCCCGCTGGCTGCTGCCGGGGGTGGAGATCGCGCTGGGCGTCGCCCTGATCGTCGCCAATCCGGTGCGCATGGTGAACCGGCACCCCGTCCTGCGGCTCGGCGGTCTCGCGCTCGTCGCCGCGATGACCCTCGCGAACGCGGGCAGCGCCGTCCTGCTCATCGACCGGCTGCTGACCGGCTCCGCCGGGCACGACCCGGTGACGCTCATCGGCAGCGGTGCGGCCATCTACGCCACGAACATCGTCGCGTTCGGCCTCTGGTACTGGGAACTGGACCGGGGCGGCCCGGTGCGCCGCGCCGCCGGGGAGCGCCAGCACACCGATTTCCTGTTCCCGCAGATGGCCACCCCGGACATGGCGCCCCCGAACTGGGAGCCGGCCTTCCTCGACTACCTTTACGTCTCGTACACCAACGGCACGGCCTTCTCCCCCACGGACACGATGCCGCTGTCGCGGTGGGCGAAGATGCTCATGCTCGTGCAGTCGGCGATCGCGCTGGCGACCGTCGTCCTGGTGGTCGCCCGGGCCGTCAACATCCTTCGCTGACCCCGGTCAGACCGACAGCCGGTCCCGCTGCCGCTGCTCCTTGGCGCGCACCCAGGTGACCAGGCAGTAGAGGGCCGCGTAGCCCTCCGCGGTCGCGAAGCCCTGCTCGAACCGCGCCGCCTCGACGAGTTCGTCGCTCTCGACCGACGCCCCCCGGCGGAGCCGCTCCATCACCTGCCCGGAGGGGGTGGGGCTCCGGAACTGGTCGGCGATCCCCAGGGCGACCGCGTCGGAGATCGCCAGCGTGATCGGCGGCTTCTCGGCGGCGGCGCGGCGGCGGAGGACGTCGGTCACCTCGGCCGCCACCCGGAGGTCCGAGGCGGCCAGCGTGGTTCTGCAGGCGATGATCACAGTGGTGCTCCCGTACCTGGTTGTCCGGGCCCGATCGATGAGCCGGTTCCGATCGACGCGGCCGGGGTGGCCGGCACGTCTCACAGCGGTCATCGCGGAACCCACCGAACAAGGTTCGCGCTATGTGTTCGTTCCACTCCGAAGAGTAGCCGCCGGGATCGCGCGTGGCCACTTCCGGCGTCGGCGCGGCTCACCCGCCCGGGGCGTGCCCCGTCAGGCGCGGTCGGGCTTCACGAACGGGAACGTCAGGGTCGAGCGGATCGGGCCGCCGGTGAGCAGCATGATCAGCCGGTCGACGCCGAGCCCCATCCCGCCCGTCGGCGGCATCGCGTACCCGAGGGTGTCGAGGAAGTCCTCGTCGAGCTGCATCGCCTCGGCGTCCCCGGCCGCGGCCCGCAGCGACTGCTCGGTGAGCCGCCGGCGCTGCTCCACCGGGTCGATGAGCTCCGAGTAGGCGGTGCCCAGCTCCGAACCGAAGGCCACCAGGTCCCACCGCTCGGCCAGCCGCGGGTCACACCGGTGGGTGCGCGTCAGCGGCGAGGTCTCCACCGGGAAGTCGGTGTAGAAGGTCGGCATCGTCGTGTGCGGTTCGACCAGTGCGTCGTAGAGGGCGACGACCGCCTCCCCGGCGGTCGCGTGCGCGGGCACGTGCACGCCGTGCGACCGGCAGGCGGCGAGGACGTCGTCCCGCGGGCCGGCCGGCGTCAGCGTCGTCCCGACGGCCCGGCTCACCGCCTCGTACACCGGGACGACGGGCCACGGCCCGGACAGGTCGACCGTCGTGGTCCCGCCGCCGGCGTCGGGCCGGTGCGCGACCGGCGCCCCGTGTACGGCGACGGCCGCGGCCAGCACGAGGTCGCGGGTGAGCTCCCGCATGACGTCGTAGTCGGCGAAGGCCTGGTAGACCTCCAGCGACGTGAACTCGGGGTTGTGCGTGGCGTCGGCGCCCTCGTTGCGGAAGTTCCGGCCGAGCTCGAAGACGCGCTGCATGCCGCTCACGGCCAGGCGCTTGAGGAACAGCTCCGGGGCGATCCGCAGGTACAGCGGCAGCCCGTAGGCGTTGATGGTCGTCTCGAACGGCCGGGCCTGGGCGCCGCCGTGCACGGCCTGCAGCACCGGCGTCTCGACCTCGCTGAAGCCGCGGCGGTCCAGCGTCTCGCGCAGCGCCCGCACGGCACGGCTGCGGGCGAGCATCGTCTCCATCGACGCCGGGTTCAGCAGCAGGTCGAGGTGGCGCCGGCGGACCCGCGCCTCCGGATCGGTCAGCCGAGCGTGCAGGTTGGGCAGCGGCTCCAGGCACTTGGCCGCCATCACCCACGAGCCGGCGAGCACGGTCAGCTCACCGGTGTCGGAGGCGATGAGCTCGCCGGTCACGCTCACGTGGTCGCCGAGGTCGACCGCCCGCCGCCACAGGTCGAGCAGCCCGGGTGCGACCCCGTCGCGGGTGAGCAGCGCCTGGATGCTCGCGCCGCCGTCCTGGAGCTCGGCGAAGACCAGGCCGCCGAAGTCCCGCAGGGCCCGGACCCGGCCGGTCACCGATTCGGTGGTCCCGGTGCGCTCCCCGGCGGCCAGGGTGCGGTGCCGGCCGCGCAGGTCGGCCGCCGAGCAGGTGCGCGGGACCCCGACCGGAAACGGGTCCATGCCGGCGGCCCGGAGCACGTCGAGCTTGCGGAGCCGGACCTCGTGCTGCGGCGAGTGCCGCCGAGGCTCCGGCGCCGAGCGGAGGGGCGTCCGCTCCAGCTCCGCGACCGCCTCGGCGAGGGGCATCGACGAGCCGTTCCAGTGGACCGTCTCCGACAGGTGCGCGGGCGGGGTAGGGCTGGGCGCGGGCAGGAAACCCTCGGCCATCATCGACGCCACCGCCACGCGCGGGAGCGCGAACGCCGAGTCGTAGCAGAGGAACCGCGGCTCCCAGCGCGGCCGGTACCGGGCGGTGGCCGTGTACAGCGTCTGCAGCTGCCAGAGCCGCGACGCGATGCTCAGCGCCGCGTTCCCGCCGCGCACCAGCGGCCCGGGGGCGACCCGCTCGGCGGCCTCGAAGACCCCCCGCAGGACGGCGAAGTTCAGCGACACCCGCGCGATGCCGAGGTCGGGGCACGCCTCGATCAGGGCCACGATCATGGCCTCGGTGACGCCGTTCTCGGCGTCGTCGTCGCGGCGCATGAGATCCAGCGAGAGGCCGTTCGTGCCCCAGGGCACGTAGGACTGGACGCCGCGGAGGTTGCCGTCGGGATCGGTCGCGAGGACGGCGACGCAGTGCTGGTCGGCCGGGTCCCCGAGCCGGTTGAGGGCCATCGAGAAGCCGCGTTCGGGTTCGTCGCCGCGCCACTCCTCGGCCCGGCGTCCCATCTCCGCGAGCTCGTCCGGGGTCAGGTCACCGTGGCGGACGATCCGGATGCGGTAGCCGGCCCGCGCCACCCGCTCGGCGGCCCGCCGCACCGGCCGCAGCGCCACCGAGCGCAGCACGAACCCCCGGACGTCGACGATCGCCTCGTCACCGAGCGGGATCGCCTTGAGGCCGGCCGCCACGTAGGCGCGCGTGGCCTCCTCCCCCGCGCCGAGCACCGCCGGGTACCAGCCGTAGGCGCGGGCCTCGGACAGCCAGCTGCCGATCGCCGGCCCCCAGGCCTCGGGCGGCCCGATCGGGTCGCCGGAGGCGAGGCTGACCGAGGCGACGACGCGGTGGGTCACCGCGGCCCGGCGCTCCGGGCCGAAGACGACCGACTTGTCCCGCCGGGTGGCGAAGTAGCCGAGGGAGTCGCGCGCGCCGTACTCGCGCAGCAGCCGGCGGACGTCGAACTCGTCCTGCGCGCTCAGGAAGCGCTTGACCCGGGCGGCGCGCAGGAAGATCGCCGTCGCTCCCAGCAGGCTCAGCGCCGACAGCACGGCCACCACCGCCGCGATCCAGTGGTGGCCGCGGTGCAGCACGCCGTTGGCGTCCATCCGGCCGACGTCGACGCCGCCGACCACGCGCAGCGCCCACAGCACGCGCTCCCCCGTGCTGGCCAGGGTGCCGGGGAAAGCGAAGGTCAGGCTGAGCGAGACGATCGCGGAGATCGCCGCGCCACCGACGAGGACGAGCGCCGCCGAGCGCCAGGACGCGGGGTAGAGCCGCGCCGGGAAGACCCCGCGCAGCGAGATCAGCAGCGGGATCAGCACCACCGCCGAGGCGGCACTGAGCAGCAGGTCGGCGCGGTCGGCGCTGCCGAAGTGGGCGAGCAGCGAGCCGGTGCTCGTGGTGAAGACGACGCCGACGAGGGCCGCGCCGTCGACGATGGCGAGCACCTGGAACAGGACGAGGACCCACAGCGCCACGCGCAGCCGGCGCCGGACGGCCCCGGCGAGCAGCACCAGGAGCGCGACGCTGAACAGGTTGGCGCCGACCGGCAGGTTGACGGCGCCGAACGTCTCCTCGCCCCAGTGCCGCCACGACGGGCGGGCGAACACCGAGACCAGCGACCAGATCGCACCGAGGGTCACCACGGCCCCGATGACCCGGGCCATCCACTCCTGCCGGCGGTGGGTGGTCCGGCGGAGCCTCGTGCGCGTCGCCACGTCCTTGTCCGAGCTCGTCGCCATGCCCTCCCCTCCCTCGTCCGAGGGACACCCTGTCATCGGCGTACGCACAGGGTGGCGACGACCGTCCCGGCGAGCCGCCCGATGCACATGCCGGGCCGCCGCACAGCGGCCCAACGTCGTGATCGAAGGAGACCGACGTCTCACCCCATCCGGGAAAGGTCCTCGCGGACGTTACAAGTTGGTAACACACGCCCGGCCAGGGCCGATGACTGCAATATGTTGCCGCCCGGAACGTTCACGGCCGCCCGCACACGGGCTGGTCGCAACCCTCTCGGGAAAGGCGCCCCTGGCATGCGCACATCCAGACTGTCCCTCGCCGCGGTCGGTGCTGTCGCGGCACTCACCGTGGCGGCCTGCGGCTCGTCCAACTCCGGCGGTTCCTCCGCGTCCGGCAGCAGCGCGAGCGGGTCCTCCGGCGCCGGCAACGTCAGCGCCGTCTGCAAGTCGCCGAGCACCATCTCGGGCAGCTCCGCGGCCTCGGGCAGCGGCCTCAGCGGCCTCAAGGCGACCGGCAAGGTCGGCGTGATCCTGCCCGACACGACGTCGTCCACCCGGTACACGCTCTACGACGCCCCGCTGCTCACGTCGGCGTTCAAGGCGGCGGGCCTCACCCCCGACGTCCAGAACTCCGGCGGCAGCACCGCCAAGCAGCAGCAGATCGCCCAGAGCATGATCGGTGAGGGCGTGAAGGTCCTGCTCCTCGACTCGATCGACCAGACCTCGGGTGCGGCGATCGAGCAGCAGGCCAAGCAGGCCGGCATCAAGGTCGTCGACTACGACCGCGTCAACATCGGCGGCAGCGCGGCCTACTACGTCTCGTTCGACAACGAGGGCGTCGGCAAGCTCCAGGGCCAGACCCTCGCCGACTGCCTCGCGGCCAGCGGCAAGTCCAACCCGAAGGTCATCGAGATGGACGGCGGCACCGACGTCGACAACAACGCCGTCCTGTTCGCCAAGGGCGCCAACTCGGTGCTCAAGCCCCTCGCCGACCAGAAGAAGCTGACCATCGCGTCGGAGTCGGTCGTCAAGGGCTGGAAGGTCGAGAACGCCGCTCCCGCCTTCACCCAGGCGCTCACCGCCGCCGGTGGCCAGGTCGACGGCGTCCTCGCCGCCAACGACGACATCGCCAACGCCGTCATCGGTGTCCTGCAGCAGCAGGGTCTCGCCGGTCACGTCGTCGTCACCGGGCAGGACGCCGGTGTCGAGGGTCTGCAGAACATCCTCAAGGGCACCCAGAGCATGACGATCTTCAAGAACGTCAAGACCGAGGCCAACGCTGCGGCCGGTCTCGCGATCGCTCTGATCGCCGGCAAGGACCCGGCCTCGGCCGGCGTGACCCTCACCTCGGGGATCGACCCGAAGAACCCCGGTCTGAAGTCGCTGCTGCTGACCCCCCAGGTCATCACGCAGAGCAACGTGCAGGACGTCGTCACCGCCGGCGCCCTGACCGCGGCTCAGATCTGCAAGGGCATCGAGCAGCAGTGCTCCGCCGCCGGCGTCAAGTAACCGCCGGATAGATCTCCACCGGTCGTGGCCGGACGGGCTCGTCCCGTTCGGCCACGACCGTGCATGCTTCACCCACCACAGCACCACACCCGGGAGAGGAACAGGCGATGGTCGAGCCCATCCTGGAGGTCAGGGGCCTCAACAAGAGCTTCGGACCGGTACACGTCCTCCACGACGTCGACCTCTCCGTGTATCCCGGCCAGGTCACCGCGCTCGTCGGCGACAACGGCGCCGGCAAGACGACCCTCATCAAGTGCATCGCCGGGATCAACAGCATCGACAGCGGCGAGGTCTTCTTCGAGGGCCACCCGGTGACGATCGCCCACCCCAAGGACGCCGCGAAGCTGGGGCTCGAGTTCGTCTACCAGGACCTCGCGCTGGCCGACAACCTCGACATCACCCAGAACATGTTCCTGGGCCGCGAGATCCGCCGGTTCGGCTTCATGCACGACGGCGAGATGGAGCGCAAGGCCCGCGAGACGCTGACCGGCCTGTCGGTGCGCACCGTCTCCTCGGTGCGGCAGGTCGTCGCCAACCTCTCCGGTGGCCAGCGGCAGACGGTGGCCATCGCCAAGGCGGTGCTCTGGAACAGCAAGGTCGTGGTCCTCGACGAGCCGACCGCCGCCCTCGGTGTCGCGCAGACGCGCCAGGTCCTCGACCTGGTCCGGCGGCTGGCCGACCAGGGCCTCGGCGTCGTCCTCATCAGCCACAACATGAACGACGTCATGGAGGTCGCCGACCGCGTGGTGGCGCTGTACCTCGGCCGCGTGGCCGCCGAGGTGGAGACGAAGGACTCGAGCGTCGCGCAGATCGTCGAACTGATCACCAGTGGCCGCAGCAACGGCTTGGGCCTGGCCCCCGCCACGGCGAACGAGAGCATCTGACATGAGCGAGCACACCAGCGACCCGACGACCACGACCAACGCCCCCACGGGCGGCGGCAAGGGCCAGACCACCGAGCGGGCGAGCAGCTTCTCGCTCGACCTCGACCGCCGCGACGTGCGCGACGCCATGCGGGGCTGGGTCGCGCGGCTCCGTTCCGGCGAGCCGGGCTCGCTGCCCTCGGTGCTCGGGCTCCTCGTCCTCGGCGTGATCTTCAGCCAGGTCAGCTCCCGGTTCTTCAGCACGAACAACATCGGCAACCTGCCCGGGCAGGGCGCCTACATCGCGATCATCGCGATGGGCCTGGTGTTCGTCCTGCTGCTCGGCGAGATCGACCTGGCCGCCGGCACGACCGGCGGCATCTGTGCCGGCGCCGCGGCCCAGGCGCTCAACTCGAGCGGACTGCGCCACGGGATCCCCGGTGCCGGCGCCCTCTACTGGATCCTGATCATCGCGATGCTGGCGTCGGCCGCCCTCGGGTTCTACCTGCGCGCGGTCACCGGGCCGATCGTGGTGCTCATCGGTGTGGCCGTCACGCTCACCGGCCTGGACGCCCATCCGGTGTTCGCGATCATCTTCGCCATCGGCATCGGTGCCGCCGTGGGCATCTTCGCCGGCTGGCTCGTCGCCTCCGTCGGGATCCCGAGCTTCATCGTGACGCTGGCGCTGTTCCTCGCTTGGCAGGGGCTCCTGCTCTTCCTGCTGAACTCGCAGCCGATCGGCGTGAACGGGTACCCGTTCTGGTACGGCCTGGCACACGACAACATGTCACCGCTGGGGAGCTGGCTCTTCACGATCGTCACCGTCGGTGGCTATCTGGCGTACACGATCGTCAAGTCGGTGCGCGCGCAGCGCCGTGGCCTGTCGGCGGACACGCTCCAGCTCGTGCTGGTCCGCGGCGGCCTCCTCGCCGTCGTCGCCGTGGTGATCACCGCGCTGGCCAACCAGAACCGGAACACCAACCCGTTCAAGGTGATCCAGGGCCTCCCCTGGGCGCTGACCGTCCCGATCACGCTGATGATCATCTGCACGATCGCGCTCACGAAGACCACCTGGGGCCGGCACCTGTTCGCGACCGGCGGGAACGCCGAGGCCGCCCGGCGCGCGGGCATCAACGTCACCCACATCAAGGTCACCGCGTTCACGCTGAGCTCGGCGTTCGGTGCCCTGGGCGGCGTCTTCCTCGCCTCGAACACCGGCGGCGCGCAGCTCGACCTGGGCTCCGGCAACATCCTGCTGTTCGCCGTGGCCGCCGCCGTCATCGGTGGCACGTCACTGTTCGGTGGCCGAGGCAAGCCGCGCGACGCGATCATCGGCGCCCTGGTGATCGTGATCATCCCCAACGGGATCGGCCTGCGGCCGAGCCTGCCCGCGTCTTACCAGAACCTCATCACCGGTGCGGTCCTGCTCGTGGCGGCGGCCGTCGACGCGCTGTCGCGGCGCCGTTCGCAGGCCAGGTAGGCCCCGCCCGTGACGACTGCCCCCTACGGGCGGGCCGCCCTGTCGTGACCGGAGTCTCCCGACCCGAGGAGATCCGCCGGCACAACATCGCGCTCCTGCTCGAGCACGTGCACCGGCAGGGTCCGCTGACCCGCGCGGAACTGACCGTCCGGCTCGGGTTGAACCGGTCCACGATCGGTGCGCTGGTGGCGGAGCTGTGCGCGCTCGGCCTGCTGCAGGAGAGCGTGCCGTGCCGGACCGAACGCAACGAGCGTGCCGGCCGGCCCTCGCACGTGGTCGCACCCCGGCCCGACGGGCCGTACGGCATCGCGGTGGATCTGGAGGTCGACCGCGTGACGGTCGCGGCCGTGCAGGTCGGCGGCGAACTGCTCTACCGCGCGGTCACCCGGCTCACCGCGTCCCGGCGGTCGGCACCGACGGTGGCCCGCACCATCGCGCGGGCGATCGAGCGGCTGATCGCCGACATGCCCGCCGCCGCGTGGCCGGTCGGGGTCGGCGTGAGCATCCCCGGTGCGGTCCGCGCACCCGAGGGCATCGTCGAGGCGGCCCCGAACCTCGGGTGGTGGGGCGTGCCCTTCGCCCCGATGCTGGCGAGCCTGCTGCCGCGCGGGCTCACGGTGGCGCTCGGCAACGACGCCGACCTCGGCGTGCTGGCCGAGCACCTGCGCGGCGCGGCGCGCGACGCCGACGACGTCGTCTACGTGACCGGGAAGTTCGGCGTCGGCGGCGGGATCCTCATCGGCGGCCGCCCGTTGCAGGGCGTGGGCGGGCTCGGGGGCGAGATCGGGCACACCATCCTCGACCCGACGGGGCCGCCCTGTCACTGCGGTGGGTTCGGCTGCGTGGAGGGCTACATCGGCGAGGAGGCCCTGCTGCGCCTGGCGGGGCGTCCCGGGCCGCCCGACGTCGAGGCCGTCGCCGCGGTCCTCACCGCGGCGCGGTCCGGTGACCCGGTCGCGACGGCAGCGGTGTCGCAGGTGGCGCGGTCCCTCGGCCAGGTGCTGGCGAACCTGGTCAACCTGCTGAACCCCCAGGTGATCGTGCTGGGCGGGGTGCTGGCCGGCGTGCTGGAGGTGGCCGGTCACGAGGTGACCGCCGAGCTGGACCGGCAGGCGATGGGGGCAGCGCGCCGGATGGTCGAGGTGCGCAGCTCGGGGCTGGGGAGCGACTCGTCACTGCTCGGCGCGGCCGAAGTGGCCGTGCGGTTCCTGCTCGCCGACCCGGCGGCGTTCGCGGCGAGCTGAGCCGGCGCCGCCCGGTCAGCCGGTGCGGGCGCGGCGCCGGTCGACGGCCAGCAGCAGCAGCCAGCTCGAGACGGCGAGCACCTCCAGCCGCTGGACCAGGCCCACCCCGGGCAGGTACCAGACGCTCATCCCGGTCAGCACGATGCTGAGCGCGCCGAGGACGACGAACCCGGCCCGGCCGCTGACCGCCGCGACGCGCCACCGGTGGTCGTGGCGCAGATGACGGCCGAGCAGCCACAGGCTGGCGAGGAGGGCGACCGTTCCGGCCACGTCGAACCACGTGTGCGCCTGGTAGGGCCAGCTCATCGGGCCCTCCTCCTCGGCCCGCAGGCAGGTCACGCTGGCCGACGGCGCGCAGTCCATCGGGATCAGCGCGTCGATCGCGCCGGCCACGCCGAAGATCCCCAGCGCCCAGCAGCCCGCGACGCCGAGCCGGCCCGGCGGGATGCGGCGGAGCAGCCCGGTGGCGAGGACGACCACCAGCAGCCCCGACAGCAGGGACGCGCCCCGGAAGAACGAGCTCGACGGCTGGCCCGGCACCTCCAGCTCGCTGATCAGGCTGTTCGAGGGGTCGAGGCGGCTGCCGCTCACGCTGCGCAGCAGGAACGCGCAGTTGGCGAGCGCGGCGAGCACGCCGCTCACGGGAACGAGGGCGTCGCCCATCCGCGACCGCACGGGGGCCGGCGTTCGCGAGGTGAGCATCACCTCACGTTAACCCGGGCCGCTGTGCCTTTCCTGACCGCTCACAGGATCTCGGCGCAGGGGCCGGCCACCCGCGCGAAGGCCGTCCGCACGGCCTCGATCCCCGCGCCCCCGGCGAGCAGCAGGCTCAGCAGCACGCGGGCCTTGGGGCCGTCGAGGAACCCGGCCGGAACGAGCCCGCGGGCGAGCAGGTCCCGCTCCGACCCCGGGAAGCCGTACGTGCTGGTGAGCACCTCTCCCCCGCCAGTGCGCGAGGCCAGGACCACCGGGACCTGCCGGGCCAGCTCCTCCAGGGCCGGGACGACGGCGGCGGGCACGTGCCCGCCGCCGAGCGCCTGGACCACCGCCCCCGCGTAGCCGAGCGACCGCAGCCGGCCGAGCAGCCGCCCGTCGTCCCCCAGCGCGCAGGGGAGCAGCGCGACCGGCGGCACGTCCCCCTCCACACCTGCGACGAGGGGCGGGAGGGGCGGCACCCGCAGGCCGATGCGGACCCGGTCCTCGACGACCCAGCCGAGGGCGCCGGCCGTGCCGGAGCGGAACGTCGAGGGGCTGGACGTGTGGGTCTTGCGCACGAAGCGCGCCGCGTGGATCTCGTCGCCGGCCACGACGAGCGTGCCCAGCCCCGCAGCCCCTTGCGACGCCGCGACCCGGACGGCCGCGAGCAGGTTCGCCGGGCCGTCCGCGCCGGCCAGGGTGGGGTTGCGCATCGCGCCGGTGACCACCACTGGACGGGGACTCCGCACCAGCAGGTCCAGCGCGAAGGATGTCTCCTCGACGGTGTCGGTCCCCTGGGTGACGACGACGCCCGTGCACCCGGTCGCGAGGCGCCGCTCGATCTCCGCGGCCAGCGCCACGAGATCGGCGAACGTGAGGTCACCCGACGGCACCTGCCGGAAGGCGATCGCCTCGATGGCGGCTACGTCGTGCAGCCCGGGCACCGCGTCGACCAGCTCGTCGGCGCCGAGCCGGGGCGTCACCCCGCCACCGGCCTGCCCCGTCGACGCGATCGTGCCGCCGAGGGAGAAGACCGCCACGCGGGGCAGCCCGCCGGGTCCGGTCAGCGGACACCTTCCCAGAGCGCCAGCCGGTCGGCGTTCGGGTGGTCCTCGGTCGACGTCCCCTCGGCGGTGAAGACCTGCGTGGTGCGGGTGGCCGTGTCGTACGGAGCCCAGCCCGGGTCGCCGTCGGTGATGAACCGGACCCAGGCGCCGTGCATCGCGTCGGCCACCTCCTGGGGCGCGTCCGGCCCCAGCAGGGCCACGGCGTCGGGGGTGTCGAGGGTGTCGAAGACGAACGGGATCTCGGTGGCGTGCGCGGCGCCGAGCAGC
>DASYGS010000043.1:0-68316 GCA_035999465.1 Blastococcus sp. | reverse complement strand
CGCGATCCAGGAGCAGGGCGGCAAGGTCACCGGCTCGGTGTCGAAGAAGACCGGCTTCGTGGTCGTCGGGGCCGACCCGGGCAGCAAGTACGACAAGGCGGTCCAGGTGAAGGCGCCGATCCTGGACGACGACGGCTTCCGGGTGCTGCTGGAGGACGGCCCCGACGCCGCCCGCGAGGTCGCGACCATCGGCGAGGGCTAGACGGGCGGCAACGCAGTGACCGTGGCCGCGATACCGGTCAGGTGCGTGAGCCGCAGCAGCTCCGAGCGGCGGAACGCGGGACCGCCGGAGCGGCCGAGTACGACGGCGCACCCCTTCTCACCGAAGGGGGCGGCCATCATCTCGATGGCCATCTCCTGCCAGCGCTCGGGCAACCAGTCGTCCTCGCTGGGCAGCAGCCGCGGCCCGGTCAGCGGCAGCCACGGCAGGGGCAGCCCGTCGAAGCTGGGCGCGGCCTCCGACGATGCGACCACCTGCACCGAGTCGCCGGCCGGCTCGAGCACGACCGCCCAGCCGCTGTGGAACACCCGGGGCAGCTCGGCGGCCAGCAGCGACACCGCGTCGTCCTCCGCCGCGCGCGCCAGCGCCTCCAGCAGGTCGAGTTCCCGGTGGGTGTCCAGCGGGCCGGCGAACGGGCGCAGCGACTCGACCTCGACCCCGTGCACCGCCTGGGCGGCGGTGATCAGGCTGTCGGGCAGCCGCCCGCGCGGCAGCTCCACCACGACGTCGTCCACGGCCGTGCCGTTGCCGCGCTCGAGCACGTCGAGGGAGACGATGTCGATCCCGGCGTCGCCGAGTGCGGTGGCCACGGCACCGAGGGCACCGGGCCGGTCGGGAACCAGCAGGCGCAGGAGATAGGACACGGTCCCTCCAGGTCGTCCTCGAGGTGCGGGCCGATCTCCGTCGATCGTGGCGGGTGCAGCTTCTCACGCCGGGCGCGGATGCACGTCGACGCGGAATGCGTCGGGTACGGCCCCACGTAGAGTGGGCCGGTCACGTCCCCGGCCGAGACCCGCGCCGGGCCAGGCCGCCCGAGTACTCGCGCACCGCCGAAGTGGAGTTCCGCCCCAGCATGAGCACGCCCTCCCCGAAGGACCCGATCACCCGGCAGGAGATCGCGCACCTGGCGCGGCTGGCCCGGCTGGCCGTGACCGACGAGGAGCTCGAGCTCTTCGCCGGTCAGCTCGCCGTCGTGCTCGACGCGGTCGCGCGGGTCGGTGAGGCGCCCGTCGACGACGTGCCGCCCACCACGCACGCGGTGCCGATGACCAACGTGATGCGGGCCGACGTCCCCCGGCCGAGCCTGCCCCGCGACGTGGTCCTGGCCGGCGCCCCCGCCGCCGAGGACGACCGCTTCCGCGTGCCGCGCATCCTGGGGGAGGAGGCGTGAGCATCGAGCTGACGACCACCGACGCCGCCGGGCTCGCCCGGCTGCTCGGGGCCGGCGAGGTCACCTCCGCCGAGGTCACCCGCGCCTACCTCGACCGCATCGCGGCCGAGGACGGCGAGATCGGCGCCTACCTGCACGTGGAAGCCGAGCCCGCGCTGTCCCGCGCGCGGGAGCTGGACGCCGCGGGCGAGGTCGGCACCGGCCTGGCCGGGATCCCGGTGGCGCTCAAGGACCTCGTCGTCACCGAGGGCGTGCCCACGACCAGCGGCTCGAAGATCCTCGAGGGCTGGCGCCCGCCCTACGACGCCACGATCGCGACCCGGCTGAAGGCGGCCGGCACGGTCCTGCTCGGCAAGACCAACATGGACGAGTTCGCGATGGGCTCCTCCACCGAGAACTCGGCCTACCGGATCACCCGCAACCCCTGGGACCTCGAGCGGGTCCCGGGCGGCTCGTCGGGCGGCTCGGCCGCGGCCGTGGCCGGTGGGCTCGCGCCGTGGGCGATCGGCACCGACACGGGCGGCTCGATCCGCCAGCCGGCGGCCGTGACCGGGCTCGTCGGCCACAAGCCGACCTACGGCTCGGTGTCCCGCTTCGGGCTGATCGCGTTCTCCTCGAGCCTGGACCAGGCCGGCCCGATGGCCCGCACCGTCCTCGACGCCGCGCTGCTGCACGAGGCGATCGGCGGCCACGACCCGATGGACTCCACGAGCATCGACGCGCCGCTCGCCGTCCTCGCCGAGTCCGCCCGGCGCGGGGCCGGCGGCGACCTGTCGGGCCTGCGGGTCGGCGTGGTGCGCGAGCTCGGCGGCGAGGGCCACGCCGACGGCTACGAGCCCGGCGTGCTGGCCCGCGTGGCCGAGGCCGTGGCGCTGCTGGAGAGCATGGGTGCCGAGGTCCGCGAGGTCTCCTGCCCCGCCTTCGACCTCGCGCTGCCGGCCTACTACCTGATCGCGCCCAGCGAGGCGTCGTCCAACCTGGCCCGCTTCGACGGCGTCCGGTACGGGCTGCGCACCGGCGACGACGGCGACCGCGACCTCGACGAGGTCATGGCGCTCACCCGCGAGAAGGGCTTCGGGCCCGAGGTCAAGCGCCGGATCATCCTGGGCACCTACGCCCTGTCCAGCGGCTACTACGACGCCTACTACGGCCAGGCGCAGAAGGTGCGGACGCTGATCACCCGCGACTTCAACGCCGCCTGGGGCGGGGGGGACGGCAACGGAGTCGACGTCCTGGTCAGCCCGACCACGCCGACGGTCGCCTTCCCGCTCGGCGCCCGCATCGACGACCCGATGGCGATGTACGCCGCCGACCTGTGCACCCTGCCGGCCAGCCTGGCGGGCAACCCGGCCATCTCGGTGCCGTGCGGGCTCGCCGACGGCCTGCCGGTCGGCTTCCAGATCATGGCCCCGGCGCTGGCCGACGACCGGTGCTACCGGGTCGCCGCCGCGCTCGAGGCGGCCCAGGGCGGCCCGCTCATCGACAAGCTGCCGCGGCGGGTCAGCGGGGGTCGGGCATGAACGGCGCGCTGAAGGCCGCCTGGGCGCTCACCGTCTTCGTCGCCCTCGCCGGCGTCGTCCTCTGGGTCGTCACCGGCAAGGCCGTGTTCGCCGTCTTCCTGGTCCTGGCCGTGCTGACCGCCGTCGGCGCCTGGCTGACCGGTCGCACCGCCCCGAAGAAAGGCCCCACCCCGTGAGCAGCGACGCACTCGTCGAGTACGACGAGGTCCTCACCCGCTACGAGCCCGTGATCGGGCTGGAGACCCACGTCGAGCTCGGCACGGTCTCGAAGATGTTCTGCGGCTGCTCGACCACCTTCGGTGCGGAGCCCAACACCCAGACCTGCCCGGTCTGCCTCGGGCTGCCCGGCTCGCTGCCGGTCGCGAACGAGGCCGCCATCGAGGCCACCATCCGCATCGGCCTGGCGCTGGGCTGCCGGATCGCCACCTGGTGCCGGTTCTCCCGGAAGAACTACTTCTACCCGGACATCCCCAAGGGCTTCCAGACGACGCAGTACGACGAGCCGCTGTGCACCGCGGGGCACCTCGACGTCGAGGTCGACGGCGAGACCTACCGGGTGGAGATCGAGCGGGTGCACCTCGAGGAGGACACCGGCAAGAACCTGCACGTCGGCGGCTCGACCGGGCGCATCCACGGGGCCTCGCACTCGCTGATCGACTACAACCGCGCGGGCATCCCGCTGGTCGAGATCGTCACCCGGCCGATCCCCGGTGCGGGCGCCAAGGCCCCCGAGGTCGCGCGCGCCTACGTCACCGAGCTCCGTGAGATCGTCCGCGCGCTCGGTGCCTCCGACGTGCGCATGGAGGAGGGCAGCCTCCGCTGCGACGTGAACACCTCGCTGGCGCCCATCGGCAGCCTCGAGTGGGGCACCCGCACCGAGACCAAGAACGTCAACTCCCTGCGTTCGGTCGAACGCTCGGTGCGTTTCGAGATGCGCCGGCAGGCCGCGCTGCTCGACGCCGGGCAGCGGATCCTGCAGGAGACCCGCCACTTCCACGAGGACTCCGGCAGCACGTCACCGGGCCGCAGCAAGGAGGAGGCGACCGACTACCGGTACTTCCCCGAGCCCGACCTCGTGCCCGTGGCACCCGACGAGGAGTGGGTGGCCAAGCTCGCCGCCACCCTGCCCGAGCTGCCTGCCGCCCGCCGGGCGCGGCTGTCGCAGGAGTGGGGCATCGCGCCGACCGAGATGGCCTGGCTGGTCAACGCCGGCGCCGTCGAGCTCGTCAGCGACACCGTCACCGCCGGCGCCTCGCCCGCCGACGCACGCAAGTGGTGGCTCGGTGAGCTGGCCCGCCGCGCCAACGACGCCGGTGTCGAGCTGGCCGAGCTCGCCGTCACCCCGGCGCAGGTCGCCGAGCTGGTCGGCCTCGTCGCGGCCGGCACGATCAACGACCAGCTCGCCCGCCAGACGCTCGACGGCGTGCTGGCCGGCGAGGGCAGCCCCGCGGAGGTCGTCCAGAGCCGCGGCCTGGCCGTCATGGGGGAGTCCGACGAGCTGGTCGCGGCCGTCGACGCGGCGATCGAAAGCAACCCCGACGTGGCGGAGAAGGTGCGCGGCGGCAAGGTGCAGGCGATCGGGGCCCTGGTGGGCGCGGTCATGAAGACCACCGGGGGCAAGGCCGACGCCGCGACCGTCAAGCGCATGCTGGAGGAGCGGCTCGTCTCCTCCTGAGCTGTGTGACCGACGAGTAGGGGCCCGGAGGGTTCCCCGAGGAGGGCACGGCGGGGCTCCACGTACGTGGGGGACGGCACCTGGCCGCGGTGCGGTCCGGAGGACTGCAGAGTTGTAGCGGTGCGGTCCGGAGGACCGCCGTGTCACAACGGCGAGTTCGAGGCCGACGTCGGGGGCAGGATCCGCAGCACCTTGTCGTCGCCCTTGCCCGGTGTGCCGATGCCGTCGCGGTTGGACGTGGTCACCCACAGGCCGCCGTCGGCGTCGAGCACGACGGTGCGCAACCGTCCGTACTTGGCGTCGAGGAGTTTCTCGGGGGCGCGCGTGACCTTGCCGGTGTCGTCGAGCGTCACGACGTGCACCCGCTTGCCGGCGAGGGCGCCCAGGTAGACGGTGTGGCGGGTGACGGCGCAGCCGCCCAGCCCGGCGTCGGCGGGCGGGAAGGTGATCACCGGGCCGTGCGGGGCCGGCGGGCCGTAGTCCCCGCCGTCGGCCAGCGCGTCGAGCTCGTCGGCGCCCGCGGGCGCCGCGTCGTCGGTGGCGAACACCGTGCCGGTCTCGCCGCGGCAGAGCGCGGTCACGTCGCGGTGCCCCCGGCTGTAGACCGGGCTCGCCGCCGCCGGGTGGCCGAACACGTCGATCCGCAGGACCTTGCCGGCCAGCGAGTGCGGGTCCTCGCTCAGGGCCGGGTTGCCGGTGTCGCCCGTGCCGACGAGGAGGTGGCCGTCGGCGCCGAACAGCAGGCCTCCACCGTTGTGCACCGCCCCGTGCGGGATGCCGGTGAACACCGGGTTCGGGACGCCGCCGAGCGGGAAGCGGACCACCCGGTTGTCCGTGGCCGTGGACAGGTACGCGTAGAGCAGCCCGTCCTGGTCGTAGGTGGGGGAGAGGGCCAGGCCCAGCAGGCCGCCGTCGCCGGTCGCGTCGATGCCGGGGACCGTCATGCGCACCCGCGCCGGCGAACGGTCGGGGAACACCTGCAGCAGCCGGCCGGTGTCGCGCTCGCCCACGATCGCGCTGCCGTCGGGGAGCACCACCAGCGCAGTGGGCACGGCCAGCCCCGACGCGACGACGTTCGGGTCGCCGGCGTCCGTGCCCGATCCCGGCCGGGCGGGCGCGCCGGGCCCGGGCGCCGGGGTGGGCGCCGGAGCCTCCGTCGCGGGTGGCCCGACCTCGGGCGGAGCGCCCTCGGGAAGGGGCCGGAACGGGCCGGCGGCGGTGTAGCCGCCGCTCCCGCAACCGGTCAGGACGGCGGCCATCAGCCCGGCGAACAGGACGGCGCCCAGCCGCGAGGCCCGCGCACCCGTCCGCCCGCTCACCCCGATCACAGTACGTGTGCGCATCGCGGTGCGGCCTAGCATCGACGGCCGTGCCGAACCTGCCCCTCGAACCCGACGAGACGCTGCACGTGCTCGTTCCCTCTCGCGCCCTCGGGGCCGCCGTCGAGGCGCTCTCGCCGCGCGTGCGTGCGCACCGCGTCGACGCCGCCGACGGGCCGCCCGAGGGGGACGCCCGGCTCGGCCAGGTCTGGGTGCCCCGCGGAGGCGGTGCGCCCCTGCCGGACAACGGCTTCCTGGAGAGTCTTCCCCGGTTGCGGCTGGTGCAGCTGCTGACGGCCGGCGCCGAGAAGTACGCGGGGCAGCTGCCGGAGGGCATCGTGCTCTGCAACGCCCGCGGCGCGCACACGCCGTCGACGGCGGAGTGGGCGATGGCGGTCACCCTGGCGGCGCAGCGGGGCATCCCCTTCTTCGTGCGCGAGCAGGACGCCGGCCGGTGGTCGTTCAGCACGCAGCGCTCGCTGAACGGTGCGCGGGTGCTCATGGTCGGCGCCGGGGACATCGGCCGGACCATCGGTGCGATGCTGGCGCCCTTCGACGTCCAGCTGACCTACGTGGCCCGCACCGCGCGCGACGGCGTCCGGGCGATGACCGAGCTCCCGGACCTGCTGCCGCACGCCGACGTCGTGATCCTCATCGTCCCGGTGACCGAGGAGACCGTCGGCATGGTCGACGCCGGCTTCCTCGCCGCGATGGCCGACGGCGCACTTCTGGTCAACGCTGCCCGCGGCGTCGTCGTCGACACCGATGCGCTGCTGGCGGAGCTGACCGGCGGCCGGCTGCGGGCAGCGCTGGACGTCACCGACCCCGAGCCGCTGCCCGCGGGGCACCCGCTCTGGTCGGCCCCCGGGCTGCTGCTCACGCCGCACGTCGGGGGCGAGGTGCCCGAGACGGGTGCCCGTGCCGCGGCCGCGCTCACCGCCCAGATCGGCCGGGTGCTGGCGGGCGAGCCTCTGGCCAACGTCGTCGACCGGTACTGACCGCGCCGGGCGGCGGACCGGCCCCCGAACGGGCGGCCTACCATCGCCGCTCGTGACCACCGTCGAAGAAGGCCCCGCCGGTAGCGAGACCCCGCAGGCCTCCCACAGCCCGTTGAAGCCGCGCAGCTGGGAGGTGACCGACGGCGACACGAAGGCGCCGGCCCGCGCCATGCTCCGGGCCGTCGGCATGGGCGACGACGACTGGGTCAAGCCGCAGATCGGCGTCGCGTCGTCCTGGAACGAGATCACCCCCTGCAACCTCTCCCTGCAGCGCCTGGCCGGCCGGGCCAAGGAGGGCGTGCGCGCCGCCGGCGGGTTCCCGATGGAGTTCGGCACGATCTCGGTCTCCGACGGCATCTCGATGGGCCACGAGGGCATGCGGGCGTCGCTGGTGTCCCGTGAGGTCATCGCCGACTCGGTGGAAACGGTCATGTTCGCCGAGCGGCTCGACGGCTCGGTGCTGCTGGCCGGCTGCGACAAGTCGCTGCCCGGCATGCTGATGGCCGCGGCCCGGCTCGACCTGGCCAGCGTCTTCCTGTACTCCGGCTCGACGCTGCCCGGCAAGCTCGGCGACAAGGACCTCACGCTCATCGACGTCTTCGAGGGCGTCGGCGCCTGCGCGGCCGGGAAGATCACCCGCGACGAGCTCACCGCGATCGAGAAGGCCGCATGCCCGGGCATGGGCTCCTGCGGCGGCATGTACACCGCGAACACCATGGCCAGCGTCGCCGAGGCCCTCGGCATGGCGCTGCCCGGGAGCGCCGCGCCGCCGGCGCCCGACAGCCGCCGCGACGCCTTCGCCGTCGCCTCCGGCGAGGCCGTGGTCAACCTGCTCAAGCACGGCATCACGGCGCGCCAGATCATGACCAAGCAGGCGTTCGAGAACGCCATCACCGTCGTCATGGCCCTGGGCGGCTCGACCAACGCCGTCCTGCACCTGATGGCCATCGCGCACGAGGCGCAGGTCGACCTCACCCTCGAGGACTTCAACCGGATCGGCGACCGCACGCCGCATCTGGCCGACGTCAAGCCGTTCGGCCGGTTCGTGATGACCGACATCGACCGCATCGGCGGCGTGCCGGTCGTCCTGCGCGCACTGCTCGACGCCGGTCTGCTGCACGGCGACGCGCTCACCGTGACCGGGAAGACGATGGCCGAGAACCTGGCCGAGATCGCCCCGCCGGACCCCGACGGCGCGATCATCCACGCGATGAACAACCCCATCCACACGACCGGCGGCCTGGTCATCCTGCGTGGGTCGCTGGCGCCGGAGGGGGCGGTCGTCAAGTCCGCCGGGCTGGAGGCCGAGGTCTTCGAGGGCACGGCCCGCGTCTTCGACGGCGAGCAGGGCGCCATGGACGCCGTCACCGAGGGCACCCTCAAGCCCGGCGACGTCGTGGTCATCCGCTACGAGGGCCCCAAGGGCGGCCCGGGCATGCGGGAGATGCTGGCCGTCACCGGTGCGATCAAGGGCGCCGGGCTCGGCAAGGACGTCCTGCTGCTGACCGACGGACGCTTCTCCGGGGGGACGACGGGCGCGTGCATCGGCCACGTCGCGCCGGAGGCCACCAACGGCGGCCCCATCGCGTTCGTGCGGGACGGCGACCGGATCCGGCTCGACCTGGCGGCCCGGACCCTCGACCTGCTGGTCGACGAGGCGGAGCTCGCCGGCCGTCGCGAGGGCTGGGAGCCGCTGCCCCCGCGCTACACGACCGGCGTCCTGGGCAAGTACGCGAAGCTCGTCGGCTCGGCCGCGCAGGGCGCGATCTGCGGCTGACGCCCGGCGCGGGAGGGCCCGGGGGAGGTCCCCCGCACGGGTGAGGACGGCGCGTCCCGGGTGTTCACGCTCGGTAGCGATGCCGAGACAAGAGGTGTGAACCCTCGTCGCTGGTGGCTGCTCGCGGGCGCCGTGCCGGAAGCAGCCGCCTGCGCGGTCGCCGCGGCCGACCCCCGCTGGCGCTCGGCGGCGGATGCCGGGCTGGCCCTCAGCGGGGTCGCGGTCGCCGCGATCCTCTGGGTCCTCGGCGGCCGCCGGCACCAGGACAGGCTGGGCTGGCGGCTGCTCGCCCTGTCGCCCCTGTTCCCGGCCCTGGGGCTGCTGCTCGGCGCCCTGGCGGCTCCCGCGCAGCCGCTGCAGCTCGTCGTCCTCCGCTGGGTGCCCACGGTGCCCGGTTACCTGGCCGCGACCGTGGCCCTGCTGACCTTCGCCGGGGCCGCCCGGCTGCGGGCCGGTGGCCTGCGCCCGGCGGTCGAGGCCGCCCTGTTCTTCACCGTCGTGCTGTTGCTGGTGCAACTGCTGCTGGTCGGGGTCGACGGTTCCTGGGCGGGTCCGGGCCCGGCCGGCCGGGTGGTCCTGGCGACTGCCGCCGTGGTCGCCTCGGCGATGGTGGCGGCCGCCTTCGTGATGCTGGGGGCGATCGAGTGCGGCCGGCAGCGGATGGCGCTGTGCGCGCTGGCCGGTGCCGCAGCCCTGGGCGCGGGCCGTGCGCTGGGCACCTCGGCGGTGCTGGCCGGCGCGTCGGGTGTGCCGGACATCAGCCGGTTCCTCATCGTCGGCGGCCTGTGGCTGGTCGTGGCCGCCGCCCTGCTCGACCCGGGACCGTCCGAGCGGCCGCCGGCGACGCCGGCCTGCCGGTCCACCGACCTCGGACAGGTCCTGCCGCACGTCGCGATGGCCCTGGCCGCGGTCGTGATCGGCGCCGTCGCAGTGAGCGGGCACCCGCCGAGCCGGGCCACCGTCGGCGGGGTCGTGGTCTGCGCCGTCCTCGCGGCCGTGCACCGCTGGGTCTCCGCACGCGACGAGCGCCGCATGGCCGCCCGGCTGCGCCGCAGCGAGGCGTACTTCCGCTCGCTGGTGAACTCCAGCGGCGACTCGGTGGTCGTGCTCGACGACAACCTGCGGATCGGCTGGACGTCCCCCGCACTCGAGCGCGGGCTGGGCACGGCCGCGGCCGGGCTCGCCGGCCGCGCCCTGCTCGACGCCGTGCACCCGGAGGATGCCGGCGCCGTCGCGACCGCCCTCGCCGCGCCCGACGCCGATCCGGCGGACGCGCCTCGCGGGACGGGCCTGCTGCTCCTGCGGCTCCGCGACGCGGACGGCGTCTGGCGCTACCTCGAGGCCGGCGTCTCCGACCTGCGGAGCGACCCCGACGTCGGCGCCGTCGTCCTGCACTGCCGGGACATGACCGAACGCCATGCCCGCGAGCAGGCCCTGCAGGGCGTCGCCTACACCGATCCGCGGACCGGCCTGCCCAACCGGGCCGCCTTCCAGCGGCTCCTCGAGGACGCGCTCGCCCCCGACCGGCCGCCGTCGACGCTGCTGCTGATCGAGCTCGACGGGCTCGCCGACGCGCGCCGGCACGCCGGCCGCGACGTCGTCGGGACGGTCGTCACCGAGATCGGACGGCGCCTGCGCGACACCGTGCGCGGCGAGGACGCGGTCGCCCGGCTGGGCGGTGGCGCCTTCGCCGTCCTCGCGGTCGGCCAGGGGGACGACGCCGACCGGCTCGCGGCCCGCTGTCACGCCGTCATCGAGCAGACCGTCCAGACGCCGGCGGGCATCGTCGACCTGACCGCCGGGATCGGGCTGGCCGACGTCGAGGCGGGGCAATCGGTGGACACGGTGTTCGGCCGGGTCGACCTCGCCGTCCGGCAGGCCCGTGCCGCGGGGCCCGGATCGACCTCGCGGTTCCGGACGGCCCTCGGGGAGGCGGCGCTCCGCCGGGAGCGGCTGCGCGCCGAGCTGACCGGCGCCTGCGACCGCGGCGAGCTGACCCTGCTGTTCCAGCCCGTGATCGCGCTCGAGGGCCAGGTCGTCACCGGCATCGAGGCGCTCGTGCGCTGGCGGCACCCCGAGCTGGGGGAGGTGCTGCCCGCGGAGTTCATGCCGATCGCGGAGAGCGCCGGGCTGATCGGGCACCTGCTGCGGTGGGTGCTGGAGGCCGCGACCACCGCCACCGCCTCGCTGCCCGACGGCGCGCACCCGCTGCGTCTGGGCGTCGACGTGCCGGCCGCCTACGTCGCCACCGGCATGCTGGTGGGAGACGTGCAGCACGCGCTGGGGCGGTCCGGCCTGGCACCCGAGCGGCTGATCCTGGAGATCAACGAGGGGACGATGCTCGCGGACGACGAGCGCGCCGCCCTGGATCTGAGGACGCTGCGCCTGATGGGCGTGCACGTGGCCCTCGACGGCTTCGGCACCGGCGGCTCGACGCTCGGGCACCTCACGCAACTGCCCCTCGACGTCCTCAAGCTGGACCGCTCGCTGATCTCTCGGATCGACCGTGACCCGCAGAGCCGGGCGCTCTGCGAGTCCATCGTCGGCATCGGCCGGGCACTCGGCCTCGACGTGGTGGCCGAGGGGGTCGAGACGACCGGCCAGCTCGCGGCCCTGAGCGCGTTCGGCTGCGGGTTCGCCCAGGGGTTCCTGATCTCCCGGCCGATGCCGCTGACGGCGCTGCTCTCCGCCCTCCGGGCCGGGGCCGCGCAGCTGTGGCCCGGCGTGGAGAGCCGGGTATGACCGAGCCCCTTTCGCCGTGGCCGCGTGCCCGCGTCGGCGCCATGGTCGCCGCGTCCGCCGTCGTCGTGGCCGCGCAGGAGCTGGTGCGCCCGGCCTGGACCGCGCACGCCGGGCCGGCCGCGCTGTGCGTCGCCACGGTGGTCGTCTGCCTGCTGGTCCTGCGCCACAGCCGGCGGCTGGACGAGCTGGCGACGGCGACCTGGCGCTCCTTCGCCGGCATCGCCGCGCTGCTCGCGCTCGGGCAGTTGCTCCGCGCGGTCACCGGGGCGGGCGTCAACCCCACGACCGTCGGCCTCTCCGATCTCCCGCTCGCCGCGACCGCGCCGGTGGCGCTGCTGATCTGCGTCCGGCTGGTCCGCTCCACCCGGGGCCGGCTCCGCTACCAGGTGGCGCTGGACGCCGTCGTGGCGCTGGTCTCGCTCGGCGTGCTGCTGGAGATCCTCGTGCGCGTCACGCTGCACGCCTCCGGCGGTGTGGCCGACCCGCTCCTGACCGTCGGCTACCCGGCGATCGCCGGCATCCTGGTCGCGGTCGGGCTGGTCACCTTCGCGGGCGTCTCCGCGCCCCGCCGCGCGGCCGCCGGCTGGCTGCTGCTGTGCTTCGCCGCGCTGGCCGTCGCGATGGCCAGCGGTGCGCTCGCCGTCGGGCTGCACCTGCCGGTGTTCGACGTCGTCACCAGCACGGCGTACCTCGTGGTCCTGATCACGGCGACGCGGGCCCTGGTCACCGACCCCGGCCCCCAGGCCCCCGACCTCCAGTCCACCGCGCTGCCCCTGGTCGGCGTGGTCGTCACGCACTGCCTGGGGTTCGGCGTGGTCCTGCTGCTGCTCGCCGGCTGGGCGCTGGGCCGCCCGCTGGCGGCCGCGGAGGCCGCCACGCTCACCGTGCTGATGGCGCTCACCTTCGTGCGCACGCTGGTCTGGGCCGCCGACGGCGCCCGCCTGACGCGCCAGGTGCTGCGCACCGAGGCCTACTTCCGCACGCTCGAGCACCGCTCCGCCGACGTCACGCTCGTGCTCGACCCAGGGGGCCACATCACCTGGGCCTCCAGCGGGCCCGGCGCGCACGGCTGGACGACCCGCGAGCTCGAGGGCCGGCGGCTGCGGGAGTTCGTCCACGAGGAGGACCGGCACGAGCTGGACCGGGCACTCGACCCGTCGGCCGTGCTGGAGGAGGGCCGCGGGCCGGTGTTCCGGTTGCGCGGCCGCGACGGTGCCTGGCGCCCGTTCGAGACCGTGCAGGCCGTGTCGTCGGCCGGCCTGCCCGGCACCTCTGCGCAAGGCAGCCGCGAGGGCCTGGTGCTGCACCTGCGTGACGTCGTGGGCCGGCGCAGCGCCGAGCTGGAGCTGGAACGGCTGGCCTACACCGACTACCTGACCGGGCTGCCCAACCGCGCCCGCCTGATGGCCGCCCTCGAGGCCGCGCGGGCCCGTGCGGCCGAGGGCGAGCCCTCCTGCCTGCTGCTGCTCGACCTCGACGGCTTCAAGCCGGTCAACGACATCGCCGGGCACGAGGCCGGCGACCACCTGCTGATCCAGGTGGCCGGGCGGCTGCGGGCCACGGTGCGGGACCGGGACCTGATCGCCCGGCTGGGCGGCGACGAGTTCGCCGTCCTGGTCCGTGCCGACCTCGAGGAGGCCACGGCGCTCGCCGAGCGCATCGTCGCCGACCTGCGCGGTACCCACCCGACCGCGCGCGCCCGGGTCACCGGGGCCGACCTGGTGTTCGACGTCTCCGGCAGCGTCGGCGTCACCGCGCTGCACCCCGGGGACGACGTCCCGGCGACGATCCGCCAGGCCGACCTCGCCCTGCGCGCGGCCAAGGCTGCCGGGAAGAGCTGCGTGCGCCGCCACGGGGACGCCGCCGACGGCGCGACCCGCCGGCGCATCCAGCTCGCCCGCGACCTGCCCGCCGCGATCGAGCTGGACCAGTTCCGGATGGCCTACCAGCCCGTCATCGGCGTGGCCGAGCGGCGGGTGCTCGGCCTCGAGGCACTGGTCCGCTGGGAGCACCCCGGGCTGGGCCTGGTCGCGCCCGACGAGTTCATCCCGCTCGCCGAGGACGACGGGCTGATCGTGGCGCTGCAGCGCTGGGTGCTGCGCACCGCGACCACCGATCTGGCCGGCCTGCTCACCGCCGGCATCGAGGTCCAGCTGGGCGTCAACGTCTCGGTCCGCCACCTGCAGGCCGGGTGCCTGGCCCCCGACGTGGCGCAGGCGCTGGCCGCCTCGGGCGTGCCCCCGGAGCGGCTGATCCTGGAGATCACCGAGTCGGTGATGCTCGACGCCGAGGACCGGCTCGAGAGCGACCTGATGACCCTGCGGGAGATGGGCTGCGTCATCTCGCTCGACGACTTCGGCCGCGGCTACTCGTCCCTGGCCTACCTGGCGCGGCTGCCTGTCGACATCCTCAAGATGGACCGGGAGTTCGTCGCCCACATCGAGACCGACCCCCGCGGCGCCGCGCTGGTGGCCAGCGTGATCGAACTGGGCCGCACCCTGGCGATGGACGTCGTGGCCGAGGGCGTCGAGACCCCCGGGCAGCTGGCCATCCTCACCGAGATGGGCTGCCGGTTCGTCCAGGGCTATCTGCTGAGCCGGCCGGTGACCGTCGCGGAGCTGGCCGCCGCCATCAGCCACGCGGTCCCGGTCGTCCTCGGCGGCCTGACCTTCGCGGATCTGGACACCGGTGTCCACCTGGTGGGACGCGACGGTTGACGTCCGCGCCGGGTAGAGCGCAGAGTGTGGACGTGTCCAGCGCTCGCATGCTCGTCCCCGGCTGCACGCGCAGCCTCGTAATCGTCTAGCGCGCCGGTCCCCCCGACCGACGCGCTCACCCCTCCGTGCCTGCGGCACGAGGGGTTTTTTGTTGTCCAGCCCCCGCACCACCGCACGGCCCAGGAGAACGCCGACATGACCACCACCCCGAGCGAGCCCGCTCCCCGCGAGGCCGGCGCCCACGAGGCCGCCACCCGCGAGGCCGCCGCCTCCCTCGCCGGCGTCGAGACCGCGGCCCGCTCCGCGGCTCCCGCCGTCGAACCCGCCACCGGGATCACCGGGGCGCAGAGCCTCGTCCGCTCGCTCGAGGCGGTCGGTGTCGAGGTGATCTTCGGCATCCCCGGCGGGGCGATCCTGCCCGCGTACGACCCGCTGTTCGACTCGAAGGTGCGCCACGTCCTGGTCCGCCACGAGCAGGGCGCCGGGCACGCGGCCACCGGCTACGCGCAGGCCACCGGCAAGGTCGGCGTCTGCATGGCCACCTCCGGCCCCGGCGCGACCAACCTGGTGACGCCGCTGGCCGACGCCCACATGGACTCGGTGCCGATCGTGGCCATCACCGGGCAGGTGCCCAGCCACGCGATCGGCACGGACGCGTTCCAGGAAGCCGACATCCGCGGCATCACGATGCCGGTGACCAAGCACAACTTCCTGGTCACCGATGCCGCGGAGATCCCGCAGCGGATCGCCGAGGCGTTCCACCTCGCGGCCACCGGCCGCCCGGGCCCGGTGCTTGTCGACATCCCGAAGGACGTCCTGCAGGCGACGACGGACTTCGCCTGGCCGCCGCGGCTGGACCTGCCCGGCTACAAGCCGACCACCCGCCCGCACGGCAAGCAGGTGCGCGAGGCGGCGGCCCTGATCGCCGCGGCCCGCCGTCCGGTCCTCTACGTCGGGGGTGGGGTGCTCAAGGCGCGGGCGAGCGAGGAGCTCGCGCAGCTGGCCGCGCTGACCGGCGCGCCGGTGGTCACCACCCTGATGGCCCGCGGGGCGTTCCCCGACAGCCACCCGCAGAACCTGGGCATGCCCGGCATGCACGGCAACGTCACCGCGGTGACGGCGCTGCAGAAGGCCGACGTCCTGGTGGCGCTCGGCGCCCGCTTCGACGACCGCGTGACCGGCGACCTGGCGAGCTTCGCGCCCGGCGCCCTGGTCGTGCACGCCGACATCGATCCGGCCGAGATCGGCAAGAACCGCAAGGCCGACGTGCCGATCGTGGGTGACGCCCGCGAGACGATCGCGCAGCTGACCGAGGCGCTGCGCGGCGAGCACGAGGCCGGGCGCACGCCCGACCTCGCCGCCTGGTGGGCCCAGCTCGACGACTGGCGGGCCCGCTACCCGCTCGGCTACGACTGGCCCGAGGACGGCTCGCTGTCGCCGCAGTACGTGATCGAGCGGCTCGGCGCGATCGCCGGACCCGACGCGATCTACGCCGCGGGCGTGGGGCAGCACCAGATGTGGGCCGCCCAGTTCGTGACGTACGAGAAGCCCGGCACGTGGCTCAACAGCGGGGGCCTGGGCACGATGGGCTACGCGGTGCCGGCGGCCATGGGCGCCCAGTACGGCTGCCCGGAGACGACGGTCTGGGCCATCGACGGCGACGGCTGCTTCCAGATGACCAACCAGGAGCTGGCGACCTGCGCGATCGAGGGGATCCCGATCAAGGTCGCCGTCATCAACAACGGCAACCTCGGCATGGTCCGGCAGTGGCAGACCCTGTTCTACGAGGGCCGCTACTCCAACACGAAGCTGCATGCGCGGGGGACCGGTGGGGGCCACGACAGCACCGCGACGCCCAAGCCGGTGCGCATCCCCGACTTCGTCGCCCTGGCCGAGGCGCTCGGCTGCGTCGGCCTGCGGTGCGAGACGAAGGACGACGTCGACTCGGTGATCGAGAAGGCGATGGCGATCACCGACGCCCCCGTGGTCATCGACTTCGTGGTCGGGCACGACGCGATGGTGTGGCCGATGGTGGCTGCCGGCGCGAGCAACGACGACATCCTGGCCGCGCGCGACGTGCGCCCGGTCTTCGGCGACGGACAGGTGTGAGGACATGAGCAGGCACACGCTCTCGGTGCTGGTGGAGAACAAGTCCGGCGTCCTGGCCCGGGTCTCGGCGCTGTTCAGCCGGCGGGGCTTCAACATCGAGTCCCTCGCCGTCGGGCCGACGGAGAACCCCGACCTGTCCCGGATGACCATCGTCGTCGACGCGGAGAACGCGCCGCTGGAGCAGATCACCAAGCAGCTGAACAAGCTGATCGAGATCATCAAGATCGTCGAACTGGACGGCGGGGCAGCGGTGCAGCGCGAGCTGCTGCTGGTCAAGGTGCGGGCACCACTTGCCGACCGCACGCAGGTGCTGCAGACGGCCGAGCTGTTCCGCGCCCGCGTCGTCGACGTCAACCCGGAGACGGTGACCCTCGAGGCCACCGGCACTCCCGACAAGCTCCAGGCACTGCTCGCCGTCCTCGCGCCGCTGGGCATCAAGGAGATGGCCCAGTCGGGCACCGTCGCCCTGGGCCGGGGACCGCGCTCGATGTCGGGCGCCGGTACGTTGCGCCCGGTCGAGCGCACCGCATAACGGACCTACGAAGAAAACCACCGAAGGGAACACATCAAGCATGGCCGCCGAGATCTTCTACGACGACGACGCCGACCTCTCGATCATCCAGGGGCGCACCGTCGCCGTCCTGGGGTACGGCAGCCAGGGCCACGCGCACGCGCTGTCGCTGCGCGACTCCGGGGTCGACGTCCGCGTCGGCCTGCCCGAGGGCAGCAAGAGCCGCGCCAAGGCCGAGGCCGAGGGGCTGCGCGTCGTCACCCCCGCCGAGGCCGCCGCCGAGGCCGACCTGATCATGATCCTGGCGCCCGACCACGTGCAGCGGACGCTGTACGCGGAGTCGGTCGAGCCCAACCTGCAGGACGGCGACGCGCTGTTCTTCGGCCACGGCTTCAACATCCGGTTCGGCTACATCAAGCCTCCGGCCGGCGTCGACGTCGCCATGGTCGCCCCGAAGGGCCCGGGCCACCTGGTCCGCCGCGAGTTCGAGAACGGCAAGGGCGTGCCCTGCCTGGTCGCCGTGGAGCAGGACGCGAGCGGCCACGCACTCGCCCTGGCGCTCTCCTACGCGAAGGCCATCGGCGGCACCCGCGCCGGGGTCATCAAGACCACCTTCGCCGAGGAGACCGAGACCGATCTGTTCGGCGAGCAGGCCGTGCTCTGCGGCGGCATGTCGGCGCTGGTCACCGCCGGGTTCGAGACGCTCACCGAGGCCGGCTACCAGCCCGAGATCGCCTACTTCGAGTGCCTGCACGAGCTGAAGCTGATCGTCGACCTCATGTACGAGGGCGGGATCGCCAAGCAGCGCTGGTCGGTGTCGGACACGGCGGAGTACGGCGACTACACGTCCGGGCCGAAGGTGATCGACGCCCGCGTCAAGGAGACGATGGGCGAGGTCCTCGCGGCCATCAAGGACGGCTCCTGGGCGGCCGCCTTCATCGCCGACCAGGACGCCGGCGCGCCGGACTTCAAGGCGAAGCGGGCCGCCGCCGAGGCGCACCCGATCGAGGAGACCGGCCGCAAGCTCCGCGGCCTGATGAGCTGGGTGTCGGCGTCCGACGACTACACCGGCACCGCCGCCCGCGGCTGAGTCCGGCCCCGACACGAGAGAGCCCCCGCCGCCTTCGGGCGGCGGGGGCTCTCTGCGTCGGACGCGAGGCTCAGTAGCTCTGACCGCGCGAGGCGAAGTACTGCCTGGACGCCGGCTGCCTGAGCAGGCCGACGACGATGCCGGGCAGCACGAAGCCGAGGACACCGCTGAACGCGTTCCCGCCGTTCTGCACGATCGAGATGATCAGCTCGATGACGTTGATCGCGATCGCCACGTAGGCGGCGTAGAGCAGCAGCTTCGGAGGCTTGCCGGTCAGCACGAAGATGCCGCCGACGAGCAGGGCGATCGACAGCACGAGCGCGATCAGGACGACGAGCCCGAGCAGCACGTTGACGCCGAAGGCGAACGCGATGGCGAGCAGACCGAACAGCGTGCCCAGGGCGCCCCAGACGACGCCGATGACGGCGGCCGCGGTGACCAACCCGGGCCGCTGCGCCGTGGGGGCGCCGTAGCCGGCGGGCGCGCCGGAGTAGGTCGGCGCGGGACCGTACCCCGGCGCCGGCTGCTGCGGTGCGCCCCAGCCGGGCTGTTCCTGCGGAGCGCCTCCCTGCGGGTAGTTCTGCTCAGGACCGGTGGGGTCGGACATGGGGCGGGTTCCTCCTGGTGTCCATCCCGCCGCGGTGGCGGGTCGGTGGCGGAGTGTAGGTCAGCTCCCAGGTCGGCGGGGCTTTCCGTACCCAACCTGTGACCGGGGTGCTACCGGCCCCGGCGGGCGCGGTGGGCGGCGTAGAACTGGGCCGCCGGCCGCAGCGACAGCAGGACGACGATGGCCAGCGCGGCCAGCAGGAACAGCAGGCTGACCAGGGCGCCGCCGGCGCCGTTGCTCCCGGTGCCGCTCAGGTTGCCGAGGAATCCGAGCAGGGTGAAGGCCAGGGCGATCGACCCGCCCACGAGCAGCAGCACGCGGCTGCGCCCCGTCAGCGCCCAGACCGATCCCCAGATCATGACCACGGTCCACGCCAGCGCCACCACGCCGACGGCGATGATCGCGCCGCCGATGGCACCCCCCAACTGGCCGAAGCCGGGGATCGAGGAGTCGGCGTTGCGGGACACGCCGGTCGCGACCGCGCCGCCGATGATGGCGCCCAGTGACACGAACACGCCGAGCGCCCCGTAGATGAACCCGAGGACGGCGGCGACGACGACGTGCGCCGGCTTCGCCGGTACCGCCGTGGCGCCGTACTGGCCGTAGACCTGGCCGTACTGCTGGCCGTACGGGTCCGGCTGCCCGTACTGGGGCTGGCCGTACGGCTGCTGGCCGTACGGTGGCTGGCCGTACTGCGGCTGTTGCCCGTACGGCTGTTGGCCGAACTGGGGCTGGCCGTACTGCTCGGGCTGCCCGTACTGGGGCTGCCCGTACTGCGGCTGGCCGTACGGGGGCTGGCCGTACGGGGGCTGGCCGTACGGGGGCTGCTGGCCGTAGCCCTCCGGCTGGGGCTCCTGGCCGTAGGGGGTGGGCTCGGTACGACCCTGGTCGTCGTGCTCGCTCATGGTCTCCTCCGTCGGCGCCGGCCCGTGCCGACAAGTCGAACAGTCAGGATGTCCGGGGGGCCGCGCCAGGGGCAAGGAGATCACCGGGTCGCGGCCGTGTCGTGACCGGCCCGATGCAGGCCGCCCCACTCCTAGGCTGCTGAGCCGTGTCCCTGCCCAGGCCCATGGTCCTGATCGCCGAGCAACTGGCCCCGAGCGCGCTCGAGGCGCTCGGGCCCGACGTCGAGATCCGGCACGTCGACGGCGCCGACCGCGAGGCGCTGCTCCCGGCTCTCGCCGACGCGGCCGCGGTGATCGTGCGTAGCGCCACCCGAATCGACGCCGAGGCGCTCGCGGCGGCCCCCCAGCTCGCGGTGGTCGCCCGGGCCGGGATCGGGCTGGACAACGTCGACGTCGACGCGGCCACCGCGCGCGGGGTCGTGGTCGTCAACGCGCCGACGTCGAACGTCGTCAGTGCCGCGGAGCACGCCGTCGCCCTGCTGCTCGCCGCCGCCCGGCACATCCCCGCCGCGGACGCATCGCTGCGGGCGGGGGAGTGGGAGCGGGCAGCGTTCACCGGGGTCGAGGTGGCCGGCAAGACGGTCGGCATCGTCGGGCTCGGCCGGATCGGGGTGCTCGTCGCCCAGCGGCTGGCCGCCTTCGACGTCTCGCTGATCGCCTACGACCCCTATCTCCAGCCGGGGCGGGCCGCGCAGTTCGGGGTCCGGCTGGTGTCGCTGGAGGAGCTCCTGCGGGAGTCGGACTTCATCACCGTCCACCTGCCGAAGACGGCGGAGACGGTGGGTCTGATCGGTGCCGCGGAGCTGGCCTGCACCAGGCGCGGGGTGATCCTCGTGAACGCCGCGCGGGGCGGTCTGGTCGACGAGGCGGCCCTGGCCGAGGCGCTGGCCTCGGGGCAGGTCGCCGCCGCGGGGGTCGACGTCTACAGCACGGAACCGTGCACCGACAGTCCGCTGTTCCGGCTGCCGACCACCGTCGTCACGCCGCACCTGGGCGCATCGACGGCTGAGGCGCAGGAGAAGGCGGGTGCCGCCGTCGCCCGCTCGGTCCGGCTGGCGCTGCAGGGCGATTTCGTGCCCGACGCGGTCAACGTGCAGGCCGGTGGCGTGGTCGCCGAGGACGTGCGGCCAGGGCTACCGCTCGCCGAGAAGCTGGGCCGCGTGTTCACCGCCGTGGCCGGAGGGCTCCCGCAGTCGGTGCACGTCGAGGTGCGCGGGTCGATCGCCATGTTCGACGTGTCCGTCGTGCAGCTCGCTGTCCTCAAGGGCGTGTTCTCCGATGTCGTCGAGGAGCAGGTGACGTACGTGAACGCGCCCCTGCTGGCCGATGCGCGGGGGCTGGCCGTCTCGCTGGGCAGCGACCTGGAGAGCCCCGACTACCGGAATCTGATCGCCGTCCGGGGGGCGATGGCCGACGGCACCCAGGTGTCGGTGTCGGGCACGCTCTTCGGAAAGAGCCAGCTGCCCAAGCTGACCGAGATCCAGGGCTTCGACATGGACCTCGACCTCTCGGGCTACCTGCTGTTCTTCCTCTACGTCGACCGGCCGGGCGTCGTGGGCGCCGTCGGGGCCGCCCTCGGCGAGGCCGGGATCAACATCGCCGGAGCCCAGGTCAGCCGCACCACGAGGGGCGGCGAGGCGCTGATGGCCGTCACCGTCGACAGCCCGGTGCGGCCCGAGTTGCTCGACGACATCGCCGGCCGCATCGGCGCGCGGGAGGCCCGGGCCGCCGACCTCAATCCGCGCTGACCTAGGCTCGTCTCCCATGCGCCTGGCAGTGATCGGTGGAGACGGCATCGGCCCCGAGGTGGTGGAGGAGGGCCTGAAGGTCCTCCGCGAGGTCGCCCCCGACGTCGAGACCACGCCCTACGACCTGGGCGCCGCGCGCTGGCAGCGCACCGGCGAGCTCCTCCCCGACACCGTGCTGGACGAGCTCCGTCAGCACGACGCGATCCTGCTGGGCGCCGTCGGCGACCCCGGAGTGCCCCCCGGCATCCTCGAGCGCGGTCTGCTGCTGCGGCTGCGCTTCGAGCTCGACCACCACGTGAACCTGCGTCCCGCGAAGCTGTACGACGGCGTGACCAGCCCGCTTGCCGACCCGGGCGCGATCGACATGCTCTGCATCCGCGAGGGCACCGAGGGCCCCTACGTCGGCAACGGCGGGGTGCTGCGCAAGGACACCCCGCACGAGATCGCCACCGAGGTCAGCCTCAACACCGCGTTCGGCGTCCAGCGGGTCGTGCGGTACGCCTTCGAACGGGCGGTGGGCCGGCCGCGCAAGCACCTCACGCTCATCCACAAGACCAACGTGCTCACGCACGCCGGTGGTCTCTGGTCGCGCACGGTGGAGGAGGTGGCCTCGGAGTTCCCCGAGGTGACCGTCGCCTACCAGCACGTCGACGCGGCCTCGATGTTCTTCATCACCGACCCGAGCCGGTACGACGTGATCGTCACCGACAACCTCTTCGGCGACATCGTCACCGACGTCGCCGCGGCGGTGACCGGCGGGATCGGGCTGGCCGCCAGCGGCAACCTCGACGCGTCGGGCACCAACCCGAGCATGTTCGAGCCCGTGCACGGCTCCGCCCCCGACATCGCGGGCACCGGCGTCGCCGACCCGACGGCCGCGGTCCTCTCGGTCGGCCTGCTGCTCGAGCACCTGGGCCGCACCGACCAGGCGCGGAAGGTCAACGCCGCGGTGGCGTTCGACCTCTCGACCCGCGACCCGCGTGGCCCGATGCGCACCAGTGACGTCGGCGACCGCCTGGCGGCGCTGGCCGGCGGCTGAGCGAACCGCCCCCGGTCGGCGACCGAGCCGGTCGGGGGCGTGCTTTACTCGACGGCGATGTTCGCCATCGACACGATCATTATCGCCTAGCGCGCAGTCCGTTCCCGACTGCGCGCAGACCTCCCGTATCCGGGGGGTCTTTTTGTTTTCCGGGAACCGGCAGCCGATCACCACACAGGAGCACGTCGTGACCACCGACCTCGACTTCCACGTCTTCGACACCACCCTCCGCGACGGCGCCCAGCGCGAGGGCGTGAGCTACTCCGTCGCCGACAAGCTGGCCGTGGCCCGGCTGCTCGACGACATCGGCGTGGGCTTCATCGAGGGCGGCTGGCCCGGCGCGCTGCCGAAGGACACCGAGTTCTTCGCCCGCGCCCGCACCGAGCTCAAGCTCCGGCACGCGCAGCTGGTCGCCTTCGGCGCCACCCGCAAGGCCGGCGTCCGCGTCGAGGACGACGCCCAGGTGCGCGCCCTGCTCGACGCGCAGACCCCGGTCGTGTGCCTGGTCGCCAAGTCCGACGTCCGCCACGTCCGCGAGGCGCTGCGGACGACGCTGGAGGAGAACCTCGCGATGGTGGCCGACACCGTCGCCTTCTTCGTGGGCCACGGCCGCCGGGTGTTCCTCGACTGCGAGCACTTCTTCGACGGTTACGCCCACGACCCCGACTACGGCGTGCAGGTGCTCGAGGCGGCCTTCGCCGCCGGTGCCGAGGTCGGCGTCCTCTGCGACACCAACGGCGGCATGCTCCCGATGGGGATCGGCCGGGTGGTCGCCGACGTGCGTGCCCGCACCACCGGAAAGCTCGGCATCCACTGCCAGGACGACACCGGGTGCGCGGTGGCCAACTCGCTCGCCGCCGTCGAGGCCGGGGTCACCCACGTCCAGGGAACGGCGAACGGCTACGGCGAGCGTGCGGGCAACGCCGACACGTTCGCGCTGATCGGCAACCTGGTCACGAAGATGGGGCTCCCGGTCGTGCCGGCCGCGTGCCTGCCCGAGCTGCAGCGGGTCAGCCACGCCATCGCGGAGCTCGCCAACATCGCCCCCGACGACCACCAGCCGTTCGTGGGGGCGTCGGCCTTCGCCCACAAGGCCGGGCTGCACGCCAGCGCCATCAAGGTCAGTCCCGAGCTCTACAACCACCTCGACCCGGCCGTCGTCGGCAACGACATGCGCATCCTGGTCACCGAGATGGCCGGCCGGGCCTCGGTCGAGCTCAAGGGCCGCGAGCTCGGGGTCGACCTCGCCGGGCAGGGCGACGCGATCGGGCGGGTCGTCGACCAGGTGAAGGTGCTCGAGGCCGACGGGTGGTCCTTCGAGGCCGCCGACGCGTCCTTCGAGCTGATGCTGCGCGCCCAGCTGCCCGAGGCACCCAAGCCGCTGTTCGAGCTGGAGAGCTACAAGACCTCGGTCGAGCACTGGGGCAACGGCGTGGTGGTCAGCGAGGCGACGGTCAAGGTGCATGTCGACGGCGAGCGCGTCATCTGCACGGCCGAGGGCAACGGCCCGGTCAACGCCCTGGACAACGCGCTGCGCCAGGCGCTGGTCGGGCGCTACCCGCAGCTCGCCGACGTCTCGCTGGCCGACTACAAGGTGCGCATCCTCGGCTGGAAGTCCGGCACCAGCGCCACCACGCGCGTGCTCATCGACACCACCGACGGAGTGGGGGAGTGGACCACCGTCGGGGTGCACGGGAACATCGTCGAGGCCTCGTGGCACGCCCTGGTGGACGCCCTCACCTACGCCGTCCTGCGCCGCCCGGCGCCCCGCGAGGAGGCCGCCGGCCGGGAGTCGTGAGCGTTCCGGCACGAGTTGGTCACGGTCGCGTCACGTCCCGGGCCGGTCGTTGACGTGACCTGGAGCACCGCATAGGTTCGTTTGTGAACACTTGTTCGCGATGCGAACACTATCCCGATGCGTGCCTCGCTCGGCAAAGGAGCCCACATGCGCCGCCTGCTCGCCCCCATCGCCGTCCTGGCGCTGGCCACGTCCCTCGCCGCCTGTGGCGGCAGTTCCTCCGGTTCGTCAGCCAGCGACTCGACGGGGGTGCGCCACGTCAAGGTGGGTGCCATCCCGATCGTCGACGTCGCCCCCATCTACCTGGGCGTCCAGCAGGGCTTCTTCAAGAAGCGCAACCTCGACGTCGAGATCGTGCAGACGACCGGCGGCGCGGCCGCGGTCCCGGGTGTCGTCTCCGGTGACTTCCAGTTCGCCTTCGCCAACATCACCTCGGTGCTGCTGGCCCAGTCGCAGGGGCTTCCGCTCAAGGTCGTCGCCTCGGGCAATGCCTCGACCGGCGACGTGAAGAAGGACTTCGGCGGGATCGTCGTCCCCCCGAACAGCCCCATCAAGAGCGCCAAGGACCTCGAGGGTCAGACCGTGGCGGTGAACAACCTCAAGAACATCGGTGAGGTGACCGTCCGCGCGGCGATCGAGAAGGACGGCGGCGACCCCTCCAAGGTCAAGTTCGTCGAGCTGCCCTTCCCGGACATGCCGGCCGCCCTGGCCAGCGGCAAGGTCAAGGCCGCCTGGCTCGTGGAACCGTTCTTCACCGTCACCAAGAAGCAGGGTGACGTGAACATCTCCAGCAACCTGGCGATCACCGCTCCCAACCTGACGATCGGCACGTACTTCACCACCACGCAGCAGATCGCCAAGGACAAGAAGCTGGCCGACGACTTCACCGCCGGCATCCAGGAGTCCCTGAAGTACGCGCAGGCCAACCCCGACGCGGTGCGCAAGGTGCTGCTCACCTACACGAAGATCACGCCCGACGTGGCCAACGCGATCACGCTGCCGGCGTTCCCGTCCGAGGTGAACAAGGCCTCGGTGCAGACCGTCGCCGACCTCATGGTCAAGTACGGCATGACCGACAAGAAGCCCGACGTCAACGCCGTCCTGCCCTGATCGATGACTGATCCGACCGCTGCCTCCGTGTCCCCGACGGTCCGCGACGTCACCCTCGACGTCTTCCGCCGGCTGGGGTTGACGACGATCTTCGCCAATCCCGGTTCCACGGAGGTGCCCTTCCTCGCGGGCCTCCCGGACGACATCTCGTTCGTCCTGTCGCTGCACGAGGGCTCGGTCGTGGGCGTGGCCACAGGCTGGGCGATCGCCAACGATCGCCCGGCCCTGGTCAACCTGCACACGACGGCCGGCCTGGGCAACGCGGTCGGCGCCCTGGCCACGGCGCGGGTCAACCGCGCGCCGCTGGTCGTGGTGGTCGGTCAGCAGGACCGCCGGCACCTCGCCCTCGAGCCGTTCCTCGCGGGACGGCTCGAGGGCCTGGCCGGCGACTACCCGGTCTGGGTCAACCAGCCGGTGAGCGCGCAGGACGTCCCGGGCGCGATCGCCCGGGCCTACCACGAGGCCGTCACCGCCCGCGGCCCGGCGATCGTCATCGTCCCCATGGACGACTGGCAGCACCCGATGACGCGCACCGGCCCGATGGCCGCGGCGACCCAGGTCCGACGGCCCGCCGGCGTCGACGAGGCCACCGTCGCCGAGGTCGCCGGTCTCCTGGACGGCGCCCGTTCCCCGGCGCTCGTCGTGGGCGCGGGCGCCGACACCGCGGGCACCCGCGCCGCGCTGGTCGCGCTCGCCGAGCGCCTCGACATGCCGGTGCGCCAGGAGGCCTTCGGCGCCCGCGCCGGTTTCCCGCAGGACCACCCGCTCTACCAGGGGCTCCTGCCCGCCGGCCGGGAGCGGCTGCGCCGCGCGCTCGCCGGGCACGATCTCGTCCTGGTCGTCGGCGCCCCCGTCTTCCGCCAGTACCCGTACGAGTCCGGCGAGTACGTCGACGACGGCACAGTCGTCGTCGAGGTCAGCCAGGACCCGGCCGAGGTGCACCGCAGCCCCGCCGACGTCGCGGTGCTCACCGATCCCGAGGTCTTCTGCGCGGCGCTGGCCGAACGGGTGGCCCCTCGTGAGCCCTCCGGCCGGCCGGCCCGCGTCGTCCCGACCGTGCAAGCGCCGGCCGACGGCGAACCGCTGCGTGCCCCGCACGTCTACGCGCTGCTGGCCCGGCTGACCGCCCGCGACACGGTCGTGGTCGAGGAGACGCCCTCCACCCGCCAGGTGCTCGAGGAGACGCTGCCCTCGCGCGAACCGCTGGGCTACCTCGGCGTGGCCATGGGCGGTCTCGGCTTCGGCATGCCCGCCGCGATCGGGGTCAAGATGGCCCAGCCGCGCCGGCCGGTCGTCGCGATCCTCGGCGACGGCTCGTCGATGTACGCCGTGCAGTCGTTGTGGACGGCCGCGAACTATGGCGTCGGCGCGCTGTTCATCGTCTTCGCCAACGGCGGCTACGCGATCATGGACAAGCTGGCCGAGCGCTCGGGCGCCGGCAAGGCGCCCTGGCCGAGCTTCCCCGAGGTGCGGCTGTCGGCCCTCGCGACGGCCTTCGGCTGCCCCGCGCGCCGGATCAGCAGCTACGCCGAGCTGGTCGAGGTGCTCGAGGAGGTCGTGCCCGGCCTGCCCGACCGCAGCGAGCCGCTGCTGCTCGACGTCGACGTCGTCCCGGAACCCGAGTTCAACCCCTGACCGACCCGTCCTCCGCAAGGAGCGGCAACCGAGTGCTCAGCAGGCAGAACTCGTTGCCCTCGGGGTCGGCGAGCACGTGCCAGCCCTCGTCGCCGCGCTGGCCGGCGTCGGCCGGGGTCGCGCCGAGCCCCAGCAGGCGCTCGAGTTCGGCGTCCTGGTCGCGGTCGGTGGGGTTGAGGTCGATGTGCAGCCGGACCTTGCCCGGCGTGGGTGCCTCGACGGGGGCGAACGCCAGGGTCGGAGCGGGCCCGCCGAAGCCCGCCGCCGGGCCGATCTCGACCACGCCTTCCTCGCGGGAGAGGACCCGGTAGTCGAGGACGGCCGCCCAGAAGGCGGCCAGCGTCTCGGGGTCGCGGCTGTCGACGATGAGCTCGGAGAAGCGGCAGGCCATGGCGCCGACGGTAGGGCGGTCGGACGCCGTTCACCCGGCGACTAGCCTCGGCACGTGCGCATCGTCCGTTTCGCTTCCCCTCAGGGCATGTCCTTCGGCGTCCTCGACGGCGACGGCCAGGTCGCCCAGATCGAGGGCCACCCCTTCGGCCAGATCTCCTTCACCGGGGCCCGCTTCGCGCAGGCCGACGTGCGGCTCCTCTCGCCGATCCTGCCCAGCAAGGTCGTGTGCGTCGGCAAGAACTACGCCGCGCACATCGCCGAGATGAACACCGGCGACGCACCCAAGGAACCGCTGCTCTTCCTCAAGCCGTCGACGTCGGTGATCGGCCCGGGTGACGCGATCCGCATCCCGGCGGGCAGCACCAACGTCCACCACGAGGCGGAGCTGGCCGTCGTCATCGGGGCGCGCGGCGCCCGGCACGTCACGCCGCAGCAGGCCGCGGCGAGCATCTTCGGCTACACGATCGGCAACGACGTGACCGAGCGGGACATGCAGAAGAGCGACGGGCAGTGGACCCGCGCGAAGG
This sequence comes from Blastococcus sp., assembly GCA_035999465.1. Taxonomy (GTDB): domain Bacteria; phylum Actinomycetota; class Actinomycetes; order Mycobacteriales; family Geodermatophilaceae; genus Blastococcus_B. The sequence continues at coordinate 40,705 of DASYGS010000043.1, read as the reverse complement.
GCTTCGACTCCTTCTGCCCGATCGGCCCGTGGATCGAGACCGACCTCCCCGGCGTCGGGCTGGACCCGGCCGACCTGGAGGTCACCTGCACGGTCGACGGCGAGCTGCGCCAGCAGGGCCGGACCAGCCAGCTGATCTTCGACGTGCCGACGCTGATCTCCTACATCTCCCAGGTCATGACCCTGCTGCCCGGTGACGTGGTGCTCACCGGCACGCCGTCGGGTGTCGGCCCGATCCGCGCCGGCCAGCGCGTCGACGTGACCATCCAGGGCCTGGGCACGCTGTCCAACAGCGTCACCGACGCCGACGCCGTCTCGACGGCGGGCACGTCCCGATGACCGCGCCGGCGCCCGTGCCCGGCCCCGTGCGCACCCGCTTCTGCCCGTCGCCGACCGGCCTGGTGCACGTCGGCCTGATCCGGACGGCGCTGTTCAACTGGGCGCACGCCCGGCACACCGGCGGCACCTTCGTGTTCCGCATCGAGGACACCGACGCCGCGCGCGACTCCGAGGAGTCCTACCGGCACCTGCTCGACAGCCTGCGCTGGCTCGGACTCGACTGGGACGAGGGCCCGGAGATCGGCGGCCCGAACGGCCCCTACCGGCAGTCGGAGCGGCACGGGATCTACGCCGACGTCGCCGCAAAGCTGCTGGCCGCCGGGCATGCCTACGAGTCCTTCTCCACCAACGAGGAGGTCGACGCCCGCCGCCTCGCCGCCGGGCAGGACCCGAAGCTCGGGTACGACAACCACGACCGGCACCTCACCGACGCCGAGAAGGCCGCCTTCCGCGCCGAGGGCCGGCAGCCGGTGCTGCGCCTCCGGATGCCCGACGAGGACCTCGTCTGGACCGACCTCGTGCGCGGGGAGGTGCGCTTCGCCGCCGGCGCCGTCCCCGACTTCGTGCTCGTGCGCGGCAACGGCGTGCCGCTCTACCCGTTCGTCAACCCGGTCGACGACGCGCTGATGGGGATCACCGACGTGCTGCGCGGTGAGGACCTGCTGCCCTCGACCCCGCGGCAGCTGGCGCTCTACGCGGCGCTCACCGACATCGGTGTCGCCTCCGGCACGCCTCGGTTCGGGCACCTGCCGCTGGTCACCGGCGAGGGCACCCGGAAGCTCTCCAAGCGCGACCCGACGTCGAACCTCGACATCTACCGCGACCGCGGCTTCCTGCCCGAGGGCCTGGTCAACTACCTGGCGCTGCTGGGCTGGTCGATCGCCGAGGACCGCGACATCTTCTCCCCGGGGGAGCTGGTCGAGGCCTTCGACATCACGCGGGTCAGCGCGAACCCGGCCCGCTTCGACCTGAAGAAGGCCGAGGCGATCAACGCCACCCACCTGCGCGCGCTGCCGGTCGGCGAGTTCGTCGAGCGGGTCGTGCCCTACCTGGCCGGGGCCGGCCTGGTCGGGCAGCCGCCGACGGCGGAGCAGGACCGCGTGCTGCGGGCCATCGCCCCGCTGGCCCAGGAACGCATGATCGTGCTGTCGGAGGCGGTGGGGCTGCTCGCCTTCCTGTTCGTCGACGACGTCGAGATCGACCCTGCGGCCGCCGAGAAGCAGCTGGCCGGCGCCGACGCGGTGGAGGTGCTCGACGCGACCGTGGCCGCGCTGACCGACCTCGCCGACTGGTCGACCGGCGCGATCGAGGAGGCGCTGAAGACGGCGCTCGTCGAGGGCCTCGGCAGGAAGCCGCGGCAGGCCTTCGGGCCGGTGCGGGTGGCTGTCAGCGGCCGCACGGTCTCCCCTCCGCTGTACGAGTCGATCGAGCTGCTCGGCCGGGAGCGCACCCTGGCCCGCCTCGCGGCCGCCCGCGCGGTGGCCGCGTCCGCGGCGGGATGACCGAGTCCGGCGAGGAGCCCTACGCCGGGCCACCGCCGACCCGGCCGCCCGACGGGTGGCGGCCCCCGCCGTCACCGGGCTGGTTCCCGCAGCCGCCGTCCGGCTGGTTCCCGCCGTCCCATCCCGGCTGGTACCCGGCCGCGCCGCCCGGCTGGCGTCCGGCACCGCCGACAGCGATCCGCTGGGCGCCGCCGCCGGGGACACCACCCCACGACGTGCCCCAGCCGTTCCTCCTGGCCATGCGCGCCCGCGACTGGGCCTGGTGGCGTCCGGTGCTGGGGCTGCTGCTGTTCGGTGCGGTCTACCTGGTGCTCAACGTGATCGCCGCCGTCGTGGGGCTGCTCGGCTTCCTCGCGGCCGGGGCGGACCTCGGCGGTCTGCCCGACCTCGCGGTCACCGACCTGACCGACCCGTGGGTCCTGCTGTTCGTCAACGTCTCGCTGATCGTCGCGATCCCGTGCGTCTGGATGGTCTGGGCGGTCGCGCACGGCATGCGGATCGGCTGGTCGTCGTCGGTCCTCGCCCGGCTGCGCCGGCACCTGTTCCTGCCGTTCACGGTGCGTGCCCTGGCCACGCTGGGCGTCGCGATCGCCGGTTCGGTCGCCGTCGGCATCGTCGCCGGCGATCCGGTCTCCGGGCCGGTGCGCTCCTTCGGCTGGTTGCTGGTGGTGGTCGTGCTCACCACGCCGCTGCAGTCGGCCGCCGAGGAGTACGTGTTCCGGGGCTACCTCAGCCAGGCCATCGCCGGCTGGGTGCGGGCGCCCGTGGCCGGTGCGGTGCTGGCCGCGGTGGTGACCGCCACCCTGTTCTCCGCCGCCCACGGCCCGGCCGACGTGCTGACCTTCCTCGACCGGTTCGCCTTCGGCCTGGCGGCGTCGGCGGTCGTGTGGCTCACCGGTGGCCTGGAGGCCTCGATCGTGCTGCACGCGGTGAACAACGTGCTGGTGTTCGTGCTGGCCGGCGCGCTCGGCGGCGGCGCGGCGGGGGAGGAGTCGTCGGGCGCGACCGGCCTGCTGGAGCTGGTCATCACGGTCGTCGCTCTGGCCGGCTACGTGCTGCTGGTGGCGCGGTCGCGGAAGGTGTTCCGACCCGAGCTGCGCACCGCGGCGCAGGACCTGCGTCCCCCCGAGTCGCGAGCGGCCGTGCCGGCGTCCTGACCCGCGCGAACCCGCCGACGACGGGGTGGGTGCCGACCGCCCGGAACCCGTCGGGTATCGTCTTCTGCGGCGCCGCGAGGTGCCAACCCATGGGGTATGGGGTAATTGGCAGCCCGACGGTTTCTGGTTCCGTTAGTCTAGGTTCGAGTCCTGGTACCCCAGCGCACAGCACGAGTGCACGGCCCCGTCGTCTAGCGGCCCAGGACGCCGCCCTCTCACGGCGGTAGCGAGGGTTCGAATCCCTTCGGGGCTACAGCGCACGAGAGCCCCCGACCGATCAGGTCGGGGGCTCTCGTCGTCCGGGGGCCTGATGTCGGGGCCGGGCAGGGCCCGTGGCAGACTGGGCCCGCAACGGCCCCGTCGTCTAGCGGCCCAGGACGCCGCCCTCTCACGGCGGTAGCGAGGGTTCGAATCCCTTCGGGGCTACACCGCGCGAGAGCCCCCGACCGGACCGGTCGGGGGCTCTCGCCGTCGAGTGGCCCGGCGATCACGGGCCGGGATAGCGTCGTGCGTGTGATCAGAACCGGCCGTCGTCTCGCCGACGGCCGGGAGATCCTCTACTTCGACGACGACCGGCACCCGGTGGCCCGCACGGCGGTCGACCCGCGCGACCTGCCCCCGGTCAGCACGCACTCCCAGCTGCGGTACGACGCACTGCTGCGCGAGTGGGTCGTCATCGCCTCGCACCGGCAGAGCCGCACCTTCCTGCCCCCGGCCGACCAGTGCCCGCTCTGCCCGTCCCGCCCCGACCGGGCGACCGAGGTCCCCGAGAGCGACTACCAGGTCGTCGTCTTCGAGAACCGCTTCCCGTCCCTGGCCACCGGCGTCGCCACCGACCTGCCCACGTCGGCGCCCGGGGCGCCGGCGGCGGAGCTGCGGCCGGGGTACGGCCGGTGCGAGGTCGTCTGCTTCACCAGCGAGCACGACCGCGTGTTCGCCGACCTGGGCAGCGACCGCGCCCGGCTGGTCGTCGACGTCTGGGCCGAGCGGACGGCCGAGCTCAGCCGGCTCGACGGCGTGCAGCAGGTGTACTGCTTCGAGAACCACGGCGAGGAGATCGGGGTGACGCTCTCGCACCCCCACGGCCAGATCTACGCCTACCCGTTCGTGACCCCGCGGGTGACCAAGGTCCTCGCGACCGTCCGCGGCCACCGCGAGGACACCGGCGGCGACCTGTTCGCCGACGTCGTCGCCGCGGAGCGGTCCGGTCCGCGGGTGGTCACGGCCAACGAGCACTGGACGGCGTTCGTCCCCGCCGCCGCGCGCTGGCCGTTCGAGGTGCAGCTGTTCCCGACCCGCAAGGTGCCCGACCTGCCGGCGCTCACCGACGACGAGCGGGACGCCTTCGTCGAGGTGTACCTCGACGTCCTCGCCCGGTTCGCCCGCCGGATGGACACCCCGATGCCCTACATCGCGTCGTGGAACCAGGCGCCGGTGCACGAGGGACGCGACGAGTGGTGGCTGCACCTGCAGCTGTTCTCGCTGCGTCGCGCCCCGGGCAAGCTGAAGTACCTCGCCGGCTCGGAGTCGGGCATGGGGGCGTTCATCACCGACACGAACCCCGAGGACGTCGCCGAGGCGCTGCGAAGCGTGGTCGTGGAGTGAGCGCGGGCGAGGTACCCCCCGACGGCGAATCGGCGGAGCGGGCGTGGCGGGCCTTCGCCGACCGCTTCGGCACCGCTCCCGAGGGCGTCTGGGCCGCGCCCGGCCGCGTGAACGTCATCGGGGAGCACACCGACTACAACGACGGCTTCGTGCTGCCCGTGGCCCTGCCGCACACCACCCGCGCGGCGGTCGGACGGCGCAGCGACGGCCGGCTCGCGCTCGCCTCCCTGCAGGAGGACGGCGCGGTCGTCGAGCTCGCGATGGCCGAGCTGGCGCCGGGCCGGCCCGGGGGCTGGGCGGGCTATCCGGCCGGTGTGGTCGACGGCCTCGGCGACCGGCTGGCGGGGGGCGTGAGCGTGCTGGTCGACACCGACGTCCCCGTCGGCGCCGGGCTGTCGTCGTCGGCCGCGCTGACCTGCTCGGTGGCGCTGGCGCTGCGCGACCTGGTCGCGCCCGAGCTGACCCGCGACGATCTCGTCGAGCTGGCCCGCCGGTCGGAGAACGACTTCGTGGGGGCGCCGACCGGCATCCTCGACCAGTCGGCGTCGCTGCTGTGCACCGCCGGGCACGCGCTCTTCCTCGACACCCGCGAGCGGCGCACCGAGCAGGTGCCGCTGGACCTCGCGGCCGCGGGCCTGGAGCTGCTCGTCGTCGACACCGGCACCTCGCACACCCACGCCGACGGCGGCTACGGCGACCGGCGCCAGGAGTGCGAGGCGGCGGCCGCGCGGCTCGGCGTCCCCGCGCTGCGCGACGTCGCCGACGTGGCCGGGCTGGCGGCACTCGACGACGAGGGCGACGGCGTGCTGCTGCGCCGCGCCCGGCACATCGTCACCGAGAACGCCCGGGTGCTCGAGGTCGTCGCCGTCCTGCGCGGGTCGGCCGATCCGCGGGCCATCGGGCCCGTGCTCACCGCCGGCCACATCTCGCTGCGCGACGACTTCCAGATCTCCACCGAGGAGCTCGATGCCTGCGTCGAGGCCGCGGTCGGCGCCGGGGCGCACGGCGCTCGGATGGTGGGCGGCGGTTTCGGCGGCAGTGCCGTCGTGCTGGTCGACCGCGACCGGGCCGGTGCCGTCTCCGCCGCCGTGCGGGAGAGATTCGACCGCGAGGGGTACGCCCCGCCGCGCATGTTCGACGTCGTGCCGGCTCCCGGCGCCCGTCGGATCGTCTGAGACAGCCGAGAGGGAACACACGTGAACTCGCTGAGGCTCCACGCCTCGTTCGTCGACTACACCATGGTCGCCGTCTACTTCGCCGTCGTCCTGCTGATCGGCTTCGCCGCCCGGCGGAGGGTGTCCGACAGCCTGGACTTCTTCCTGTCCGGGCGGTCGCTGCCGGCGTGGGTCACCGGCCTGGCGTTCATCTCGGCCAACCTGGGTGCCGTCGAGCTCGTCGGCATGTCGGCCAACGGCGCGCAGTACGGCATGGCGACCATGCACTACTTCTGGATCGGCGCCGTGCCGGCCATGCTGTTCCTCGGCGTGGTGATGATGCCCTTCTACTACGGGTCGAAGGTGCGCAGCGTCCCCGAGTTCATGCGCCGCCGGTTCGGCACGGGGGCGCACCTGGTCAACGCGATCAGCTTCGCCCTCGCCCAGGTGCTCATCGCCGGCATCAACCTGTTCCTGCTGGCCACGATCGTCAACGCCCTGCTCGGCTGGCCCCTGTGGGTGTCGCTGATCCTCGCGGCCGCGATCGTGCTCAGCTACATCACGCTCGGCGGTCTCTCGGCGGCCATCTACAACGAGGTCCTGCAGTTCTTCGTCATCGTGGCGGCACTGCTGCCCCTGACGCTGGTCGGGCTGCACCGCGTCGGCGGGATCAGCGGCCTGGCCGACAAGGTGACCGCCGCGGGCAACGCCGCCGACCTCACCTCCTGGCCGGCCACCTCCCTCTCGGGCTTCGCCAACGAGGTCCTGTCGGTCATCGGGATCGTGTTCGGCCTCGGGTTCGTGCTCTCCTTCGGCTACTGGACGACGAACTTCGTCGAGGTCCAGCGGGCCATGGCCACCAAGTCGATGTCGGCCGCGCGCAGCACGCCGATCATCGGCTCGTTCCCGAAGATGTTCATCCCGTTCCTCGTCGTGGTGCCCGGCCTGATCGCCGCGGTGCTGGTGCCCGAGATCAGCAAGCTCAAGGCCGGGGGGAAGAGCCCGCTGACCTACAACGAGGCGATCCTCGGCCTGATGCGCGATGTGCTGCCCAACGGTCTGCTCGGCGTCGCGATCGCCGGCCTGCTGGCGGCGTTCATGGCGGGCATGGCGGCCAACATCTCCGCCTTCAACACCGTGTTCAGCTACGACCTCTGGCAGCAGTACGTCAAGAAGGACCGGCCGGACGGCTACTACCTCAAGGTCGGCCGGTGGGCGACGGTCGGCGCGACGGTCATCGCCATCGGGACGGCGCTCATCGCCGCCGGTTACAGCAACCTGATGGACTACCTGCAGACGCTGTTCGGGTTCTTCAACGCCCCGTTGTTCGCGACCTTCATCCTCGGCATGTTCTGGAAGCGGATGACCGCGACCGCCGGGTGGATGGGCCTGGTGTCCGGGACGGTGGGTGCCGTCGTCGTCTTCATCCTGGTGAATGTCGGCGTGCTGAACCTGCCCGGCCAGGGCGGCGCGTTCGTCGCCGCGGGCACGGCGTTCGTCGTCGACATCGTCGTCAGCATCGGGGTCAGCCTGGTCACCGCACCCAAGCCGGTGGAGGAGTTGACCGGGCTCGTCTACTCGGAGACGCCCAAGGAGGCGCGCACCGACCCGGAGGCGGGCAGCCTGCCCTGGTACCGGCGGCCGACGCTCATGGCCGGCATCTCGCTGGCGATGGTCGTGACCCTGAACGTGATCTTCCGCTGAGGAGCCGGACATGAGCGAGCAGAAGCACACCGCGGGCGCCTTCGACATCCGCAACGTCATCGCCGGGCTGATCGGCTTCTACGGGATCGTGCTGATCGTCACCGGCCTCGTCGACCGGTCGCACGCGGCCCTGGCCAAGACGGGCGGGGTGAACGCCAACCTCTGGTCCGGCATCGTCATGGCCCTGATCGCCGGGGGCTTCGTCCTGTGGTCACGGCTGCGCCCCGTCGTCGTCGAGGAGAAGCCGGACGCGCCGGCGGACAGCTGAGGGTCCCGGCACTCCTCAGCCGGCGGACGGCCGGCGCACCGAGAGCGTCACGAGCACCGGGCCGGAGCGGCGCGCGGACGGGCCCGGCGCACCGCAGCCGGGTGCGTCCCCGGACCCCGACGCGCAGCTCCCGCAGCCTCCCTCGGGGCAGCCGCCGGTGAGTTCGCGGGCGTCCAGTCGGCCGATCCGCAGCAGGTGCTCGATCGCGGCGTCGACCACGTCGCGGCGCAGCCCGGTGCGCGTGCCGACCTCGGCCCGCGACCGCGCGCCGGCCTCGAAGGCGTCGAGGACCGACCGCAGGGGGCTGCTCACGAGAGCAGCCGGCCGAGCTGGAAGACGGCGACCGCGGCGGTCCAGGCGACGGTGAGCTGCAGGGCGATGCCGAACGCCGTCCACCGCAGGCCGATCTCGCGGCGCTGCGCAGCCACGGTGGCGACGCACGGCGTGTAGGCCAGCAGGAAGACGAGGAACGCGAGGACGGCGGCGGTGACCGCGCCACCGGACGACGCCGCGAACGCGACGCTGACGTGCGCCTGCAGCTGATCGGGAGCCAGGCCGGCGGTGGGGTCGGCCGCCGCGTAGGTCTGCGCCCACGAGGTCAGCACCGCCTCCTTGGCGACGAAGCCGACGACCAGCGCCCCCACGGTGTGCCACTCGCCGAAGCCGGCGGGGGAGAAGGCCGGCGCGATGCTCCGCGCGGCCGCGGCGAAGAGGCTGTCCTCGGGTGGCACGGAACCGAACGCGGCGGAGCCGTGCACGGGGATCGCCTGCAGCACCCAGACCAGGGTCACCGTCGCGACGATGATGCCGCCGGCGGTCCGCAGGAAACCGCGCAGCCGGAGCCACGTGACGGCCGCGGTCAGCCGCACGGTCGGGCGCTGGTAGGCGGGCAGGTCCAGCACCAGCGGCTCCTGGCCCACGGTGCGCCACAGCGTGCGGCGCAGGGCCAGCCCGACCACGACGACGAACAGGATCGAGGTCAGGTACATGCCGAAGACGACGGTGCCGGCCGACCGCGGGAAGAAGGTGCCGGCGACGAGGACGTAGACGGTCAGGCGCGCGCTGCAGGACGTGAACGGCACCAGCAGCGCGGTCATCACGCGGTGCCGCGCGTCGGGCAGGATCCGCGTCGCGCTGATCGCGGGCACGTTGCAGCCGAAGCCGACGATCAGCGGGAGGAACGCCTTGCCCGGGAGGCCGATCGCGCGCATGACGCGGTCGGTGACGAGGGCGGCGCGGGCCATGTATCCGGAGTCCTCGAGCACGGCCAGCAGCCCGAACATGATCGCCATCAGCGGCACGAAGGTGAGCAGCATGCCGACGCCGGCGACCAGCCCGTCGAGCATCAGCCCCTCCGCCCAGCTGCCGTCGAGCCCGACCAGCGCGAACAGCCACCGCCCCGCCGCGGTGACCGGCCCGCTCACGAGGCCGCCGAGCAGGTTCTGCAGGGGCGCGGCGACCGTCGTCGTCGCCTGGAAGACGGCCCACATGACGGCAAGGAACAGCAGGGGACCGACGACCGGGGCCGTGGCCCACCGGTCGACGCGGTCGGTGACTGTCGGCGGAGCCGGGCGCTCGGTGACGCCTCCGGCGCCGATGGCCTCGTCGACCCAGCGGAACCGCTCGTCAGCCACCGCGAGGTCGTCGTCGGCGTCGACCGGGCCGCGGGACCGGGCGGCCGGCGGCGGGCCGGCCAGGGCGGTGGTCACCGCGGCCGTCAGGGCGTCCCGGCCGTTGCGCCGCCTGGGGTCGAGCACCACGACGGGCACACCGAGCGCCGTCGCGAGCCGCCCGGCGTCGACGGCGATGCCGCGGCGTTCCGCGACGTCGACCATCGTCAGGGCCACGACCACGCGCCGGGGCTGCTCGCGGAGCTCGGCGACCAGGTAGAGGCTGCGGGCGAGATGGGCCGCATCGGTGACGACCAGCGCGAGGTCGGGCTGCCCGGCGTCCTCGGAGCCGGTGAAGAGCCTGCGGGTGAGCTCCTCGTCGGGGGAGGCGGCATCGAGGCTGTAGGCGCCCGGCAGGTCGAGCAGTTGCAGCACCGCGGCGCCGACCGGCCAGGCGCCCCGGCCGACCTCGACCGTGGTGCCGGGCCAGTTGCCCACGTTGCGGGAGGCGCCGGTCAGCGCGTTGAACAGCGTCGACTTGCCGGCATTGGGTGCACCGACCAGGGCCACCACGGGTGTCCCGGGGGAGGGCGGAGCCGACGGGCCGTCACCGTGGCAGCTGGGGGCCGGGCGGGCCGGGGACGGGCGGTACCGGGCGCCGGGACGTGCGAGCGTCACGCGAGCACGCCCGGAACGAGCACCTCGAGCCTGCGGCTGGTCTCCCGGTCGACGCCGATGCGGGTGCTGCCCACACCGATCACCCGGCCGCCGCCGGCGGTGCGGCCGAGCACGGTCACCTGGGCCCCGGCGCGCAGGCCGAGCTGGGCCAGGCGGAGACCGTGGGCGCGCACGACCCGGCCGAGGCCGAGGGTGCCGCCGGCACCCGGTGGAAGAGAGGCGAGCGGACGGACGTCCCCGGAAGTGGTCGGCACGGCTCGACGGTAGCCGGTGAAGTTAGGCTTGCCTACCCTTTGGTTCGAATCGACGTCCGCGTATCCGGGACGGCGGCCTCAGCGGGCCGCGCGGGAGATCGCGGCGGCCGCGTCGAGGACGGCGCCGATGACCTCCGGACTCGGCCTCCGGCCCAGCCGCTCGACCGGCCCGGAGATCGACACCGCCCCCAGGACGGCACCCGTCGCGTCGCGCACGGGGGCCGACAGCGAGGCGACGCCCGGTTCGCGCTCGGCCACGCTGTGCGCCCAGCCGCGCCGGCGGACCTCCAGCAGCGTGCGGGCCGTGAAGCTCGCCGAGGGCAGCAGCCGGGTCACCTCGTCGGCCGGGGTGAAGGCGAGCAGTGCGTGAGCGGCCGACCCGGCGGTCATGGGCAGGCGTGCCCCCACCGGCACGGTGTCCCGCAGCCCGCTGGTCCGCTCGGCGGCGGCGACGCAGACGCGCGTGGCCCCGTCGCGCACGTAGAACTGGGCGCTCTCGCCGCTGGCGTCGCGCAGCGTGATCAGGTGGCGGGCGGCGATCTCGCCGAGATCCCCGGTGCCGCGGCCGAGTTCGGCGAGCGCGGGCCCGGGTGCCCAGGCACCCGCCGGCGTGCGGCGCACGAGGCGGTGGCCCTCCAGCGCGACGGCCAGGCGGTGGGCGGTCGCGCGGGGCAGCCCGGTGCGGTCCACGAGCTCGGCGAGGGTCGCGGGCTCGGCGGCGACGGCGGAAAGAATCGCCACCGCTTTGTCGAGAACGGCAACGGGGTTAGGCTGTCCCATACAGCAATACTCCCATCTCATCTAGTGAGATAGCTAGTGGGACTCCCAGTGAGAGGACCAGCCGTGCCGAAGACCCTGGCGGAGAAGGTCTACGACGCCCACGTGGTGCGCAGCGCCGCGGGCGAGCCCGACCTGCTCTACATCGATCTGCATCTCATCCACGAGGTGACCAGCCCGCAGGCTTTCGACGGCCTCCGGGCGGCCGGGCGCACGGTGCGCCGTCCCGAGCTCACGATGGCGACCGAGGACCACAACGTCCCGACGCTGGACATCCTCGCCCCGATCGCCGACCCGGTGAGCCGCGCGCAGGTCGAGGCGCTGCGCAAGAACGCTGCCGAGTTCGGTATCCGGCTGGCCCCGATGGGCGACCGCGACCAGGGCATCGTGCACGTGATCGGCCCGCAGCTCGGGCTGACCCAGCCGGGGATGACGATCGTCTGCGGCGACAGCCACACCTCCACGCACGGCGCCTTCGGCGCACTGGCGTTCGGCATCGGCACGAGCGAGGTCGAGCACGTGCTGGCCACGCAGACGCTGCCGCAGTACCGCCCGAAGCAGATGGCGGTCACCGTCGACGGCGAGCTGCCGCCCGGCGTCTCGGCGAAGGACGTCATCCTCGCCGTGATCGCCGAGATCGGCACCAACGGGGCCCAGGGCCACGTCATCGAGTACCGCGGCAGCGCGATCGAGGCGCTGTCGATGGAGGCCCGCATGACGATCTGCAACATGTCGATCGAGGCCGGCGCCAAGGCCGGGCTCATCGCGCCCGACGCGACGACCTTCGCCTTCCTGCAGGGCCGCCCGCACGTCCCGCAGGGCGCCGACTGGGACGCCGCCGTCGAGTACTGGTCGACGCTGCGCACCGACGAGGGCGCCGGATTCGACCGCGAGGTGCACCTCGACGCCTCGACCCTCACCCCGTACGTCACGTGGGGCACCAACCCGGGCCAGGGGCTGCCCATCGCGGGCTCCGTGCCCGACCCGGCCGACGCCGCCGACGAGGGCGAGCGCCGCGCCACCGAGCAGGCGCTGGCCTACATGGGCCTGACCGCCGGCACGCCGCTGCGCGACATCTCCGTCGACACGGTCTTCCTCGGCTCCTGCACCAACGGCCGGATCGAGGACCTGCGGGTCGCGGCCGAGCTGCTGCGCGGCAAGCACATCGACGGCAACACCCGGATGCTCGTCGTCCCCGGGTCGGTGGGCGTGAAGGCGCAGGCCGAGGCCGAGGGCCTCGACCGGGTGTTCCTCGACGCGGGCGCCGAGTGGCGCGGCGCCGGGTGCTCGATGTGCCTGGGCATGAACCCCGACCAGCTGAAGCCGGGGGAGCGGTCGGCCTCCACCAGCAACCGCAACTTCCAGGGCCGGCAGGGCAAGGGCGGGCGCACCCACCTGGTGTCCCCGGCCGTCGCCGCCGCCACCGCGCTGACCGGGAAGCTCACCGCCCCGGCCGACCTGCCCGACGTCCCCGCGAACGCTGGAGTCTGACCGAGATGGATGCCTTCACCACGCACACCGGTACCGCCGCCCCGCTGCGACGCAGCGCCGTCGACACCGACCAGATCATCCCGGCCGAGTACCTCAAGCGGATCACCCGCACCGGCTTCGAGGACGGGCTGTTCGTCGCCTGGCGGCGCAACGAGCCCGACTTCGTGCTCAACCAGCCGCAGTACGCCGACGCGTCGATCCTGGTCGCCGGGCCCGACTTCGGCACCGGCTCCTCCCGCGAGCACGCGGTGTGGGCGCTGCTCGACGGCGGTTTCCGGGCGGTCATCAGCTCCCGGTTCGCCGACATCTTCCGCAACAACTCGACCAAGTCGGGCCTGCTGACCGTCGTCCTGCCGCAGGCCGACGTCGAGGCCCTCTGGGCGGCGGTCGAGGCCGATCCGGCCACGCAGGTGACCGTCGACCTGAACGCCCGGCAGGTGTCCTACGGGTCGACGACCGTGCCGTTCGAGATCGACGACTACACGCGCTGGCGGCTGCTCGAGGGGCTCGACGACGTCGGCCTCACCGAGCGCCACCTGACCGCCGTCGACACGTTCGAGGCAGGCCGGCCGGCGTGGCTGCCGAAGGCGCTACCGGTCGTCTGAAGGTGCCGGGTCGGGGCCGAAGTCGCGGTAGTAGTCCGCGGCCAGGGCCCCGGCCCGGCCGCCCAGGACCCAGACGCTGCCCTTCGCCGAGGGCGGGAAGAGGCGGCTTCCCTCGGGACGCACGCCGAGGGCCATGAGCGCCGTCGGGATCGCGCCGCCCTGGCTGCACACGATGGCGACGCCGGGGTCGGGTCGGGGAGCGAGCAACCGGGTGACCACGTCCAGGCCGGCCTCCGGATCGTCCCGGAACTCCTCCTCGCCGACCTCGGGCAGCGACTCGACGGGCAGGCCCAGCGCCTCGGCCAGCGGGGTCACCGTCTGCCGGCAGCGCAGCCGCTCGGCGGAGAGCACCGACGCCGGGCCGAACAGCGGGAGCACGGCGGCGAGCCGGCGCGCCTGCGCCCACCCGCGGTCGTCCAGCGGGCGCAGCTCGTCGGGACCGTCCCACTCGCGGCGGTCACCGGCGCGGCCGTGCCGGACCAGCACCAGCGCCGGCATCCGCGGGACGTCGGTGCGGAGGAGGTCGCTCAGCACCGCGCGGTCGTGCGCGTAGGAGCAGAGCGCGCCGGCGGCCTCGACCGGCAGCCAGCGCAGCTCGTCGACCTCGTCGTTGGGCCGGAAGTCGCCGCCGACCCACTGGCCGGTCCAGTAGTCGACCTCCTTCGGAGCGCGCCCGCCGTCGGGAGCGGCGACGTCGTAGCTGGTGCGCACGCTGCGCCGGCCCAGGACGATCCGCAGGCCGGTCTCCTCGGCGACCTCCCGCGCGGCGGTCTCGACGAGGTGTTCGCCCGCCTCCGGCTTGCCCTTGGGCAGCGACCAGTCGTCGTACTTCGGCCGGTGCACCACCGCCGTCTCCAGGGCCCCGCCGTCGCCGGTCCGCCAGACCACGGCGCCGGCGGCACGCACCAGGGCCGTGCCGTCCGCGCGCTCAGCCAGCGAGCTCACCGACCTGCGCGAGACGCGACGCCTGGGAGTCCCGCTCGCCGGCGCGCGTCCAGCTGCCGTCGCCCCCGAGCTCCCAGCACCGCACAGCGGGATCCATCGCGGCGTCGAACATCTCGTCGAGCTCTCCGTGCGCGGTGTCGTCGGAGACCCGGAGCAGCACCTCGACCCGGCGGTCCAGATTGCGGTGCATGAGGTCGGCGCTGCCGATCCACCACTCGGCCTCGCCGGCGTTGCAGAAGTTCATGACCCGCGAGTGCTCCAGGAACCGGCCGACGATCGAGCGCACCCGGATGTGCTCGGACAACCCGGGGACGCCGGGACGCAGCGCGCAGATCCCGCGGATCAACAGATCGATCGAGACGCCGGCCGCCGAGGCCTCGTAGAGCGCGTCGATGACCCGCTCGTCGACCAGGGAGTTCAGCTTGAACCGGATGGCCGCCGGGCGGCCCTCCGCGGCATGCCGGGCCTCGCGGCGGATCTTCTCGATCAGCCCGGCGCGGATGCTGTGCGGAGCCACCAGCAGCGTGCGGTAGTTGGTCTGGCGCGAGTAGCCGGTCAGCGTGTTGAACAGGTCGGTCAGGTCGGCGCCCACCCGGGGGTCGGCCGTGAGGATGCCGAGGTCCTCGTAGATCCGCGCCGTCTTCGGGTTGTAGTTGCCGGTGCCGACGTGGCAGTAGCGGCGCAGGACGCCGTGCTCCCGGCGCACCACCAGCGCCGTCTTGCAGTGCGTCTTGAGCCCCACCAGCCCGTAGACGACGTGGCAGCCGGCGCGCTCCAGCGAGCGGGCCCAGGTGATGTTCGCCTCCTCGTCGAACCGCGCCTTGATCTCCACCAGGACGACGACCTGCTTGCCGGCCTCCGCGGCCTCGATGAGGGCGTTGACGATCGGGGAGTCGCCCGAGGTCCGGTACAGCGTCTGCTTGATCGCCAGCACCTGGGGATCGGCCGCCGCCTGCTCGATGAAGCGCTGCACGCTGGTCGCGAACGAGTGGTAGGGGTGGTGGACCAGCACGTCGCCCTCGCGCAGCGTCGCGAAGACGCTCTTCGGGGTCTCGCCCTCGGAGAGCCGGGGGTGCGTGGCCGGCACGAACGGCTCGAACTTCAGCTCCGGCCGGTCCAGGTCGTCGAGCGCCCACAGCGAGGCCAGGTCGAGCAGGCCCGGCACCTGCAGGACGTCGTCGGGCCGCATCTCCATCTCCGAGAGCAGCACCTCGAGGATCTGCGGGTCCATCGTCTCGGTGACCTCGAGCCGGACGGCGGGCCCGAAGCGGCGGCGGGCCAGCTCGCGCTCGAGCGCCTGCAGCAGGTCCTCGTCGCGGTCCTCCTCCACCTCGAGGTCGGCGTTCCGGGTGACGCGGAAGAGGTGGTGGGAGACGACGTCCAGCCCGGGGAACAGCTGCGGCAGGTGGGCGGCGATCAGGTCCTCGAGCGGCAGGAAGGTCGCCGTCAGGTCGGTCGGCCCGACGGGCACGAAGCGGGGCACGTTGTTGGGCACCTTGACCCGCGCGAAGTGCGACACGCCCTCCTCGGGGTCGCGCACCATGACGGCGAGGTTCAGCGACAGCCCGCTGATGTAGGGGAACGGGTGTGCGGGGTCGACCGCGAGCGGGGTGAGCACGGGGAATACCTGGTCGCGGAAGTACTCCCGCAGCCTGCGGGCGTCGCCCTCGTCGAGGTCCTCCCAGTGCACGAACCGGATGCCCTCGGCCTCCAGCCGCGGGGCGATGTCCTTGAGGAAGGCGTTCGCGTGCCGCTGGACGAGGTGCTGGGTGCGCTCGGCGAGCAGTTCGAGCTGCTCGCGGATGGTCAGGCCGTCGGGGGAGCGCACGGTCAGGCCGGTGCTCTGCCGCCGCTTCAGCCCGGCGATGCGCACCATGTAGAACTCGTCGAGGTTGCCGGCGAAGATGGCGAGGAACTTCACCCGCTCCAGCAGGGGCAGCGACTCGTCCTCGGCGAGTTCGAGCACGCGTGCGTTGAAGTCCAGCCAGGACAGCTCGCGGTTCAGGAAGCGATCGGCGGGCAGGGGTGGCGCGCTCTCGGAAGGCACAGCGTCATCGTGCCGCACGAAGGTGTCCGGCGAGGAACTCCGTGCGCGGCCCGACGCCGAGGGCCAGTGCCGCACGGAGGTCCGCCTCGGTGTCGACGTCCTGGGCCAGGCCGGGCCACGGCCCCGCGAGGGCGACGGCGCCGCTGGCGTGGTGCGCCCGGGCGGACTCGCGGCCGAAGTGCGGGCGCAGGGGCGTGTCGAGGGCGGTCAGCAGCGTCGTGCCCGTGCCGGGCGCGTCGGGCACGAAGCACCGCGGTGCCCCCCCGGCCGCGGTCAGCGCGGCGGCGAGCTCCTCGGGGCGCAGCGCCGGCAGGTCGGAGGAGAGCGCGGCGACCGCCGGGCCGGCGGCCAGCCGGGCGCCGTGCTCGAGCGCCGCGTTGAGGCCGTCGTCGGGTTCGTCGGCGACGGTGCCCGCGCCCAGGGTCCGGACGACGTCGCGCGCCACGGGGTCGTCGGTGACGACGAGGACGGAGCCGACCTCGGAGCAGGCGAGGGCCGCGGCGACGGTGTCGGCCAGCAGCGCGAGGACGAGCTCGTCGTGGGCCGGTCCGGCGCCGCCGGTCGCCGGGCGCAGCCGCGTCTTGGCGAGGGCGAGCCGCTTCGCCGGGACGACCACCGACCAGCTGCGCACACCTCCATGTGAGCACACCGGCGCCGGCTGCGCGGTCATCCGGTGACGCAGCGAGGGGACCCGGTGCCCGACGACGAGACACGAAGGGTCGATCATGGGCAGGATCACAGGACGTGCGAGGCCGGGGCGCCCGGCCCGCGGGGGTGCAGGGGAAGGGGGCCCGTGGCGGAGAACGCCGTGCCGAGGCCATCGAGATGGCGCACCCGACGGCCGCTTCCCCCGGCCATGTGGGTGTGCATCCTCGTCGTCTATCCGGTGGCGTCGCTGATGTTCCGGTTGCGCTACCGGCACGGCGAACGGCTGCCCGCGCAGGGGCCGGTGCTCCTGGTGGCCAACCACGTGTCGATCCTCGATCCGATCGCCTGCGGCCGGATGGTCTTCGACAACGGCCGCATCCCGCACTTCCTGGCCAAGGAGAGCGTCTTCAAGGGCTTCGCGGGCACCCTGCTCCGCGGCGCGGGGCAGATCCCCGTGAAGCGCTTCACGAAGGACGCGCACGAGGCGCTGGCGGCGGCCCGGGCCGATCTCGAGGCCGGCAACGTCATCGTGATCTACCCGGAGGGGTCGGTCACCCGCGATCCGGAGTGGTGGCCCATGCAGCCCAGCACCGGAGCCGCACGCCTGGCGCTGACCACCGACGCCGTCGTCGTCCCGGTGGCCCAGTGGGGCCCGCAGCGGGTGCACGACTACCACAGCAAGAAGCTGCGGCTGCGGTTCCGCGCGCCGGCCGACTACCTCCTCGGGGAGCCGGTCGACCTCGCCGCCCAGCGGGCCGAGGTGCGGGCCGGGCGGCCGCTGACCGCCGAGCTCCTGCGCGAGACCACCGACATGCTCATGGGGCAGGTGCGGGACCTGCTCGCCGAGCTGCGCCAGGAGCCCGCGCCCCTGACCTTCCACCCCCGCCCCCACCACGGTCTGCCCGGCGACGCGTCGGGAAGCGCCGCGTGACCCGCGCCGCCGTCTTCGGCGCCGGCTCGTGGGGCACGACGTTCGCGAAGGTGCTCGCCGACGCCGGCTGCGAGGTGACGCTGCACGCCCGGCGGGCCGAGCTGGCCACGGCCATCAACGACAAGCACGAGAACGCCGACTACCTCGAGGGCATCCGGCTGCCCGACCGCCTGCGCGCCACGGTGGATCCGGCGGAGGCGCTGGACGACGCCGAGATCGTCGTCCTCGCGGTGCCGTCCCAGTCGCTGCGCGACAACCTGACCGCCTGGGCGCCGCTGCTGCCCCCGGACGCGACGCTCCTCTCGCTGATGAAGGGCATCGAGCTGGGCACCACCAAGCGGATGAGCGAGGTCATCTGCGAGGTGACCGGCGCCGGACCGGACCGGGTGGCGGCGCTGTCGGGCCCCAACCTGGCGCGCGAGATCGCCGAGGAGCAGCCGGCCGCGACGGTGATCGCCTGCACCGACCCCCAGCGCGCCGAGCTGTTGCAGAGCGCCTGCCACACGCCCTACTTCCGGCCCTACACCAACCCCGACGTGATCGGCTGCGAGCTCGGCGGCGCGGTGAAGAACGTCATCGCGCTGGCGGCCGGCATCGCCGAGGGGCTCGGGTTCGGCGACAACACCCGGGCCTCGCTGATCACCCGTGGCCTGGCCGAGACCGCCCGGCTGGGGCTGGTCGTCGGCGCCGAGCTGACCACCTTCGCCGGCCTCGCCGGCCTCGGTGACCTGGTCGCCACCTGCAGCTCGCCGTTGTCCCGCAACCGCACCTTCGGCGAGAAGCTCGGCCAGGGCATGAGCATGGCCGAGGTGCAGGAGAGCACCCGGCAGACCGCCGAGGGGGTCAAGAGCTGCCGCTCGGTGCACGACCTGGCGCGGGCGCACGGGGTCGAGGTGCCGATCACCGAGGCGGTCGTGCGCGTCTGCCACGACGACGCCGATCCGGCCAAGATCGTGCGCGAGATGATGTCCCGCGAGGCCAAACCCGAATGAGGTCCGAGTGACCCCCGGCTGGGGCGACGGCACGCGCTCGGTGCGGGCGGGGGAGGGCGTCGCCGTCCCCGGTGCGCCGCTGCGCCCGTCCCCGGTGTTCGCCGCGCCCTTCCACCTCGGCGACCAGCCGCCCCGGGCCGGCGGCGCCGACGCGTACGCACGCACCGAGCACCCCACCCTGCGCGACTTCGAGGCGGCGGTGGGCGAGCTCGACGGCGGCCGGTGCCTGTCCTTCGCCACGGGCATGGCCGCCCTCACCGCGGTCGTCATGGCCTGCGCCGGGGCGGGGGACCGGGTGGTCCTGCCCTCCGACGGCTACTACACGACCCGCCTGCTGGCGGCCGAGGAGCTCTCCCGCTTCGGTGTCGAGGTCGACTACGTCGCGACCCTCGACATCGAGGCCGTCGCCGCGTCCGGCGGTCTGGACGGCGCCCGGCTGGTGCTGCTCGAGACGCCCAGCAACCCGCAGCTCGACGTGTGCGACATCGCCGCGGTGGCCCGGGCGGCACGAGCCGCCGGCGCCCTGCTTGCGGTCGACAACACGACGGCGACGCCGCTGGGCCAGCGCCCGCTGGAGCTGGGCGCGCACCTGACGGTGGCCAGCGACACGAAGGCGCTCACCGGGCACAGCGACCTGCTGCTGGGCCACGTGAGCACGGCCGACGACGAGTTGTTCGCCCGGCTGCAGGGCTGGCGCAACCACAGCGGCAGCACCCCCGGCCCGTTCGAGGCGTGGCTGGGCCACCGGTCGATGAGCACCCTCGACCTCCGGCTCGCCCGGCAGGCGGCCAACGCCGCCGCGGTCGCGGAGGTGCTGGCGGCGTCGTCGGCGGTCACCGGCGTCCGGTGGCCCTGGCGGGAGAGTGACCCCTCGTTCGCGCTGGCCGCGCGCCAGATGCTGCGGCCGGGCGGCGTGGTCTCGGCCGAACTGGCCGACGAGGCGGCCGTGGCCGCGTTCCTGGCCGGCAGCCGGCTGTGGACCGCGGCGACCAGCTTCGGCGGGGTGCACAGCACCATCGACCGGCGGGCCCAGTGGGGCGGGGACGCCGTCCCTCCGGGCTTCGTGCGGTTCTCGTGCGGCATCGAGGACACCGCCGACCTGATCGAGGACCTGTCAGTCGCCCTGGTTGCCCTCGACTGACCGGAGCGCCTCCCGCCGCGCGCCGGCGCCGCGGGCCGTCATCCAGATGCTCAGCCCCCAGTAGTAGGCCATGTAGCCCAGCGACACCGCGACGATCCACGGATTCGGATGGGGCAACTGCACGACGAGCACCGCGTAGCTGATCAGCCAGACCAGGGTGAGCGTCAGGGTGACCCCCCGCAGCGCCCGCATCCGGGAGGGGTAGAGGTACCGGATCGGCACGAAGACCAGGACGGCGAAGAGGACGAGCACGCCGGCGGTCACCAGCTTGCCGAGGTCGAGGACGATCACGTAGAACGCGAGGACGTTCCAGTAGCTCGGCCAGCCCAGGAAGAAGTGGTCGGACGTCTTCGCGTCCACCCGGCAGAACTGGTAGCACGACGCGAGCAACGGGAGCGCGGCGACGAGCCGGCCGAGGGCGCCGTCGGGCAGGTACCCG
Organism: Blastococcus sp.; assembly: GCA_035999465.1. GTDB lineage: Bacteria > Actinomycetota > Actinomycetes > Mycobacteriales > Geodermatophilaceae > Blastococcus_B. The sequence continues at coordinate 20,419 of DASYGS010000043.1, read as the reverse complement.
GCGGTCCACAGCAGCACGATCGGCGCGAAGACGTAGGTCAGGTAGTCGACGATGTTGTCCAGCAGGGCGCCGTCGAACCAGGGGATCGTCTCCTTGACCCGGAAGTGGCGGGCCAGCATGCCGTCGGTGCCGTCGATGAAGAGGGTGGCCAGCCCCAGCCAGAGGGCCGTCCTGATCTCGCCCTCGAAGGCGGCGAACACGATGAGCAGGCCGAGGACCGAGCCGCTGGCGGTGTAGAGGTGCACCGCCGCCCCGGCGAGGCGGAAGGCGGGCGAGAACGTCTGCGGGGGCGCCGCCGTGTCGCCGTCTGCTCGCACGCGAAGAGGTTGTCACATGCGCTCCACTAGGGTCGGCTCGATGAGCGGAACTCGGGGCAAGGTGCGCGTCGCGGTCGTGTTCGGTGGGCGCAGCGCCGAGCACGCGATCTCGTGCGTGTCGGCGGGCAGCGTGATCGCCGCCCTCGACCCGGAGAAGTACGAGGTCGTGCCGGTCGGCATCGCGGCCGACGGGCGCTGGGTGCTGGCCGAGGCCGGGCAGCGGCTGTCGATCGCCGACGGCATGCTGCCCGAGGTCTCCGGCGGCACCGCGGTCTCCCTGGTGGGTGACCCGGGCGGGCGCGGGCTCGCCGTCCTCGAGCCGGGGGCGGCGGTGGGCGCGCTGACCGAGGTCGACGTCGTCTTCCCCGTGCTGCACGGCCCGTACGGCGAGGACGGCACGATCCAGGGCCTGCTCGAGATGTCGGGGCTGCCCTACGTCGGGTCCGGGGTGTTCGCCAGCGCGGCCTCGATGGACAAGGAGTTCACCAAGAAGCTCCTCTCGGCCGCGGGGCTCCCGCAGGGCGACCACGTCGTGCTGCGCGACGCCGCCGGGGCGGTCTCGGCCGACCCCGACGTCCTCGACGCGGCGGCGCGGGAGCGGCTCGGCCTGCCCGTGTTCGTCAAGCCCGCCCGGGCCGGGTCGAGCATCGGCATCACCCGGGTGACCGACTGGGCCCAGTTCCCCGAGGCGGTCGCGGCGGCCGCGGCCGTCGATCCGAAGGTGGTCGTGGAGGCCTGCCTGCCCGGCCGCGAGATCGAGTGCGGCGTGCTCGCCGCCCGGGGCGGGGGCCTCCCGGACGCGAGTCTGCCGGCCGAGATCAAGCTGCGGCCGGGCACCGACTGGTACGACTTCGCCGCAAAGTACCTCGACGACGCGGTCGACTTCGACGTCCCCGCCGACCTGACCCCGGAGCAGACCGCCGCGGTGCAGGCGGCCGCGCGCCGCGCCTACCTGGCGCTGGACTGCCGCGGCCTGGCCCGGGTCGACTTCTTCCTCGGGACGGCGGCCGACGGCAGCGACCTGCTGGTGATCAACGAGGTGAACACCATGCCGGGGTTCACGCCGATCTCGATGTTCCCGCGGATGTGGGCGGCCAGCGGGGTCGGTTACCCGGAGCTGGTGGACCGGCTCGTGACGACGGCGCTGGACGGCGGCTCGCGGGCAGTCCGGTGAGCCGCGGCCGGCTGTCCCGCCTCGGGGGAGCCGTGCTGCTCGCGGTGCTGCCCGGTGCACTGGCGACGACCGGGTGCGAACGGACGGTCGAAGGGACGGCGACGGCGTCGTCCGCGACCGATCTGCCGTCGACCTCGGCCGAGCTGGGGGCACTGATCGTGACGCGGGTGCCCTCGGGGCTGCCCCGGCTGCCCGACGACGAGCTCGACCCGCGGGCGGGGGCGAAGACGGTCGAGGACATCGCCGGCTACTCCGACGACCCGGCCCGCCAGCGCGAGGTGCTGCGGGGCTACGGCTACCGGTTCGGCTGGGAGCGGTTCTGGGGGGTCGCGGGCGGGCCGCCCATGACCGGCGTCTTCGTCGACCAGTTCGCCACCCGGGCGGGCGCCGGCGCCTACGCCGAGGACCTCGCGCGCAACGACGCGGCGCACTACCGCGGGATGCTGCGCGAGAACCCGCCGTTCCTGCCGAGCGGCTGCCGGATGCTCACGGTCGACGGCACCGGGACGGCGGTCGCCGGTCCCGGGGCCGCCCTCGCCGGCCCCGCCGCGTTCGCCTGGTGCGAGCACGGCGTCTTCAGCGTCTCCGTGACGGCGGTCGCCCACACCGCCGGCGCCGCCGGCGAGGAGGTGCGCGCGGTCATCGCGCAGCAGCTGGACCGGTTGCCGCCGCGATGAGCGGATCACTTCCCGGGCGTGGGCTCCCGGAAGGGCAGGGTGGCGGCGATCTGCGTGGTGAGCGAGGTGACCGGTGCGCTGTCGACGCTGGCCGGCACGCGCACCTCGACGTTGACCGGGCGGTCGACCGTCGTCCACACGGTGGTGTCCTTGGCGCTGGTGTCGACGTACCACTGGACGCCGTTGATCTGGATCGCCGAGGCGCCGCGCACGAAACCCGCCGGGGCGGCGACCCCGCAGACCAGCACCACCGCCGGGTCGCCCCACGCGTGGGCGAACGGTGACGCGGACTTCACCCGGCGGGACGGCGCACGCATGAGCTCCGACGGCAGGGCCCGCATCAACGCGGGGCAGCCGGCGTCGGCCTGCGGGGTGACCGGCGGGACGTCGACCGGCAGCACCGGAAGCTCCGCCCGCGGGGACGACGTGGGGCCCGCGACAGTGGCGGTGCCGTTGCCGGCCCCGCCGCCCAGGACGTGGACCAGCACGATCACGGCCACGACGACGGGCACCAGGACCGCGGTCGCGATCAGGGCGATCCGCCGGAACGGGTCGGGCGCGGGACCGTCCGGTGCTGCGGGGGCGGTCTCGGGGGGTGCGGTGTCCTGGGTCAGGGCGGCGGTGCTTTCCGGTGTTCGCCGATCAGATGTTGACGATCGGACAGGTCAGCGTGCGGGTGATCCCGTCGACGGACTGCACGCGGGCGACGACCAGCCGGCCGAGCTCGTCGACCGTCTCGGCCTCCGCCCGGACGATGACGTCGTAGGGGCCGGTGACGTCCTCGGCCTTGGTGACGCCGCTGATCTCGCTGATCGTCTGGGCCACCTGGGCGGCCTTGCCGACTTCGGTCTGGATGAGGATGTAGGCGTGGACCACGAAAGACCCTTCCTCGGGCAGCTCTGCCCATACGTCGTCCCCGCCGGGTGGCGGTCGGTTTCGCAACCTACCCCAGTCGCCCTGGGGAGCCGGTGACTCGGCCCCGCCCGCTCGTCCCGCGAGGGGACCCGGCGGACACGGTGCGGGTCGTGGGCGAGTTCGGTGTCATCGCCCGGGTGCTGGCGCGATCGGGCACCGCGCGGGCTGCCGAGGTGGGCCCGGGCGACGACGCCGCCGTCCTCCGCACGTCCGACGGCCGGGTGGTGGCCACCACGGACGTCTTCGTCGAGGGCCGGCACTTCCGCCGCGACTGGTCCTCGGCCGAGGACATCGGGCACAAGGCCGCGGCGGCGAACCTGGCCGACGTCGCCGCCATGGGCGGGGTCGCGACGGCGCTGCTCGTGGGCCTGGCCTGCCCGCCGGACACTCCGACCAGCTGGCTGGAGGGCGTCGCGACGGGTCTGGCCGAGGAGTGCGCCCCGCTCGGCGCCGCCGTCGTCGGCGGGGACACGGTGGCGGCGGCCCCGGACAGCACGTCGGTGGTGCTGTCGGTGACGGCCCTCGGCGACCTGGCGGGTCGGCTGCCGGTGCTGCGCTCGGGTGCGCGCCCCGGCGACGTGGTGGCGCTGGCCGGCCGGCTGGGCTGGTCGGCGTGCGGGCTGGCGGTGCTGCGTCGCGGCTTCTCCAGCCCGATGGCCGCGGTCGCCGCGCACCGCCGTCCCTCCCCGCCGTACGCGGCCGGTCCCGCGGCCGCGGACGCGGGGGCGCACGCCATGTGCGACGTGAGCGACGGGCTGCTGGCCGACGCGGGGCACATCGCGCAGGACAGCGGCGTCGTCGTCGACCTGGACCGCGCGGCCCTCGTCCGGGCCTGCCTGGAGCCGGCCGGCACGCTGGCGCAGGTCGGGTCGGCCCTCGGTGTCGACCCGCTCGCGTGGGTGCTGACCGGCGGCGAGGACCACGCGCTGCTCGCGACGTTCCCGCCGACCGCAGTGCTGCCCGAGGGCTGGACGACGATCGGCGAGGTGCGCGCGTCCCGGAAGCCGGGGGTGCGGGTGAACGGTGCGGCCGCCGATGACGTGGCCAGGGAACTCGGCGCGGAAGGGACGGGGCATGCGCACTTCCGCTGAGCATCCGGCCGCCCTGCGCGCCCTGCCCTACGACCACCCCGTGGCCCAGCACCTGGTCGAGCGGGTGCAGCAGGAGTACGTCCAGCGGTACGGGGGGCGGGACGGCGCCGTCGTCGATCCGGCCGAGTTCCTGCCGCCGCGCGGGATCTTCCTGGTCGCCGAGGTCGCCGGAGTCGCGGCCGGCTGCGGGGCGTGGCGGGCGCACGGGCCCGGGACCGCCGAGCTCAAGCGGGTCTACGTCGAGCCGGGGTTCCGGCGGCAGGGGCTCGCCCAGCGGCTCATGGCGGAGCTGGAGCGGACCGCGCTGGAGGCCGGGTACCGGTCGCTCGTGCTGAACTCCGGCGGCCGCCAGCCGGAGGCGCTGGCGCTGTACGCGCAGCTCGGCTACCGCGACGTGCCGGGGTACGGGATCTATGCCGCCGCGCCGGATGCCAGGTTCCTGGGCAAGGATCTGCTCGCCGGGGCTGCCGCGACGGATGATGAGGAGGAGCGGCCATGGGGATCGTGACCGTGTCGGCGCCGTACGGCGCCGCCGGGGCCGAGATCGCGCCCGCGGTGGCCGAGCGGCTCGGGTTGCCGTTCCACGACCGCGCCATCCCGGCGCAGGTGGCCGGCCGCCTGGGGGTGCCGGTGGCCGAGGCGGAGGCCAACGACGAGGTCGTCGTGGGCGGGCTGTGGCGGCTCGTGGCCTCGCTGGGGACGATGCCCGATCCGGTCGGCGGGGTGCTGCCCACGTCGACGCTCCCGGACGCGCGGGCCTACCGGCAGCAGACCGAGCGGGTGCTGTCGGAGATCGCCGCCGCGGGAGGCGGGGTGGTGCTCGGCAGGGCCGGCGCCATGGTGCTGGGGGAGCGGGCCGACGCGCTGCACGTGCGGCTGGACGGGCCGGCCGACCGGCGGCTGGCCGCGGCCGTGGCGCGCTCGGGCCGGCCGGTGGGCGAGGTGCGCCGCGAGATGGAGGGCGCCGACCGTGCCCGGGAGGCCTACGTGCGGCACTTCTACCGCTGCGACCCGGCGGGTGCGGCCAACTACCACCTGGTGATCGACAGCACCGCGCTGCCGCTGGACACGGTGATCGAGCTGATCGTGGTGGCCGCGCACGGGCGGGGGATCGGGGTCCGGGGGGCTGAGCGCGGCAGGTAGGTGCTGAGGGCGGCTCCAAGGCGACCCCAAGGACGGCGACGATCGGGCACTGGTCGGGGTCCCAGGGCCCGATGAGGCCCCGACAACTGCACAGTGATCACGGAGTTCAGCCGAGCTCGATGATCGTTGTGCGCCCGGCCCCCCTGGAAGGCGCGTGACGCGTGGATGAGCGCACAACCGTGCGCCGACCCGTCAGGATGCTGCGCGCACGCGAAGAACCCCAGAGGTCGGTGACCTCCGGGGTTCTGTCGGACGAACCAGTCGAGCGGGGGAACGCCCCAGGTCAGGCGCGGACGACCTTGCCGGCGCGGATGCACGAGGTGCACGCGTTGATCCGGCGACGGTTGCCGGGGGCGATCAGCGCCCGCACGGACTGGATGTTCGGGTTCCAACGGCGCGGCGTGCGGCGGTGCGAGTGCGACACCGACATACCGAAACCGGGGCCCTTGCCACACACATCGCACACGGCAGCCACGGTGGATCACTCCCAGAAAGAATCGTTCACAGACGGCGGGGCAGACAGCACCCGCATCAAGACCGTGGAGAAGTCTAACCGCTCCCGCACCGTCATGTTGCCGCGGGCCCGATCCGACCACGGAAACCTCGCGTCGACCTGTCCTGTCACACGCCACGGGTACCCTCCGGCCGTGCTGCTGGCGCTGGATGACGCGGCGGTCGGTGACTGGTGCCGCACCGCGGTCAGCGCCCTGTCCGCGTCCCGGGGCCGGCTCGACGAGCTCAACGTCTTCCCCGTGCCCGACGGCGACACCGGCACCAATCTTCTCCTCACCGCCCAGGCGGCCCTCCAGGCGCTGGACGAGGCGGTCGGCCCCGGCGGTCGAGAGCCCACCTGGTCGGTCCTCGCCCGCGGCGCCGTCCTCGGGGCCCGCGGCAACTCGGGCACGATCCTCGCCCAGCTCGTCCGGGGCCTCGCCGACCAGCTCGCGCACCAGCCGCCCGCCGACGGTCCGGCCTTCGCCGCCGCTCTGCAGAAGGCCGCCGACGCCGCCTACGGCGCGGTCGCCGATCCGGAGGAGGGCACCTTCCTCACCGTGGCCCGTGCCGGCGCCGAGGGCGCCGTCGCCGCGGTCGACGCCGGGAACGACGCCCTGCCCGCGGTCGTCCGCGCCGCCGCCGACGCCGCCCGCGCCGCCCTCGAGAAGACCACGGGGCAGCTCGCCGTCCTCCGCGAGGCCGGGGTCGTCGACGCCGGGGGCGCCGGTCTCTGCCTGGTCATCGACGCGCTCGTCACCACCGTCACCGGCGTCGAGCCCGCCCGCCCGCCGCTCGCCCGGCGGTCCACCGGCCACGGCCACCGCCACACGGGCGAAGACCTGCCGCACCAGCCGCCGCCCGGCCCCGGCAGCGAGGTCCAGTACCTCCTTGCCGACGCCGACGAGGCGGCCGTCGCCCGTCTCCAGGACCGGCTGGCCGCGCTGGGGGACAGCCTGGTCGTCGTCGGCGTCGACACCCCGACCGGGCGGGAATGGAACGTGCACGTCCACGTCGCCGACATCGGCGCCGCGATCGAGGCCGGCATCGAGGCGGGCCGCCCCTACCGGGTCTCGGTCACCCCGCTGGCGCCCGTCCTCCCGGCCGCCCCGCTCCCCGGCCGGCGCGCGATCGTCGCGGTCGTCGCCAGCGACGGGCTCGCCGAGTTGTTCGTCGCCGAGGGTGTGCGGGTCGTCGTCTGCGGTCCCGGCGGCGTCACCGAGGACGACGTCCTCGATGAGGTCCTCGCCTCGATGGCGGCGGCCGTCGTGGTGCTCCCCAACGATGCCGGGCTGGCCGCCGTCGCCGCCCGCGCCGCGTCCCGGGCGCGCGAGCTGGGCCGCGACGTGGCCGTCGTGCCGACGCGGTCGCCCGTGCAGGGCCTGGCCGCGGTCGCCGTCGCCGACGCCGACCGCCGGTTCGGCGACGACGTGATCGCGATGGCCGAGGCCGCCGCCGCCACCCGCTGGGCCGAGGTGACCGTGGCCGAGCAGGAGGCGCTCACCTCGGCCGGTCGCTGCCGGGCGGGCGACGTGCTCGGCTCGGCGGAAGGGGACGTCGTGGTCATAGGCGCCGACCTGGCCGCCGTCTCCTGCGACCTGCTCGACCGGCTGCTGTCCGCCGGAGGGGAGATGGCCACGCTGCTGGTCGGCCCCGACGAGGCGCTGGGCGACGCGGTGTGCGCCCATCTGTCGGTGGCCCACCCGATGATCGAGGTGCTCCGCTACGACGGCGGCCCGGCCGGTATCCCGCTGCAGGTAGGGGTCGAGTGAGATGTCGGTGACCATGCAGACGCCGTTGGCCCGCGTCCTGGGCCCGAAGACGGCCACGCTGATGGCCGAGCAGCTCTCCCTGCACACCGTGCGCGACCTGCTCCGGCACTACCCGCGCCGCTACGCCCGCCGGGGCGAGATGGCCCGCCTCGACGACCTGCAGGTCGGCGACCGCGTGACGATCCTGGCGATGGTCACCAGCGTCAACTCCCGCCGGATGCGCCAGCGCCACGGCACCATCACCGAGGTCACCGTGGGCGACGGCGCCGGCTCGATGAAGCTGGTGTTCTTCAACAGCAAGCACGCCCGGCTCGAGCACGGCCGGTGGGGGCTGTTCGCCGGCACCGTCGGCAAGTACGCCAACCAGCTCCAGTTCACCCATCCCGACTGCCACCTGCTCGACGACGAGTCCGAGGACGACGACTGGGCCCGCGCGCTGGTCCCGATCTACCCCGCCAGCAAGGACGTCTCGAGCTGGGTGATCCAGAAGTCGGTCAAGCTGCTGCTCGGGGCCAGCGGCGGTCTCGGCGAGCTCGTCACCGACCCGCTGCCCGAGGAGGTCCGGGGCCGCCACGGCCTGCTCTCGCTGCCGGCGGCCCTGCTCGACATCCACCGGCCCACCACGCTCGAGGACGTCGAGCACGCGTCCCACCGGCTCAAGTGGGACGAGGCGCTCACCCTCCAGCTGACCCTCGCCGCCCGCCGCCGCGCGGCCGCGCTGGAACCGGGCACCGCCCGTCCGGTGCGCGCCGGCGGCCTGCTCGACGCCGTCGACGCCGCCCTGCCCTTCGCCCTGACCGAGGGGCAGCGGGAGGTGGGGGAGCAGCTGGCCGCCGAACTCGACCGCGACCACCCGATGCACCGCCTCCTGCAGGGCGAGGTCGGCTCCGGCAAGACGGTCGTCGCCCTCCGCGCGATGGCCCAGGTGGTCGACGCCGGTGGGCAGGCCGCCCTGCTCGCCCCGACCGAGGTGCTCGCCGCGCAGCACGCCCGCGGCATCCGTGAGCTGCTCGGTCCGCTCGGTCGGGCGGGCGAGCTCGACGGCACCGCCGACGCCACCCGCGTCACCCTGCTGACCGGCTCGCTGAAGGCCGCCGCCCGCCGCGAGGCCCGCGCCGAGGTCGCCGACGGCCGCGCCGGCATCGTCGTCGGCACCCATGCCCTGCTGCAGGAGGGCGTCGAGTTCGCCGACCTGGGGCTGGTCGTCGTCGACGAGCAGCACCGGTTCGGGGTCGAGCAGCGCGACGCCCTGCGGGCCAAGGGCAGCCGGCCACCGCACGTGCTGGTCATGACCGCGACGCCGATCCCGCGCACCGTTGCGATGACCGTCTACGGCGACCTCGAGGTCTCCACGCTCCGCCAGCTCCCGAGCGGACGCGGCGGGGTGTCCAGCTCCGTCGTCCCGATGGGGGAGAAGCCGGCCTGGCTCGACCGGGCGTGGCAGCGCCTGCGCGAGGAGGTCGCCGCCGGGCGCCAGGCCTACGTCGTCTGCCCGCGGATCGGTGACCTCACCGGCCCGGACGACGAACCCGAGGACGTCGACGGCGCCCCGAAGGCCGGCGGCGCCGACGACCGGCGCCCGCCCCTCGCCGTCCTCGACATCGCCGAGATGCTGCGCGCGGGTGCCCTGCACGGTCTCCGCCTCGACGTGCTGCACGGCCGTCTCGGTCCCGAGGAGAAGGAGGCCCGGATGCGGGCCTTCGCGGCCGGCGAGATCGACGTGCTGGTGGCCACGACCGTGGTCGAGGTAGGCGTCGACGTCCCGAACGCGACCGTCATGGTCGTCATGGACGCCGACCGGTTCGGCGTCAGCCAGCTGCACCAGCTGCGCGGCCGCGTCGCCCGCGGCAAGCACGCGGGGCTCTGCCTGCTGGTGACCGAGGCGTCCACGTCGTCCTCGACCGGTCAGCGGCTCGCCGCCGTGGCCGGCACCTCCGACGGCTTCGAGCTGGCCCGGCTCGACCTCGAGACGCGCCGGGAGGGCGACATCCTCGGCGCCGCGCAGTCCGGCCGTCGCTCGGGCATCCGGCTGCTGTCGCTGCTGGAGGACGAGGAGCTCATCGCCACCGCCCGCACCGAGGCCACCACCCTGCTCGCCACCGAGCGGGGCCTCGCCGACCACCCGGGGCTCGCCGCCGAGGTCGCGGCGCTCGCGACGGACGAGCGCGCCGAGTGGCTGGAGAAGGCATGAGACGGCGGGAGAGGGCGTGACCCGCCTCATCTCGGGGGTCGCGGGCGGCCGCCGGCTCACGGTGCCGCCCACGGGCGTGCGCCCGACCGGTGACCGCGCCCGCGAGGCCCTGTTCAACTCCCTCGGCACGCTGCTCGACCTCGACGGTGCCACCGTGCTGGACCTGTACGCGGGGTCGGGCGCCCTCGGGCTGGAGGCGCTGTCGCGGGGCGCTGCCTCCGTGGTCTTCGTCGAGTCCGGCCCGCGGGTGCTGCCCGTGCTGAAGGCCAACCTGGCCGCCGTGGGGCTGCCGGGCGGCCGGGTGGTCGCCGGCTCCGTGCCCACCGTCGTGGCCGGCCGGGCACCCGCGCGGTTCGATCTCGTCCTCGCCGATCCGCCGTACGCGACCCCGGTCGAGGAGGTCCTCGCCGTCCTGCAGTCGCTGGTCGACGGCGGGTGGCTGGCGCCCGAGGCGGTGCTCGTCGTCGAACGTTCCAGCCGCGAGCAGGCCTGGGAGTGGCCGACACCCCTCGTCGGCTTGCGTGACCGCCGCTACGGCGAGGCGCAGCTCCGGTACGGTCGCTTCCCGTGAGACGTGCGGTGTGTCCCGGTTCGTTCGACCCGGTCACCAACGGGCATGTCGACGTCATCAACCGGGCCGCCGCCCTCTACGACGAATTGATCGTGGGGGTTCTGGTCAACCCGGGGAAGGCGGGCCTGTTCAGCGTCGAGGAGCGCATGGAGCTCCTCCGTGACGCCGTCGCCGACCTGCCCAACGTCATCGTCGACAGCTTCGAGGGCCTGCTGGTCGACTACTGCCGCTCCCATGACGTGCCGGTGATCGTCAAGGGCCTGCGCGCCTTCGGCGACTTCGAGTACGAGCTGCAGATGGCCCAGATGAACCGCGAGCTGGCCGGGATCGACACGTTGTTCGTCCCGACCGCGCCCCAGGTCGGCCACCTCTCCTCGAGCCTGGTCAAGCAGATCGCCACCTTCGGCGGCGACGTCTCGCGGCTGGTGCCCAAGCGGGTCAACGACCGCCTGGTGCAGGAACGGGCCCGCCGTGAGGGGCGGGGAGAACCCTCGTGACCGAGGTCGTCTATCGGCTGTACGAGACCGTCGACGAGCTGACGACGGTCATCGAGAACGCCCGCAGCGTGCCGATGTCGGGCTCCTGCATGGTGCCCCGCGACCACCTGCTGGACCTGCTCGACGACCTGCGCGAGTCGCTGCCGGAGGACGTCCAGGCCGCCGGCGCGATCGTCGAGCAGCGCACCGAGATCCTCCAGCAGGCGCAGGCCGAGGCCGAGCGCCTGACCGGGCGCACGCGGGGCGAGAGCGACCAGCTGCTCGGGCAGGCCCGCCGCACCCGCGACGAGATCCTCGGCACAGCCCGCCGCCAGCGCGACGAGATGCTCGCCCAGGCGCAGGCCGAGGCCGAGGACCTGCTGATCGCGGCGGAGGAGGAGGCCGAGCGGCTGCTCGCCGAGGGCCGCCAGCAGCGCGACGAGCTGGTCGCCGAGGCGCGCCGCGAGCACGAGCGGCTGATCACCGAGACCGAGGTCTACCGCGGCGCGGTCGCCCGGGCCGACGAGCTCGGCGCCCGCACCCAGGCGGACGTGGCACGGATGCGCGCGGAGGTCGACGAGTACGTCGACACGCGGCTGGCCGACTTCGGGACGACGCTGGAGCGCATGCTCCGCTCGGTCGAGGTCGCCCGCACCACGCTCCGGGAGCCCTGACCTCCTCCGTCCCCGGCGGACGCCCTCGCCGCATCGGGTAGTCTCGACGTCTGGTCCGACCGTCGGAGTTCCCCGGCCGGCCATCCTTCCCGCTCCCGACCGCGAGTACTGACATGCCTGCAGCTTCCCCGCACCGCTCCGGCGCTGCGTCCCCTGGTCCGCGGACCACGGACGTCCGGCGTCCCGCAGCCAACCCCTGGAAGCTCGACCTCCGGGAGCTCGGCCGGCGTCCGGGCTCGCTGCAGGAGCTGGAGCGATCGGTGCCCGCTCCCGCCGGCTGGCGGGTGGAGCTCATCGGCGTGCCCGCGGGCGCCGAGGTCGGGCTCCGCCTCCGGCTGGAGTCGGTCATGGAGGGCGTGCTGGTCAGCGGCGAGCTCGACGTCCCCGTCGAGGGGTCCTGCGCCCGGTGTCTCGAGCCGATCGAGGACACGCTGCAGCTCGACGTGCAGGAGCTCTACGCCTACGAGGGCAGCACCACCGAGGAGACCAGCGAGGAGGACGAGGTCCGCCGCGTCGACGGCGACTACCTCGACCTCGAGCCGCTGGTCCGCGACACCGTCGTCCTGAATCTGCCCCTCGCGCCGGTCTGCACCGACGACTGCGCCGGGCTGTGTGTCGACTGCGGCCAGCGCCTCGACGACCTCCCCCCCGACCACCACCACGAGATCGTCGACGCCCGCTGGGCCGGACTCGTCGACAAATTCGCTTCCTCGCCGGGCACCCCCGGCGATGCCCCCACCCCAGAGGAGAACTGACCGTGGCCGTCCCGAAGCGGAAGATGTCCCGCGCCAACACCCGCTCCCGCCGGTCGATGTGGAAGGCCACCGCGCCGGCCCTGTCGCCCTGCCCGAACCGGGCCTGCGGCGAGCTCAAGCCCCCGCAGCAGGCGTGCCCCACCTGCGGCCAGTACGCCGGCCGCCAGGTCCTGTCGGTCTGATCGCGGGTTCCACGATGGGGACGACGGTCGCCGGAACGCCCGCACTGGTGGGTGCCGTCGGCGGCCGTCCCCCGGGTGGGCCGGAGCATGCCGAGCGCGCGGCCGCGTGGCTGCGGAACGCCCTGGGCGTCGACCTGCCCGGCGGGCTCCTCGGCCTCGCCCTGACCCACCGGTCGTTCGCCTACGAGAACGGCGGCCTGCCGACCAACGAGCGCCTGGAGTTCCTGGGCGACTCGGTGCTCGGCCTGGTCGTCACCGACGAGCTCTACCGCAGCCAGCCCGACCTTCCCGAAGGTCAGCTGGCCAAGCTGCGTGCGTCCGTGGTCAACATGACCTCGCTGGCGGCCGTGGCGCGGCGGCTCGGCGTCGGCGGCATCGGCCCGCAGCTGCTGCTCGGGCGGGGTGAGGAGACCACCGGCGGCCGCGAGAAGGACTCCATCCTCGCCGATGCCCTCGAGGCGCTGATCGGCGCGATCCACCTCGGGTGCGGTCTCGACTCCGCCGCCGCGATCGTGCACCGGCTCTTCGACCCGCTGCTCGTGGAGTCCAGCACCCGCGGCGCCGCCCTGGACTGGAAGACCAGCCTCCAGGAGCTCGGTGCCGCCGCCGGGCTCGGCGCCCCCAGCTACGTGGTCGAGGACGACGGTCCCGACCACGCCAAGACGTTCACCGCCGCCGTGGTGCTCTCGGGCACGGTCTACGGCACCGGCACCGGGCGGACGAAGAAGGCCGCCGAGCAGGAGGCCGCCGAGGCCGCCTGGCGCGCGCTGTCGGACGCCGCGCCCGGGAGCTGACCGATGCCTGAGCTTCCCGAGGTCGAGGTGGTCCGGCGGGGCCTCGAGCAGTGGGTGGCCGGCCGCACCGTCGCCACGGTCGAGATCCACCACCCGCGTGCGGTCCGCCGGCACCTGGAGGGCGCCGAGCACTTCGTCGCGGCGCTGACCGGCCGCACGCTCACCGCCGCCCACCGGCGCGGCAAGTACCTATGGCTGCCCGTGGCCGAGGCCGGCGGCGCGCCGTCCGGCCGCGCCCTGGTCGCCCACCTGGGCATGAGCGGGCAGCTGCTCGTCGAGAAGCCCTCCGCCCCCGACGAGACCCACTTGCGGGCCCGGTTCACCTTCACCGACGGCGGCCGCGAGCTGCGGTTCGTCGACCAGCGGACCTTCGGGGGCCTGGCGGTCGAGGAGTCGGCGGGGGAGGAGATCCCTGCCCGGCTCGCGCACATCGCCATCGACCCGCTCGACGAGACCTTCGACGAGGCGGGCTTCACCGCGGCGCTGCGCCGCCGGCACACCGAGGTCAAGCGGGCCCTGCTCGACCAGACGCTGATCGGCGGCGTCGGCAACATCTACGCCGACGAGGCCCTGTGGCGGGCCCGGCTGCACGGCGCCCGGCCGACCGACAAGCTGACCCGTGCGCAGGTGGCGGACCTGCTCGACGGGGTCCGTGACGTGCTGGGGGAGGCGCTCGCCCAGGGCGGCACGTCGTTCGACTCCCTGTACGTCGACGTCAACGGTCAGAGCGGCTACTTCTCCCGGTTCCTCGCGGTCTACGGCCAGGCCGACCGCCCGTGCCCGCGCTGCGGCACGCCGATCCGGCGCGAGTCGTTCATGAACCGCTCCAGCTACAGCTGCCCGACCTGCCAGCCGCGTCCGCGAGGCCGGCGGTCGTGACCACGCGCGTGGTCGCGGTCGTCTCCGGCCATGTGCAGGGCGTCGGCTACCGCTGGTTCGTGCGCCAGCTGGCGTCAGCCGCCGGCGTGGCGGGGTCCGCGCGCAACCTGCCCGACGGCCGGGTGGAGGTCGTGGCGGAGGGCGACGACGACGCCGTCCGCGCGCTGGTCGCCGCGCTCGACGGGCCGCGCGCCCCCGGCTCCGTGCGACGGGTCGACTCCCGCGAGGCGCCGGTGCAGGGGAGCTCCGGGTTCACCACGGAGTGACGAACGCGACATGCCCCCGACACGGGGGGTAGGCGGTCTTTCCGTTGACCTGCGGAAGGAGGCCTGTCACCCTGGAGATACCACAGCTCGCGCCGACCGTGCACCCGGGGCGCCGGGCTCTCCCTCCTCGCTCGGAAAGGCCGTTGCAGTCATGGCCAAGGCCCTGTTCGGTCACGTCGTCGCCCCCGCGGAGCTTCGAGTAGCGGAGGAGAATGCCGTCCTGCGGGCCAAGGTGCGCCGGCTGGAACGGGAACTCGACGCGCTGCGCGCCGAGCGGGACGCCGCGATCGCGCACGAGCTGCTCTCCCTGGCCGACAACGCGCAGCCCGCGCTGGCGTGACGTCCCCGGCCTGAACCCCTCCGTCACACCGGCACCATCTGCCCCGACATGCGCGGGCCGGCGCCGTTTCTGCACTAGGGTGCCTGTTCTGTGCACCTGTCCAGCCTGACGCTCAAGGGCTTCAAGTCCTTCGCGTCCGCGACGACCCTCCGGCTCGAGCCGGGGATCACCGCCGTCGTCGGCCCCAACGGCTCGGGCAAGTCCAACGTCGTCGACGCCATCGCCTGGGTTCTCGGCGAGCAGGGTGCGAAGAGCCTGCGCGGCGGCAAGATGGAGGACGTCATCTTCGCCGGCACCGCCGGCCGCCCCGCTCTCGGCCGCGCCGAGGTCACGCTCACCATCGACAACTCCGACGGCGCGCTGCCGATCGAGTACACCGAGGTGTCGATCACCCGCCGCATGTACCGCTCGGGTGAGAGCGAGTACGAGATCAACGGCGACAAGGTGCGCCTGCTCGACGTGCAGGAGCTGCTCAGCGACTCCGGCATCGGCCGCGAGATGCACGTCATCGTCGGGCAGGGCCAGCTCGACGCCGTCCTGTCCGGCCGTCCCGAGGACCGACGCGCCTTCATCGAGGAGGCCGCCGGCGTCCTCAAGCACCGCAAGCGCAAGGAGAAGGCCCTCCGCAAGCTCGAGGGCATGCAGGCCAACCTCGACCGGCTGGCCGACCTCACCACCGAGCTGCGACGCCAGCTCACCCCGCTGGGCAAGCAGGCGGAGGTGGCCCGCCGGGCGGCCGGTGTGCAGTCCGACCTGCGGGACGCGCGGCTGCGGCTGCTGGCCGACGACCTGGTGCAGCTGCGCGACGCCCTCGACCGGGACGTCGCCGACGAGACCGCCGCCCGTGCCCGGAGGGCGGTCGTCGAGGGCGCCTACACCGTCGCCTCGCAGCGCGAGTCGGCCCTGGAGAGCTCCCTGGCCGCCAGCGCCCCGCGGCTGCAGGCCGCCTCCGACACCTGGTACCGGCTCTCCGCGCTCGGTGAGCGGTTCCGCGGCATCGCCCAGCTCGCCGCCGAACGGCACCGGCACCTGTCCGCGGCCCCGCCGGCCGCCGCGGCCGGCCGCGACCCCGACCAGCTGGACGCCGAGGCCGACCGCGTGGCGGCGACCGAGGCCGAGCTCGCCTCGGGCCTCGAGGCCGAGCGGGCCCGCCTGGCCGCCGTCGTCGCGCAGCGGGCGGAGCTCGACACCGCCCTCGCCGACGCGGAGCGCGCCTGGGTCGCGGCGGCGCGGGCGCTGGCCGACCGCCGCGAGGGCCTGGCCCGGCTCTCCGGCGAGGTCGCGGCCGCCCGGTCCCGCGCTGCCGCCGGTCAGGCCGAGATCGAGCGGCTGACGACGGCCGCCGGCGAGGCTGCCGACCGTGCCGAGGTCGCGGCCGAGCGCCTCGCCGACCGTCGCGAGCAGGTGGCCGACCAGGAGGGCACGGACGTCGCCCTCGTCACCGCCCACGAGGAGGCCGTCGCCGCGCACGCCGCGGCCGCCCGGATCGTCGCCGAGCTCACCGGGGCCGAACGGGCCGCCGAGCGCGACCGCGCGTCGTGGCAGGCCCGGCGCGACGCGCTCGCGCTCGGCCTGACCCCGGCCGACGGCGCCGCCGCCGTGCTGGGCGGCGCGCTCGCCGGGGTGGTCGGCCCGGTCGCCGACCAGCTCACCGTCCGGCCTGGCGACGAGGTCGCGCTCGC
Source organism: Blastococcus sp. (assembly GCA_035999465.1). Lineage (GTDB taxonomy): Bacteria > Actinomycetota > Actinomycetes > Mycobacteriales > Geodermatophilaceae > Blastococcus_B. The sequence continues at coordinate 4,028 of DASYGS010000043.1, read as the reverse complement.
CGCGGCCCTCGGCGGCATGGCGGACGCCGTCGTCGTGTCGGGTGTCGCGGAGGCCGCGGCCGCGCTGACCCACCTGAAGGCGATCGAGGGTGGCCGGGCGGGCCTGCTGGTGACCGGCGGCCTGCCGCCGGTGACGCGCGAGGGCTGGCCGGAGCTGCGCGTCGGGGTCCGGTGGGCCCTGGACGTCGTCGAGGCGCCCGAGGCCCTGCAACCGGCGCTGGCCCGCGCCCTCGAACGGGTCGCGGTCGTCCCCGACCTCGATGCCGCCGTCTCCCTGGTGCGCATCCATCCCCGTGTCCGCGCGGTGACCTCCGGCGGTGATCTCGTCGGCGCCGACTGGGCCGTCGGCGGGCAGACCGACGCGCCGTCGAACCTCGTCGTCCGCGCCCGGGTCGACGAGGCCGAGGCGGAGCTCGCCGGTGCCGTCGCGCGGGCGGCCGAGCTCGCCGACCGGCTGGCCGCGGCCCGCGAGGCCGCCCAGGCCCGGTCGGCCGACGTCGACAGCGCGCTCGTCGCCCGGCAGGCCTCCGACCGGGGCCGGTCCGCGCTGGCCGCCGAGCTCGCCGAGCTCGGGGCGGCGGCCCGGTCCGCGGCCGCCGAGGCGGAGCGGCACCTCGCCGCGCGGGTGCGGGCCGAGGGCCAGCTGGAGACCACGCAGACGGCCGTCGCCGCGCTCGAGCAGCGGCTGGCCGAGGCCGAGGCGGCGCCCCTGGAGGAGGAGCCCCCGACCGAGGAGCGCGACCGGCTGCGGCTCGAGGTCGCGGCCGCCCGCCAGTCCGAGACCGAGGCGCGGCTCGCCGTCCGCACCGCCGAGGAACGGGCCCGGGCGTTGCACGGCCGCGCGGAGTCGCTGCGCCGCCAGGCCCGGCAGGAGCGCGCCGCGCGGGAGCGGGCCGCCGCCGCCCGGATCGCCCGCGAGCGCGGGGCCCGCGTCGCCGCGGGCGTGCGGGCCGGGGCGGAGGAGGCGCGCACCGCGCTCGCCACGTCCCTGACGCGCGCCGCCGCCGAGCGGGACGGCCTCGCCGTCGCCCGCACCGCCGAGGAGGCGGAGCTGCTGGAGGTGCGCGCCCGGGTGCGCGCGGCCACGGCGGAGCTGGACCGGCTGACCGACGAGGTGCACCGCGACGAGGTGGCCCGCGCCGAGCAGCGGTACCGCATCGAGGCGCTGGAGGGCCGCGCCGCCGAGGAGTACGGCGTCGACCTGCCCACGCTCCTGGCCGAGTACGGGCCGGCCGCGCCCGTGCCGCCGACCCCGCAGCAGGTCGCCGCCGCCGAGGCGGCGGGGGAGCCCGAGCCGGCTCCGGTGCCCTACGAGCGGGCCGTCCAGGAACGCCGCGCAGCCAAGGCCGAGCGCGACCTGGCCACGCTCGGCAAGGTCAACCCGCTGGCGCTCGAGGAGTTCGCCGCGCTGGAGGAGCGGCACGGCTTCCTGGCGACGCAGCTCGAGGACCTCAAGTCCACCCGGCGCGACCTGCTCACGGTGGTGCGGGAGGTCGACGACCGCATCCACGAGGTCTTCGCGGCGGCCTTCGCCGACGTCGAGCGCGAGTTCGAGGGTGTCTTCGCCACGCTGTTCCCCGGCGGCCACGGCCGGCTGGTGCTCACCGAGCCCGACAGCATGCTCACCACCGGCATCGAGGTCGAGGCCCGGCCGCCGGGCAAGAAGGTGAAGCGGCTCTCGCTGCTGTCCGGCGGGGAGCGGTCCCTGACCGCCGTCGCGCTGCTGGTCGCGATCTTCCGCGCCCGGCCCTCGCCGTTCTACGTGCTCGACGAGGTCGAGGCGGCCCTCGACGACGTCAACCTGGGCCGGCTGCTCACCCTCGTCGAGCAGCTCCGGTCGACCTCGCAGCTGATCATCATCACGCACCAGAAGCGGACGATGGAGATCGCCGACGCCCTCTACGGCGTGAGCATGCGCGGCGACGGCATCACCGGGGTGATCAGCCAGCGCCTGCGGGAGCTCGAGACCGCTTAGACCCGGCTGCTCAGACCCCGCTGCGGACGGCGAGGTCGACCAGGAACGGCAGGTGGTCCGACGCACCGTCGGCCTCGACCACCCGGGCCGCGGTCACGGTCACGCCCTCGGACACCCAGACCTGGTCGATCCGCCGGCTCGGTGCGTGCGCGGGATGGGTGTCGCCCTCGTCGCGGTGCCAGAACCGCCAGCCGGCCCGGTCGTCGCGGGCCGGGGCCACGGTCCACGCGTCGGTGAACCGCTCCCGCAGCACCCCGAGCTCGGGGGCGTCGGGGCGGGCGTTGAAATCGCCCACGACCACTCCCGCACCCATCGTGTCGGTGTGCAGGGCGGCGAGCGCCGCGACCTGGGCGGCCCGGCCCTCGGCGGAGGCGGTGGTCAGGTGGGTCGCGGTCACCCAGAGCGTCCCGCCGTCGAGTTCGAGCATCGTCCGCAGGGCGCTGCGCGGCTCACCGCCGCCCGGCAGCGGGTGGACGTCGCTGACCAGGATCGGCAGCCGGGAGAGCAGGGCGTTCCCGTACTGGCGCGGCCGGTCGCCCGTGCCCGGCTCGTCGATCGCCGGGCCCCAGGCCAGCTGCATGTCCAGGGCCCGGGAGAGCAGGAGGGCCTGGTCGACGTCCTCGCTGCGGTCGCCGTAGTGGCGGTCGACCTCCTGCAGGCAGATGACGTCGGCGTCGGCCGCCGCCAGCACGCGGGCCAGGCGGGGCAGGTTGTGCCGCCCGTCCGCGCCGACCCCGTGGTGGGTGTTGAACGTGACCAGCCGCACCGGGATGGGTGGCTGATCGGGACCAGGGGCCGGCTTGGTCATGGGCCCAGCCTGTCAGGCGTCGGCCAGCGGCATGTCGAGCACCTGCCGCAGCTCCGGCTGCCCCGTGTCCGTCACCGACAGCGCGATCCGGGCCCGTCGGCCGGTCAGCACGAGCTCGCCGATCTGGTTGCCGAAGAACGGGCCGGCCTGCTTCTCCCACGCGAGGGAGCTGGGCGCGGCCTTCGCCAGCCGGGCCAGCCCGGCGGTCAGGTGCTCGGCCCAGCGGCTCCAGCCGATCCGGAAGCCCACGCGGATCGGGTGCGGTGCCTGGTTGTGCAGCGGCGACACCGTCAGCTGGTGGATGCGGGTGGCCGGCCCGGCCGGCCGCACCACCTCGGCCGCGTAGGCGTGGTGGACGTCGCCGGAGAGCACGAGGGCGGTCGCCGGCGCCGGCCCGTGCGCGCCGCGGGCCACGCCGACGAGCGCGCGGCCCAGCCGCTCGAACGAGTCGCCGAACGCCGCCCAGTGCTCGAGGTCGGCCGCCTGGCGCAGCCGCTCGGCCAGGCGCCCCCGCCAGGCACCCTCGTGCCGCACGTTCAGCGTCTCGTTCCAGCGTTCCAGCGAGTGGATGGCGTGGGGGAGCAGCCACGGCAGCGAGGTGCCGACGATCAGGTGGTCGATGCCTTCCTCGACCGCCGTCCGCAGCGCAGCCTCGACCCAGGCGAACTCCTCGTCGTCCAGCATGCGGCGCCCCGACTCCTCCAGCACGCGCCCGGCCCGGCTGTCGACCATCACCATGCGGGCCCCGCCCCAGTGCCGCACGTAGCTCCATCGGATCCCGCCCGGCTCGCGGTCGGCCCGCTCGGCCATCTCGCGCAGCAGCGGCTCGGCGTCCCTGGTCGCGCCGGTCCCGTCGGGGAGGCCGAGCACGGCCTGCCACGTCGCGTTCCCGTCCAGCTCCTGCGGGCTGAGGTTGCCCAGGTGCTGGTAGATCCAGTAGCTGACCAGGCCGCCCCTGATCCGGCCGGCCCACCACGGCTGGGCGCTGACCTCCCGCCGCCAGGCGGCCGAGGTGTTCCAGTCGTCGATCATCTCGTGGTCGTCGAAGATCATCGACGACGGGATCGTGGAGAGCAGCCAGCGGATCTCCGGCTGCGTCCAGGATTCGCGATAGAGCCGCGTGTACTCCTCGAAGTCGGCGACCTGGGCGTCGTCCGCGACCGGGCGGCCCCGGCGGCGGCCCAGCCAGCGGCGGGTCACCGGGGTGAGCTCGTCGGCGTAGATCTGGTCACCGAGCAGCACCAG
>DASYGS010000040.1:0-63284 GCA_035999465.1 Blastococcus sp. | reverse complement strand
GTCGGCGAACCCGAGGAGGTAGTCGGGGTCGGCCCCGGTGAAGGAGTAGATGGTCTGGTTGGGGTCGCCGACCACGCAGACCTCGGCGCGGCCGCCCAGCCACGCATCGAGCAGCCGCTGCTGCAGCGGGTTGACGTCCTGGTACTCGTCGACGACGAAGTGCCGGTACTGGGCCCGCACCTCGCGGGCGACGTCGCGGTGCTCCTCCAGCGCGTAGGCGGTGACCAGCAGCAGGTCCTCGAAGTCGAGCGCCCCGTCGCGCTGCTTGGCCGACTCGTAGCCGGTGTAGACGGCGGCGACGGCGGCCGCCTCGAACGGGATCTCCCGGCCGGCCGCCTTGGCCCGGGCGGGATAGTCCTCGGGGGTGGCCAGCGTCGTCTTGGCCCACTCGATCTCGCTGGCCAGGTCGCGCAGGCTCGTGCGGTCGGTCGAGAGCCGGGCACGGGACGCCGCGGCCGCCACCAGCCGCAGCTTGTTCTCCACCAGCGAGGGCATCGGGCCGCCGAGCACACGAGGGGCGAAGTAGCGCAGCTGGCGCATGGCGGCGGCGTGGAAGGTGCGCGCCTGCACCCCGCCGACGTCCAGCGCCGCGAGCCGGCCACGCAGCTCCCCGGCCGCGCGGGCGGTGAAGGTGACCGCGAGTACCTGCTCGGGCACGTAGACACCGGTGTGCACGCCGTAGGCGATCCGGTGCGTGATGGTGCGGGTCTTCCCCGTGCCGGCTCCCGCGAGGATGCAGACGGGGCCCGTGACGGCCTGCGCGGCCTCCCGCTGCTCGTCGTCGAGACCGGCGAGCACCGCCTCCGCGCGGGAGCCGGCGTCCGCCCCGGACCCGACCCCCTCCGTGCCGACGCGCTGCATCCCTGCCCTCTTCCGCTGTTCCGGTGCCCTGCTGCCGTCCGTGCCGGTCCGATCCTCCCAGCTGGCAGCGACAGGCCCGGGAAGCATCCCCAGGAGGACCGCGTTGGCCCCCACGGACCTGAGAACAGATGCGCACGAGTGCGAACACCCCCTCTCGGGGGTGGACCCGCACCCCACGAACAGGGAGGATCCCCCCGATGACCGCGACCCCGAACGCCGCCGCGCCCGCCGCCGTGACCATGTACACCACGCCCTGGTGCGGCTACTGCGTCCGGCTGAAGAAGCTGATGCAGCGCGAAGGCATCGAGTTCGCCGAGGTCGACATCGAGGCCGTCCCCGACGCCGCCGACATCGTCACGGCCGCCAACGGCGGCAACCGCACCGTGCCCACGCTCGTCTTCGCCGACGGTGCCGCGCTGACCAACCCGAGCATCGACCAGGTCAAGGCCCAGCTCGGCCAGTCACCGGCGGCATGAGCTCGTGATCCCCGGTCCGCGGCCCTCGAAGGGGCACAATCGCCCCGAAGCGGGCCGCGACCGCGGCCACGATGCCCTCCGGTCGGTCCGGCCGGTCACTCACCCGGAGGCGGGCGGTGTGAGCGCCCCGAGCGAGCAGGTCCCGAGCGACGGCAGCGGTCTGCCGGTCGCCCTGACCCGGACCCCGCGCGGCTGGTCGGTGGTCTCCCCGGCGGGCGGCGAGCACGTGGCCGACCTGATCGAGGGCCTCTCCCTCGCCGACCTGGTCGCCGAGGAGTTCGGCGCGCTCCCCGAGCCCGACCGCACCGCGCGCCGCACCGCCCGGGGAACCGGCGGCGTCGTGGACGCCCTCGCCGACGATCCCGTCGACGCCCGGATCGCCGCCCTCGAGCGCACCGTGGCCCAGCTCGAGCACGCCCTCGCGGCCCGCGTGTCGACCGAGCGCGCCATCGGCGTGCTGGCCGAGCGGCACGGCACGAGCCCGCGCGCCGCCTTCGAGACGCTGCGCCGCGACGCGCGTTCCCAGGGGCGCCCGGTGGCCGACCTCGCCCGCGAGGTCCTCGACGGACTGGGAGAGGACGTCGCGCCGCGGCCGGACGACGCGCAGGCCGCGACGCCGGAGCTGCCGGCCGTCACGCCGCTCCCCCGCCCCGGGCCCGCCGACACGCAGCCCTCGGTCGCCGCGGAGTGCCGGCCCTGACCCGGCCGCAACCCCTCACCCCGCAGGCCCTGGCCGACCGCCTCGCCACCCTCCTGGCCGACCTCGCGCCCGAGCCGGGCGCCGCCGCCCTCCGTGTCGCGATCGACGGCCCGGACGTCGCCGCGCCCGAGGTCCTCGCCGCCGGGATCGCCGAACGGCTGCCGCCGCTGGGCCGGCCGGCCGCCGTCGTCCCCGCTGCTGGCTTCTACCGCCCGGCGTCGGTGCGCCTGGAGCACGGCCGCACCGACCCCGGCGCGCGCTACACCGACTGGCTGGACGCCGGCGCGCTGACCCGGGAGGTCCTCGCCCCGGTCGGCCCGGGTGGGTCGGGCAGCTACCTGCCGGTGCTGTGGGACCTCGAGCGCGACCGCGCGGCCCGGGTGCCGGCCCGGCCGATGCCCCCGGGCGGCGTCCTGCTGGTGCCGGGCGCGCTGCTGCAGGGCATCGGGCTGGCCTTCGACGTGGTCGTGCACCTGCGGGTCGGTGCCGCCGCCCGCCGCCGTCGCATGCCGGCCGAGCAGGCGTGGGAACTCCCGGCGTTCGACCGGTACGACGACGAGGTCGATCCGGTCGCCCTCGCCGACGCCGTCGTCCTGGCCGACCACGCCGACCGGCCCGCGCTCGTGCTGGCCGGCCGCTTCAGCTGACGATCAGCTGAATTCCCCGGCCACCCAGCGGTCGAGGATGTGCCGGGCGATCGATACCGGCGGCGGCAGCGCGCGGGGTCCGGCACCGGAGCGCAACTCCTCGCGGGTGAACCAGCGGGCCTCCTCGATCTCGTCGGGATCGGGGCTGAGGATGTCGTCGCCCTCGGCGCGGGCGACGAAGCCCAGCATCAGCGACTGCGGGAACGGCCACGGCTGGCTGGTGACGTAGCGGACGTCGGTGACCCGCAGCCCGACCTCCTCGGCCACCTCGCGGGCGACCGCCGCCTCGGCCGACTCCCCCGGCTCGACGAACCCGGCCAGGATCGAGAACCGCCCGGGTGGCCAGACCGCCTGGCGGCCCAGCACGACGCGGTCGGCGCCGTCGTGGACGAGCATGATCACGGCCGGATCGGTGCGCGGGAAGTGCTCCGTGCCGGTGGCCGGGTCGCGCTGCACCCAGCCGGCCCGCTCGATCGTCGTCGGCTCACCCGACAGCGGGCTGAAGCGGTTGCGCTCGTGCCACTCGAGGATGCCGATCGCCTGCGCGAGCAGCCCGGCGTCGAGGTCACCGAGGTCGGCGCCGATCTCGCGCAGGCCGGTCCACAGGTCGACCGGGCGGCCGTTGATCGTCAGCGCCCGCTCGCCCCGCACGGTGGCGAAGTGCACGCCGTCGGCCTCGCCGAGGTAGACCGCGCCGGCCGGGAGCTCCGGCTGCTCGTCCCAGATCAGCCGCGGCCCCTCGGGCCCCTCCTCCACGGGTACGGCCCGCTGGCGGTCGACGGTGAGCAGGCGGACCGGGCCGCCACGAGTGGGGTCGGGCAGGGCACGGGCCAGGTGCGCACGGTCGTGGGCGGTGCGCGACAGCACCGGGACGGCGCCGGTCGTGGCCCGCGTGTCCTCCGGCCAGGCAGCCTCGGAGACCGGGCTCTCCGCGGGGGGCGGGTTGTCGGCGGCCGTGCTTCCCCCGGGCGGAACGGTCACGCGGGGGCCTCGGTCGCCGCGACGACGACCGGCGCCAGCGCCTCCAGCTCGGCGGTGACCTTCTCCGCGTCACCGACGACGACGGTGGTCAGCGCCGGGGTGGCCAGGTACTTGCGGGCGGCCTCCTGCACCTCGTCGACGGTGACGGCGGCGAGCGCGCGCTGGTGATCGGTCAGCCACTCCGGCGGCAGCCCGGCACCCACCAGCGCGGACAGCGTCGAGGCCAGCCCCGCGTGCGTCGCCGTCGACAGCGCCATCGTGCCGAGGGTGTACCGGCGGGCGCCGTCGAGCTCCGCCTCGGTCACGGCGGTCAGGGCCATGCGCCCGAGCTCGTACCAGGTCTCCAGCAGCGCCGGCCCGGTCACCCCGGTGGCGACGTCGGCCTCGACCATGAACGACGAGCCGGCCGCCTGGTGGTCGACCGAGCTGCGCGGGCTGTAGGTGTAGCCGCGCCGCTCGCGGATGTTCTCGACCAGCCGCGAGGAGAAGTAGCCACCGAAGACCATGTTGGCCAGGCGCAGCGCCGGGAGGTCGCGGTCGGTGCGGCCGGGCGCGGGACCGCCGAGGCGGAGGTTGGACTGCACGGCGCCGGGCCGGTCGACCAGCTCGATCCCGGGCGCCTCCAGGAGGGGCACGGGCGGCGCCTCGACCGCGTGCCCGGTCGCGACCCAGGCCTCGAGGGCCTCGGCGACCGCGGCCGTGGCGGCGCGCGGGTCGAGGTCGCCCACCAGCACCAGGGAGCTCCCGGCCGGGACGACGCGCTCGCCGTGCAGCCGGCGCAGCGCCGGGGCCCGGACGTCGAGCACCAGCTCGGGGTCGGGCAGCTCGATCGCGTACGGGTGGCTGCCGAAGCGGCGCGCGGCCAGCGCGGTGCGGGCGATGACGCCCGGCTGCGAGCGGGCGATCGCGATCCGCTCGGCCACCCGCTCCCGCTCGCCCTCGACGCGGTCGGCCGGGTAGTTGGCGCCGGTGAGCAGCTCGGCCAGCACGCCGAGGACCGGGGACAGCCCCTCGGGCAGCAGGGTGGTGGAGAAGAGCAGCCGGTCGGGGTCGGAGGACACCGACAGCTCGGCGCCGTGCTCCTGCAGCAGCTGCGCGATGCTGGTCTGGTCGTGCTGCTCGGTGCCCAGCAGGACGGCGCCGGAGAGCACCGAGGCGCGGGCGGTGTGCACGCCGGCGCCGCGGGCGGTAGGCGCGGCGAAGGGCACCCGCAGGCGGAGCTCGATCAGCGGCACCCCGGGGCGGGGCACAACGACGACCTGGAGGCCGTTGGGCAGCGTCGTCTCGTGGGCGGGGGGAACGGGGTGGGTGCGCGGCTCGCCGAGCGGCGGGACCAGCGAGAGGTCCAGCTCCGACGCGGTCACGACCGGCCCCCGGTCGCGCGCAGCTCCAGCACGGCGGCGGTGTCCGGATCCAGTTCCCCGGCGGCGGCCTGCACCTGCTCGGGCGTGACCGCGGCCAGCCGGGCCGCCAGCTCACCGGCCAGCTCGGCGCGGCCGTGCACGATCTCCGCGGCGGCGAACGCCAGGGTGCGGCCGAGCACGGAGTCGGCCTGGCGCAGCAGCTGCGCCTCGGTGCGGGCCTGTACCCGGCGGAGCTCGTCGGCGCCGACACCGTCCGCCGCGATCCGGCCCACCTCCTCGTGGACCGCCGTCAGCACCTGCCGCGGCGACACGGCGGCGGGGTGGTGCACCTGGGTGGTGAGCAACGTGGCGTCCCGGACGTCGAAGGGGTCGCCGAACAGGCCGACGTAGCTGCTCTGGGCGATGGCGATGCGGTCGTCGTGCACCAGCCGGCGCTCGAGGCGGGATGCGTCGCCCTCGCTGAGCAGCTCGGCGAGCAGCACCGTGCCCAGGTAGCGGTCGAAGTCGCCGACCGGGTCGGGCACCCGCCAGCCGAGAGCCAGCGCCGGGGCGGGGGCCAGCGCGTCCTCGACCACCGCGGACCGTGCCGCGGTCGGCCACGGCTCCCCCGTCGGCGGGATCGGTGGCACCGGACGGGCCTCGATCGGCCCGAACCAGCGCTGCACGAGCGTCTGGGTCTCGGCCACGTCGAGGTCGCCGCCGATGCACAGGACGGCGTTGCCCGGTGCGTAGTAGCGGGAGAAGAAGTCGGTCGCGTCGGCGACGGTCGAGGACTCCAGGTCGACGAACGAGCCGTAGCCGTCGTGGGTGTTGGCGAAGCTCCCGAAGGCGACCTGCGGCAGCTGCAGCCAGGGGAAGGCGCCGTAGGGCCGGTTGAGCACGTTGACCCGGATCTCCTCCTTCACCACGTCGATCTGGTTGCGGAGGTTCTCCTCGGTGATCGCCGGCGCGGCCATCCGGTCGGCCTCGAGGAACAGCGCCCGCTCGAGGCCCTCGGCCGGCAGCGCCGCGTAGTAGTTCGTGTAGTCCTGGTGGGTCGAGCCGTTGAAGGTGCCGCCGGCGGCCTGGATCAGCCGGGCGTGCTCCATCTTCGGGACGTGCGCCGACCCCTGGAACATCATGTGCTCGAAGAGGTGGGCGAAGCCCGTGCGCCCCTCCGGTTCGTTGCGCATCCCGACGTCGTAGAACACGCCCACCGCGACCACGGGAACGCTGCGGTCAGGGGCGAGGACGACGCGCAACCCGTTGTCGAGCGTGAACCGCTCCACCGGGTGCCGCAGAGTCAGTTCGGCACCGGCTGCTGTCACGTCCCCGACCCTATGACAACGGCGCCCTGCGGGTGACACCGCGATCGGTCGCCGTCCCGCCAGGATGCGCGTCCTGGAGACTGACCCAGTTGATCATCGTCTGCGTGCCCGGCTCCGCGGCGCGTCCGCGGAAGTGTCGTGCATACAGGCGATGATCAACTACGCGGGCACTCTGAGGGGCCGCTCAGGGCGAGTTTCCGGTGGACGTCAGAGCACCTTGACGCCGGCGAGCACCCGGTTGATGACGCCGTAGAGCTCGGCGTGCGTGTTGGGGATCGAGAGGTAGAGCAGGGCCGGGGCCGGCTTGCCGACGTCGATCAGCAGGAGCGCCGCCCGCTCGCCGGTGGAGTCGTAGCCGGGCACGTGCCAGGACAGCTGGAACTCGTAGAGGTGCGCCGGGTGCCCGTCGACGGTGCGCGCCTCGTCCCGCATCACCTTCCGCTCGTTGGGCTGCGGGTAGTAGTACCCCCGCACCGCGTCCGCCACCGACGTCACCGTCGCTCCCAGGCTGGCCGGCCCGCTCCAGCCGTAGCCCTCCGCGAGCGGCCCGGACGTGCACTGCGCGATGAACGTCGTCCCGTCGGGGGTGACCTCCTGGGTGGTGAAGTACTGCCCGGCCATCTGCGTGGTCTCGACCTGCGGGCCGAACGCCCACTCGCTCCAGCCCTCGCCGAGGTAGGGGTAGGAGATGCCGGCCGCGGTGTCGATGATCCGCACCGTGCCGGGCGCGAACGACGGTGGCGCCATCGACGGGCCCCCGGGGAACGAGGGGAACGAGGGCACCGACGCCGGCGGGACGTCGGCCGTCGGCTGCGCCCCGGAGCGGCTGACCAGCACGCCGGCGACGACTACCACCACGAGCGCCAGGACGACCAGCGGCACCAGCCACGGGCTGCGCGGGCGCCGCGGCGGCAGGGGGTCCGGGTCGGAGGTGAAGACCTCGGGCGCGCGCGGCGGGGCGAGCACCGGCGACCGCTGGACGACGACACCCGGGCCGGCCGGGGTGGTGACGTCCGACCAGGTGACGCCGTTCCACCACCGCACCGTCCCCGGCGCACCGTCGGGGTCGGGATACCACCCGGGGGCCGGCTGAGCTGGTCCGGTCACGGCTTCACCCTAGGACGACGCGGTAGCGTCCCGCCGCCATGTCCGAGTCGCCCGAGATCGCCGTCGTCCGCCGGCTGCGCGCCGCGGGGTGCGTGTTCGCCGAGGACGAGGCCCGGCTGCTGCTGGCCGAGGCCCGGTCGGCCGGCGAGCTCGACGCGCTGGTCGGGCGGCGGGTGGCCGGCGAGCCGCTCGAGCACGTCCTGGGCTGGGCGGAGTTCGCCGGTCTGCGGATCGCCGTGGACGGCGGGGTGTTCGTGCCCCGGCGCCGCACCGAGGTCCTGGTCGAGGAGGCGGTCGCCCTGGCCCGCCCGGGGGCCGTGATCGTCGACCTCTGCTGCGGTTCCGGGGCCCTCGGGGTGGCGGTCGCGTCCGCCGTCGGGTCCGTCGAACTGCACGCGGCCGACGTCGACCCCACGGCCGTCGCCTGCGCCCGGGGCAACGTCGCCCCCCTGGGCGGCCGGGTGCACGCCGGCGACCTGTTCGCGGCGCTCCCGCCCGCGCTGCGCGGCCACGTGGACCTGCTGCTGGCGAACGTGCCGTATGTGCCGAGCGAGGCGATCGCGCTCATGCCGCCGGAGGCCCGGCTGCACGAGGCGCGGGTCGCGCTCGACGGCGGGGCGGACGGCCTGGACGTCGCCCGGCGGGTGATCGCCGAGACGCCGGTCTGGCTGGCCCCGGGTGGGGCGGTGCTGTTCGAGACGAGCGAGGGCCAGGCGGCCGCCGCCGTCCGGACCGTCGAGGCCGCCGGGCTGGCCGCCCGGCTGGTGACCGACGACGACCGCGGAGCGACCGTGGTCGTCGGCAGTCGCGGCTGAACGGTCGTCGGCGCCGGTGCCCTTCGCCCCTGGCCCGCCCCGCGCCACCGACCGAACGATGACCCGATCGGCGCTTGCGTATCCCCGGAGGCGGACATGGTCGGGGCGATTCGCACGGCAGGCCTGGCAAAGTCCTTCGGCCGCACGGCGGCACTGAGGCCGCTGGACCTGGAGGTGGCCGAGGGCGAGGTGCTGGGCTACCTCGGACCGAACGGTGCGGGCAAGACGACGACGATCCGATGTCTGCTCGGGATGATCCGGGCGACCTCCGGGCGGGCCGAGATCTTCGGCATCGACGCGCAGGCGCACCCGGCCGAGGCGCACCGGCGGCTGGCCTACGTGCCCGGCGAGGCGAATCTCTGGCCGGGGCTGACCGGCGGTGAGACCTTGCACCTCCTGAGCCAGGTGCAGGGCCGGGTCGACCTCGGGTACCGCGACGAGCTGATCGAGCGCTTCGAGCTCGACCCGTCGAAGCGCGTCCGGGCCTACTCCAAGGGCAACCGGCAGAAGGTGCTGCTGATCGCCGCCCTCAGCTCGCGCGCCGACCTGCTGATCCTCGACGAGCCGACCAGTGGGCTGGACCCGCTGAAGGAGCAGACCTTCCGGGACTGCGTCACCGAGGCGCGCCGCGGCGGACAGGCGGTGTTCCTGTCCTCCCACATCCTCAGCGAGGTCGAGGCGCTCAGCGACCGGGTGGCGATCCTGCGCGCCGGGGAGCTCGTCGAGATCGGCACGCTCGCCGAGATGCGGCACCTGTCGGCGCTGTCGGTCGACGCCACCTTCGACAGCGCACCGCCGGACCTGTCCCGGGTCCCCGGCGTCACGGCGGTGGACGTGGAGGGCAACCATGTCCGCTGCCAGGTGGTCGGCTCGGTGGAGCCGCTGCTCGGGGTGTTCGCCGCCTCCGGCGTGCACCAGTTGCTCAGTCGGGAGCCCTCGCTCGAGGAGCTGTTCCTCGCGCACTACGGCCGCGAGCCGGTGACGGCACGTGCCCGGTGAGGCTCGCACGGGAGATCGGCACGCTGCCGTGGTCGTCGCGGTGCGGACCGGTCGGCGGGCGTGGCTGCCGGCCCTGATCTGGGGCCTGGTGTTCGGCTGGCTCGTGTTCAGCGAGGCCCGGAACTACGCGAGGGACTTCCCGACGGCGCAGTCGCGCGCCCAGTTCGCGTCGACGCTCGGCAGCAACGCGGGGCTGGCCGCGATCATCGGACCGGCCCGGCACATCGACACGGTCGGCGGTTCGGTCGCCTGGCGGATGTTCGGGCTGATGTTCATCGTCGGCGGCATCTGGGGGCTGCTGACCGCGACCCGCCTGCTGCGCGGCGAGGAGGACGCCGGCCGCTGGGAGCTGCTGCTGTCGGGGCGAACCGCCCGCCGGTCCGCGACCGTGCAGGCGCTCGCGGGGCTGGCCGTCGGGTTCCTGGCGCTGTGGGTGCCGATCGCAGCGTTCACGGTCGCGGCCGGGCACCGGGGCGACGTCGGGTTCTCCGTCTCGGCCTCGCTCTTCTACGCGACGGCCGCCACGGCCAGCGCGGCCATGTTCCTGGCCATCGGGGCGCTGACCAGCCAGCTGGGCAGCACCCGACGGCAGGCGAACGCCCTGGCCGCCGCGGTGTTCGGCGTGGCGTACCTGATCCGGCTGGTCGCCGACGGCGGCACCGGCCTGGCGTGGCTGCGCTGGGCCAGCCCGCTGGGGTGGGTGGAGAACCTCGCGCCGTTGACCGGCCCGAACGCGCTCGCACTCGTGCCGATCGTCCTGGTCGTGGTGGGCGCCGGCGCCGGCGCCGGCGTCCTCGCGGGGCGCCGGGACGTCGGGGTCGGCGTCATGGCACGTCGCGCGCCCCCGCGGACCGGCACCCGCCTGCTCGGCGGCCCGGCGCTGCTCGTGACGCGGCTCGAGCGGTGGGTCGCCCTCTCCTGGATCCTGGGCCTCGCCGCCGTGGCCGTGATCTTCGGGGTCACCGCGGTCGTGGCCGCCCAGGGGAACGTGGCGGTGGCCGACGTCCAGGCGACGGTCAGCCGGCTCGGTGGCGGACACGGCGGGGCGGTCCGGGCCTGGATCGGCTACGAGTTCCTCTTCATCGCGGCGCTCGCGACGTACGCCGCGGCCGGGCAGATCTCGGCCCTGCGCGCCGAGGAGGAGGACGGGCACGTGGACAACCTGCTGGCCCGTCCCGTCGGCCGGGCGCAGTGGCTGGCCGGCCGGCTGGGGTTCGCTGCGGCCATGTCCGGGGTCCTGGGCCTGGCGACCGGACTCGGCGCGTGGTGCGGGCTCGCGCTCGAGGGCGGCGGCGTCGGGCTGTGGCCGATGCTCCAGGCGGGGCTGAACGTCGTCGTCCCGGCCCTGTTCGTGCTGGGTCTCGGGGCGCTGCTGTTCGGCCTGGTGCCGCGGCTGGCGATGCCCGTCCTGTACGCGGTGGTCGTGTGGTCGGTCCTCGTCGTGATCCTCGGCTCGGGTGTCGTCACCAACCGCTGGGTGATCGACACCGCCGTCCTGGCGCACATCGGCCCGGTGCCGGCCAGCGACCTCGACTGGACGGCGATCGGCTGGCTGACCGGCCTCGGCGTGCTGGCGGCGGTCGCCGGGGCAGCGGCGTTCTCCCGGCGGGACCTGACGTCGGCCTAGCCGCGCGGAGACAGCCCGGCCAGCTCGCGCCACAGGTGCGCGGCCGCCTCGGCGCCCTTGTGGAGCATCGACAGCAGCACGCGCTCGTTCGGCGAGTGGATCCGGTCGGTCGGCAGGCCGGCGCCGAGGAACAGCAACGGCGCCTCGAGGACCTCGACGAGATCGGCCTCCGGCCCGCTGCCGCCCTCCTTCATGAACAGGACGTCGCCCGGTTCGCCGTCCCAGGCCTGGGCGATGGCCGACAGCAGCGCGTCCATCCACGGGGAGTCGAGGTCGCTCGCGCACGGCGAGACGCCGCCGGGCGGGGTGTGCACCTCGGCCTCGATGCCCTCGGGGAGGTTGGCCTCCACCCATTCCCGCAGCTGTGGGCCGACGTCCTCCGGACGCATGTCGGCGACCAGCCGGAAGGTGAGCTTGGCGTGCGCCTGGGCCGGGATGATCGTCTTGTGGCCGGGGCCGGTGTAGCCGCCCCACATGCCGTTGACCTCCGCCGTGGGCCGGGCACCGATGCGCTCCTGCGTGCTGAACCCGGCCTCGCCGGCCGTCGCCCGGGAGGCGGCAGGGCCGGACAGCCACTCCTGCTCGTCGAAGGGGATGCGGCCCATCAGCTCGCGCTCGCGGTCCGACAGCGGACGGACCTTGTCGTAGAAGCCGGGCAGGGTGACGCGCCCCTGGTCGTCGTGCAGCCCGGCGATCAGCTCGGCCATGGCGTGCAGCGGGTTGGGGACGGCGCCGCCGAACGAGCCGGAGTGCAGGTCGACGGCCGGCCCGCGCAGCGTGAGCTCGGCGTCGGCCAGGCCGCGCATCGAGGTGACGGCGCTGGGCAGGTGCGGGGCGGCCATGCCGGTGTCGCTGACGACGACGACGTCGCAGGTGAGCCGGTCGGCCCGCTCGCGCAGCAGCGCAGCGAAGTGCGGGGAGCCGGACTCCTCCTCGCCCTCGATGAGCAACTTGACCGTCACGGCCGGGCTGGTGCGGCCGCTGGCGGCCAGGTGGGCGCGCATGCCGAGCAGGTGGAAGGCGACGTTGCCCTTGTCGTCGATGGCGCCGCGGGCGTGCAACTCGGGGCCGTCGGGGCCCTCGACGACGGTGGGCTCGAACGGCGGGTGCTCCCACAGCTCGGGCGGGTCGACCGGCTGCACGTCGTGGTGGCCGTAGACGAGGGCGACCGGCGCGCCGGCGTCGCCGGCCGGCCACTCCGCGAACACCGCGGGTGCGCCCGGGGTCGGCCAGATCTCCACGGTCGGGAAGCCGGTGCGGCGCAGCGCCTCGGCCAGCCAGGTGGCGCTCGCGGCGACGTCGGGGGCGTGCGCCGGATCGGCGGAGATCGACGGGATGCGCAGCCAGGCGTCGAGGTCGGCGTGCAGGTCGTCGAGGTGGGCACGGACGAAATCGCGCTCAGGACTGCTGGTCACGGGTGCCGACGGTAGCGCCGGGCGCGCACGGCGCCGTCCCCGGCTACCGTCGCGACCATGCCAGGACAGGTGATGCAGGTCGACGTCGGGGATCTGACCTTCGATGTGCGTGTCGACGGACCCTCCGACGGGCCCCCGATCCTGCTGCTGCACGGGTTTCCCGAGACCTCGCTGTCCTGGGCGGCGGTCACGCCGATGCTCGCGACGGCGGGGCTGCGGGTCTACGCCCCGGACCAGCTCGGCTACTCCCCCGGTGCCCGCCCCGACGAGGTCGAGGCCTACTCGATGCCGAACCTCGCCCAGGTCACGGCCGACCTGATGACCGCGCTCGACCTGCCCCGCGCGCACGTCGTCGGCCATGACTGGGGCGCCAACGTCGCCTGGACCCTCGCCGCCTGGCACCCCGACCGGGTGCAGACGCTGACCGCCGTGTCGGTGCCGCACCCGGCGGCCTACACGGCCGCGTTCCGCGCCGACCCGGAGCAGAAGGAGCGCTCGGCCTACATCCGGCTGTTCTGGCAGGCCGGCAAGGCCGAGGAGGTGCTGCTCGCCGACGATTCCCGGCGGCTGCGCCGGATGCTGGGCACCGAGGCCGAGACCGGCGTACCGAAGGACGCGGTCGACGAGTACGTGGCCGTGCTCTCGGCGCCGGGCGCCCTCACCGCCGCACTCAACTGGTACCGGGCGATGAGTTCGGGGCCGAAGGTCGACCCGGTGGGCGTGCCCACCACCTACGTCTGGAGTGACGGCGACGTCGCCATCGGCCGCACCGCCGCCGAGGCGTGCGGCGACTTCGTCACCGGCGACTACCGCTTCGTGGAGCTGCACGGGGTCACGCACTGGATCCCCGAGCAGGCCCCCGGGCAGCTGGCCACCGCGATCCTGGACCGGATCGCCCCCTGATCCGTGGATCCGCGAGCGCCGCGATGACCACCAGCATGGAGGTGGCCCGGTACTGGGACGAGCAGGCCGGGACGTTCGACGACGAACCGGATCACGGCCTGGCGGACCCGCTGGTTCGCGAGGCGTGGGCCCGTCTGCTGCTGCCCCTCGTGCCGGCGTCCGCCTCCGTCGCGGACCTCGGCAGCGGCACCGGATCGCTGGCGGTACTGCTCGGCCGGTCCGGCCACTCCGTCTCCGGGGTCGACATCGCCCCGCGCATGGTGGCCGCCGCCCGCGCCAAGGCCGCGACCACCGGTGTTCCCGCGGACTTCGTGGTCGGCGACGCGGCCGCGCCCCCGTGGGCGCCGGGGACGTTCGACGTGGTCGTGAGCCGGCATGTCCTCTGGGCGATGCCCGACCCGGACCAGGCGCTGCGGCGCTGGACGGCCCTCCTGCGCCCCGGCGGCCTGCTGCTGCTCGTCGAGGGGCGCTGGTCGACCGGCAGCGGGCTGACCGCGGAGGAGGTCACCGAACTGGTCCGCCGGCACCGGGCCGAGGTGACCGTCACGCCGCTGAAGGACCCCGCCTACTGGGGCGGCCCGATCGTCGACGAGCGCTACCTGCTCACGAGCCCTCGCTGACGGCGGGAGACGAGCAGCCGGCCCAGCCAGAACGAGAGCGCCAGACCGCCGACCGCGACCACGGTCGCCTTGACCTCGGCGTCCGCGGGCAGCGGCCGCACCGCCATGGCCAACCCGATGAGCACCGGGCCCTGCAGGATGAACGCCGGATAGGCGCTGCGGGCGAGCACGGGACCCCTCGTCGTCCACCGGCCCAGCCGCTGCTGCGCGACCCCCAGCAGCCAGATCGAGCCGAACACGGTCAGCAGCCCCTCGAGGGACGCGACCGCGAGCGCGGGCCAGTGCGGGCCGCCGAGGAAGTCCTCCTGCGGCACCCCCAGCGCCAGGGCCACCAGCAGGAACACCGCGACGGCGCCGCCGGTCAGGGCGGTGACCCGGCGCGCGGTCCGCTCCAGCTCGGCCGGCACCGCCGTCAGCCATCCGTGCGGGGCGGCGCGGACGCCGACCGCGAAGAGCGCGATGCACTCCGGCCACTGCCACTCGTTGAGGTCGAGCGGCGTCGGGCCCCCGTACGAGACGGCCAACCGGACGAGGAACGACGTCCCCGCGATGACGGCGGCGGCCGTGACGAGCCCGGTCGTGGTGATCGGCCGGACCGGCCGAGGGGCGCCCCTGCGGATCCCGCGCCAGCCGGCGTAGGCGAGCGACAGGAGCAGCAGGAGGCCCACGAACCAGAGCGGCCCGTTGTCCGGCCACGCGCGCGTGAAGTACGCCCAGTACCCGAGCCGGGTGCGGCCGAGCCCGCGGTACATCGCGTACAGCGCCACGGGCCAGAGCAGAAGGACGAACGCCGCGAACGGGACGCCGAGCCGCAGCAGCCGGTCGCGGGCGAACCGGGCGGGCCCCTTGCGGTCGACCGACGGCGTGGTCAGCATCCCGGCGACCAGGAACAGCAGCGCCATCATGAACAGCCCCACGGGGGCGAACAACGCGAACACGGCGATCACCACGCCGGCGGGAAGGTGCACCTCCTGCACGTCGGCGTACGGCCACCCGTCGAAGAAACCGGCGTAGCCCATCACCGCGTGGATGACGATGACGGTGCCGATCAGCAGCACCTTGAGGTCGTCGACGGCCGGCATCCGGCCCGCGCCCCGGTCACCGGCCGGACTGCCTGGCGGGCATCCGTGCGCAGGTCGGTTCGCAGCCATGACCGCATCGTCGCCATGTCACCCCGCCCGCGAAAGGGCCTACGGGCCGGCCGTCCGCGAGCTCAGCCGGCGGTGCCGGTGACGAGCGCGAGCAGGCCGGCCTCGTCGAGCAGGTCGACCGGGCGCAGCGTCTCGTTCGCCGCGACGTGGTGGAACCCCGCGCTGACCCGGTCCACCGGCACGCCGGTGAGCCGGGACCAGCCGAGCCGGTAAGCGGCCAGCTGGACGCCGGCGGCGGTCAGCTCGGCGCCCGAGGGCGGGGGGCCGGTCTTCCAGTCGATGACCTCGTAGCCGCCGTCGCCGCGGGCGTAGACGGCGTCGATCCGGCCGCGCAGGGTCAGCGGACCCAGCGGCGTCTCGAACGGCACCTCCACCTCCGCCGGCTGCCGGTCGGCCCACGCGCTGGCGAGGAAGGCCTCCTGGAGCTCGGCGAGCGCCCCGTCGGGGGCGGCGAACTCGTCGCCGGAGCCGGGCAGCTCGTCGAGGTCGACCAGCTTCGCCGCGCCGAAGCGCTCCTCGAGCCAGGCATGGAACGCGGTCCCGCGACGGGCCTGCGGGGCGGGGGCAGCCGGCATGGGACGGCGCAGCCGCCGCGCCAGCTCGGCCGGGTCCCGCCGCAGCGTCACCAGCGCCGAGACCGACAGGTGCGACGGCAGCGGGACGTCGACCGTCGGGCTGGCCGCCCGGGCACGCTCGCGCAGGAGCAGATCGGCGTCGCGCACCCACTGCTCCACCTGCGGATCGGCGCCCTCGAGCATGCGTTCGGTGTCGAGCGGATGCGGGGCGGCGGCGGTGACGAGATCCGCGGCGGCGGTCAGCACGCGGCGCCGGCCCGAGGTGAGCGGGTCGGCCGGCCACTGCCCGATCGGCCACTCCTCGAGCGCGGGGTTGGTCGCGTCGTCGGCCGGCGCCTCCGCCCAGTGGACGACGTCGCCGGCGCCGTCCTCGCACGCCGTCCGAACCGTCGCGAGCAGCGACGACGGGCCGCCAACCGTCTTTCCGTCGCGCCACCAGCTGCCCGAGCACAGCAGCAGGTGGCGGGCGCGGGTGACCGCGACGTAGCCGAGGCGGATCTCCTCGTCGACCCCGAAGTCCTTCCACTCCTGGACGTAGCTCTCCAGCGCCTGCCGCACGACCGCCTGGTCACCGGAGCCGGGTACGGGCAGCCGCAGCTGGGGCAGCTCCTCCCGGTCGGTGAGCCGCAGTGCCGCGGGCACCGCGCCCGGGTCCTTGATCCAGGAGTCGCTGGTGTCGGCCTTGGCCGGGAACTGGTCCTTGGTCATGCCGGGGACGGCGACGACGTCCCACTCGAGGCCCTTGCTCGAGTGCCCGGTGAGCAGCTGGACCGCCTCGGGGTTGACCGCGACCTCGCCGGGCTCCAGCCCGCGTTCGCGTTCCTCGGCGTCGCGCAGGTATCCGAGGAAGGCCGGCAGCGACGGCAGCTCGGCCAGCTCGGTGAACTCGGCGGCCACCGCGTGCAGCGCGTCGAGGTGCGCGCGGGCCCCGGCCGGGCTCACGCCGGGGGCGCTGGCCAGCTCGGTCTCCAGCCCCAGGGTGCGGGCGACCTCGTCGACCAGATCGGGCAGCGACTCGCTCAGCCGCATGCGGAGACGGCCGAGCTCCGCGCCGAGCGCCCGGAGCCGCCGGAAGCCGGCCGCCGAGAACGTGTCGGGGCCGCCGAGGTCGTCCAGCGCCTCGACGATGCTGCCCCGCTCGGACGGCGGCTCGGGCCGCTGGGCGACGCCGTCGTCCGGTTCCTCGGCGGGGGCCGGCCGGCGTGCCCGGACGAGCGTACGGGCGCGCGCCTCGAGCGCGGCGAGGTCGCGCGGCCCGATCCGCCATCGCGCGCCGGTGAGCAGCCGGCCCAGCGCGTCACCGGCGGTCGGGTCGACCAGCACCGTCAGCGTGGCCACGACGTCGGAGACCTCCGGCACCTCGAGCAGGCCGCCGAGACCGACGACCTCGACGGGCAGACCACGCTCCCGCAGTGCGGCGGCGATGCCGGGCAGCTGCTTGCGGGCCCGGACCAGCACCGCGACGGTCGGCCGCTGCCCGTCCGGCCGGCCGGCGAGCGCCTCATCGGTGCCGTTCCAGCATGCGGCCAGCCGGTCGGCCAGTGCCTCGGTCTCCTCCGCGACCGTGCCGTACAGGCCGACGCTGACCGCGCCCCGCCCCGCGGTGGGTGCCGGTGCAAGGTCGGGCAGGCGCTGGTCGGGGGCCGGGAGCATGCCCGACACGGCATTGGCGACGGCGAGGACGGCGTCGTCGTTGCGCCAGCTGGTGGCCAGCGTGAGCCGCTCGGCACGGCGACCCGGCAGGCCCGGGAAGGTGCGGTCGAAGCGCTCGATGGTGCCGGCCGAGGCGCCGCGCCAGCCGTAGATCGACTGGCGGGGGTCGCCGACCGCCAGCACGGGGTGGCCGGTGTCGCGCCCGAACAGCGCCTCCAGCATCCGGAGCTGCCCGACGCTCGTGTCCTGGTACTCGTCGAGCAGGACGACCTGCCACCGGGTGCGCTCCCGCCGCCCGACCTCCGCCGACGCGACGGCGATCCGGGCCGCGTAGGCGACCTGGTCGGCGTAGTCGATCGCGCCGGCCGACCGCTTGCGCGCCTCGAAGGCCTCGACCAGCGGCAGCAGGGCCACCCGAGCCCGCTGGCGGGAGAGCATCTCCAGCACCGGCGCGTAGGGGCCCTTCTTGCGCGGCGCGTCCGCGTACCCGGCGATCTGGGCCTCGAGGCGGGCCGTCCACGCGCGCAGCGCGGCCGGGCTGATGTCGTGCTCCCCGAGTTCCGACGCCAGCGCCAGCACGTCCTCGACCGTGGTCAGCAGGGTGAGCGGGACGTCGCTCATGTCGCCCGTCCAGGCGCTCACGACGGTGGCCGCCTGCCCCCAGCACATGGCCGGGCCGAGCACCCCCGCGCCGGGTTCCACCCCGATGCGCAGACCGTGCTCGGCCACCAGCGCCGCCGCGTAGCCGTGGTAGGTCGAGACGGTCGGCTGCGCGATGTCGAGCCGCCGGCGGAGGTCCTCGTCGGTCTCCGGGTGGCGGGCGAGCGCGCCGAGCCGCAGCCGGACCCGCTCGCCCAGCTCGCTGGCGGCCTTGCGGGTGAAGGTGAGACCCAGGATCGCCTCGGGCTCGACCAGGCGATTGGCCACCAGCCACGAGACGCGGGCCGCCATCGTCTCCGTCTTGCCCGACCCGGCGCCGGCGACGACCACGAGCGGCCGGTCGGGCGGGGCGGAGACCACCCGGGCCTGCTCCGGCGAGGGGGCGTAGGACAACCCGCACCGTGCGGCGACCTCGGCCGGGTCGAGCAGCCGCCGCGGGACGGCGGCCGCCTCGGGGGGATCGCCGACCAGATCGTCGAAGGACAGCTGTCCGTCGTCCGCGTGCCGCTTCACCCGGTCACCTGCCGGCCGGCCTCCTGGAGTGGGCAACTGCGCCTTGCCGTGCAGCGCTGGCAGTGCGGACCGGTGCGCACCTCGAAGGCCGCGTCCCCCATGCCCTCCCCCACCTGGGCGAGCAGCTCACCGGCCCACGTCTGCTCCAGCGGCTGGTCGGCGGGCAGCGGCTCCTGGTGCTGCTCCTTGGCCTTCGCGCCCGTGCCGACCTGGAGCAGCGCGGCGCCGCCCGGCACGCTGCCGTGCTCACCGAACCCGCCCGCCGCGACGGCCACCTGGTAGGCGGCCAGCTGCCCGTGCTCCTCGACGTCCTTGGCCGCGGACTTCCCCGTCTTGAGGTCGACGACCACCAGCCGCCCGTCGCCGTCGCGCTCCAGCCGGTCGACCTTCCCGCGGATCCGCGCGCGGCCGACGGTGGCGTCGAAGTCGATCTCGACGCCGACGAGCTCACGGCCGTCGGCGGCGTGCCAGGCGAGGAACCGGGCCAGCATGTCCTGGGCGGACTGCCGTTGCCGTTGATCCGACCAGCCCGGCCCCAGATCAAGCTGGTCGAGCTCCGCGGCGAGCACCGCCGGGGCGTCCGCCGGCGGCAGGCCCTCGGCGACCTGCTGGGCGACGGCGTGGACCGCCGTGCCGACCGTGCGCGTCGTGTCGGGGGACGCCTCGGCGCCGACCGCGCTCAGCACCCACTTCAGCGGGCACCGCTGGAAGGTCTCGATCGCCGATGGGCGCACGCGGACCGGCTCCTCCTCGGGCACCAGTGGCGCGTCGTCGGACAGGGGCGCCAGCCCCCACCAGCTCGTCGGTGCCGCGCCGGGCACGCCCTCGTCGGCCAGCCGGCGGAGCACCGAGGCGGCGGCGGACCGGCGGTCCGGCGGCGTCAGCGGGTCGGTCAGCGCCCGGCGCAGGTCGGCGACCAGCGCCGGCAGCGTGAGCGAGCGGGGCAGCTGCGTGAGCGGCCGCCCGTCCTCCGGCGGCGGGGACACCAGGTCGAGGAAGCGGGACGCGGTCGCGCCCGCGTCCGCACCGTCGAGGGCGCCCTCCACCGCGGTGAGCACCAGCCGCCGGCGTGCCCGGGTGCAGGCGACGTAGAACAGCCGCCGCTCCTCGGCCAGCGCAAGGGTGCGGCGGTCGACCGCCGTGCCGTCGATGCCCGCGGCCCGCTCGACGAGCTCCTCGGCGCCCAGCAGCGAGGCCCGGTCACGCAGGTCGGGCCAGACGCCCTCCTGCACCCCGGCGATGCACACGACGTCCCACTCCAGCCCCTTCGAGGCGTGGGCTGTCAGCAGGCGCACGGTCTCCCCCGCGGCCGCGCGGGCGGCGCCGGTGTCGCCGGGCAGCTCCTGGGCGGCGAGGTGCGCGACGAACGCCCGGACGTCGGCCGACGGCAGCCGGTCGACGAAGCCGGCCGCCGCGTCGAACAGCGAGACCACGGCGTCGAGGTCACGATCGGCGACCGCGCCCGAGGGACCGCCCGCCGCGCTCGCCCGGGCCCAGCGGGAGGCGAGGCCGCTGGCCTGCCACATGGCCCAGAGCACGTCCTCCGCCGTGCCGTCCTTGGCCAGGGCGACCCGGCCCGCGTCGAGCACGCCGGCGACCCGTCGGGCCGGGCGGGAGACGTGCTCGGGCAGCGACTCCAGGAGTGCCTCGTCGGTCAGGACGGCGGCCAGCGGCGCGCCCCGCTCGGTGGCGTCGATGCCCCGGGCGGCGAAGGAGATGCGGACCGCACGCCGCAGCCGGCGCAGGTCGAGGACGGTCGCGCCACCGAGCGGCGAGGCGAGCAGGGCCTCCGCGCCCGCCTCGTCGAGGCCGATCGCCGGCTCCCCGGTCTCGGGACCGGCCGCCGACGCCGGGAGCAGTGCGGTGAGCGCGCTCAGCAGCGGAGCGACGGCCGGCTGCGCCGCGAGCGACACGTCGTCGGCCGAGACCGCCACCGGCACGCCGGCCGAGCTCAGCGCGCGGCGCAGCGGGCCGAGGGCGCCGGCGCTGCGGACGACGACGGCCATCTGCGACCACGGGACGCCGTCGAGCAGGTGGGCCCGCCGCAGGACGTCGGCGAGGTAGGCGGCCTCGACGGCGGCGGACCCGAACACATGCACCTCGGCGACGCCGGGGTCGCTGCTCCCGCCGGCCTCCAGCCGCCGGTGCTCCCAGGGGCCGGGCAGCCCCTCGGCCACCTTCCGGCTGATCCGCAGCAGCTCGGCGCCCGAGCGGCGGCTCACCCCGAGCGACACCCGCCCGGCCGGCCGGTTGCCGGTGCGCCGGAACCGGTCGGGGAACTCGACGATGCCGCGCGGATCGGCGCCCCGGAACGCGTAGATGGCCTGGTCGGGGTCGCCGACGGCGACCAGGTTCGCGCCCCCGCCGGCCAGCAGTTCGAGCAGCTCGACCTGCGCCGGGTCGGTGTCCTGGTACTCGTCGACGAACAGCCAGCGGGCCCGTTCCCGCTCCTGCCGGAGCAGCTCCGGGTCGCCGGCCAGCTCGGCGATGGCCTGGCGGACCAGCTCGGCGGGGTCGTACCCCGAGGCATCGCCGCGGCCGGCGGTGGAGAAGGCGGTGACGTGCTCGTACTGCTCCTGGAAGGCGGCCGCGTGCACCCAGTGCTCGCGGCCGGACTCGCGGCCCCACGCGGCCAGGGCGGCGGCGCCGACACCGCGCTCGGTCGCGCGCAGCAGCAGCTCCCGCAGTTCGGTGCGGAAGCCGGCGGTGCCCAGCGCCGGGGCGAGGTCTGCGGGCCAGCGGACGGCGCCCTCCTCCTCGGCGTCCCCCCGCAGGAGCTCGGCCACCACCGCGTCCTGCTCGGCGGAGGTGAGCAGCCGGGGCGGTGCCTCACCGCGCAGCAGCGCGGCGCGGCGGAGCACGCCGTAGGCGTAGGAGTGGAAGGTGCGGGCCAGCGGCTCGCGGATGGTCCGGGCGACGCGGGCGGTGATCCGCGTGCGCAGCTCGGCGGCGGCCTTGCGGCTGAACGTCAGGACGAGGATCTGCTCGGGGTCGACGCCCGCCTCGATCCGGGCCGCGACCGCCTCGACGATCGTGGTGGTCTTGCCCGTGCCCGGGCCGGCCAGCACCAGCAACGGGCCGCCGGGATGGTCGACCACGGCCTGCTGGGTCGGGTCGAGCCGGGGCAGCTCGGCCCGCGCGGCGGGTTCGCCGGCGACGAGCCGGTAGACCGGCCCGCCGTCACTGCCCCGTTGCGCCACCCCTCGATGGAAGCACGGGCCACCGACACTTCCGGGGACCCGCCCGGCCTCAGGGCCAGAGCACCGCGGCCAGGTCCACGCGACCGTTCCGCACCGGCACGCCCTCGGCGGCCAGCAGCGCGAGCTGCTCGACGCGCACCGGCTCGGCGACGGTCCCGTCGGCCCGCACCACCCGGTGCCAGGGCACCGCGGCACCGCCGCCACCGGAGAGCGCCCGGGCCACGCGGCGCGGACCGATGCCGATGAGCCGGCCGATGCCGCCGTAGGTGCAGACCCGGCCGGGTGGGATCCGCTCGACGACGTCGAAGACCGCCTCGTCGACGTCCAGGGTTGCGTCGGTCACCCGCTCATCGTGGCCCACGCCGGCCACCGGCCCAGGCTCAGGCCTTGCGGCCGAACCGGGCCAGCAGCCGCACCAGGGGCGGCGCCGAGTCGGAGACCTCGAGCGGCGGGTCGAACAGCCCGGGGACGCCGTCCTCCGGCAACCGGTCGGCGAACACGAGCGCGGCGGTGACGACCTCGAGGTCGAGGTCGGTGTCGCCGTCGGTGGCCCGGGCGAGGTCCCAGGCGTGGACGACGAGGTCGGCGGTCATCTCGAGGATGTACTGCGTCGCCGGCGTCGGGCCACGCGTCAGGTGCACGGTGCGCACCAGGGCGTCGTCCTCGGCGAAGGCGGACAGCGCCGCGTCGGCGGCGGTCTCCCACCCGACGAACGGGTCGTCGCCGAGCAGGTCGGACGTCGAGTCGGGGAAGCGGCCCTCGTCGGCGGGCTCGCCGGCCAGCAGCGGGGGCACCCACAGCGCCTCGGTGACCAGGTGGGCGACCAGGTCACCCACGGTCCAGCCGGGCAGGGCCTCGTCGTCCCACTGGTCCGGCGCCACGGCGTCCACGCGGTCGGTGAACTGCGCCTGGGCGCGCTGGAAGAGTTCGAGCAGCTCCACGGGTGAGAAGTCGGCCATGGCCCCAGTGAACATGCCGGAGGCCCGGCCCGCCTCCCCGGGGGGAGGGCGGAACCGGGCCTCCGGACGAGCCCTGCAGGTCAGTACGTCGGCAGCGTCTTGTCGATCCGCGTGGCCCATGCCGTGACGCCGCCCTGCACGTGCACGGCGTCCTTGAAGCCCGCGTTCTTGATCGCCGCGAGCACCTCGGCCGAGCGCACACCGGTCTTGCAGTGCAGCACGATCGGCTTGTCGTTCGGCAGCTGCGCCAGGGCCCGGCCGGAGAGGATCTCGTCCTTGGGGATCAGCGTCGCGCCGGGGATCGAGACGATCTCGTACTCGTTGATCTCGCGGACGTCGATCAGGGCGAAGTCCTTGCCGGCGTCCATCATGTCCTTGAGCTCGTCGACGGTGATCGTCGAGCCGGCCGCCGCCTCCTGGGCCTCGACGGAGACGACGCCGCAGAAGGCCTCGTAGTCGATGAGCTCCTTGATCGGCTCACCCTCCGGGTCCTTGCGCACCTTGATCGTGCGGAAGGTCATCTCGAGGGCGTCGTAGACCATCAGCCGGCCGAGCAGCGTCTCGCCGATGCCGGTGATCAACTTGACGGCCTCGGTGGCCTGGATGGCGCCGATGGTCGCACAGAGCACGCCCAGCACGCCGCCCTCGGCGCAGGAGGGGACCATCCCGGGCGGCGGGGGCACCGGGTAGAGGTCGCGGTAGTTGGGCCCGTGCTCGTTCCAGAAGACCGAGACCTGCCCGTCGAAGCGGTAGATCGAGCCCCAGACGTAGGGCTTGTCCAGCAGCACGCACGCGTCGTTGACCAGGTAGCGCGTCGCGAAGTTGTCGGTGCCGTCGACGATGAGGTCGTAGTCGGCGAAGATCTCCAGCACGTTCTCGCTGTCCAGCCGCGTCTCGTGCAGGCGGACGTCGATCAGCGGGTTGATCTCCTTGATCGAGTCGCGCGCGCTCTCGGCCTTCGACCGGCCCACGTCGGACTGGCCGTGGATGATCTGGCGCTGCAGGTTCGACTCGTCGACGGTGTCGAACTCGACGATGCCGAGCGTGCCGACACCGGCCGCGGCCAGGTACATGAGCACCGGCGAGCCGAGCCCACCAGCGCCGACGGCGAGCACCTTGGCGTTCTTCAGCCGCTTCTGCCCGTCCATGCCCACGTCGGGGATGATCAGGTGGCGGCTGTACCGGCGGACCTCGTCGATGGACAGGTCGGCTGCGGGCTCCACCAGGGGTGGCAGGGACACGGGTTGCTCCTCAGTTCATCCGACAGCGGCCCCACGGGACCGGCGTTCACGCGGACAACAGCGTGACACGCACCGGGATTCCCGTCGGCCGCGCCGGGGGTCAGGTCATGCGCGAGCGCGGAGAAGCGCGGGAGTCGACTGCCGTCGTGCGGCGCCGTCCCCGCGCTCGACGCGCCTGTGGACGACGACGGTGGTGGAACGGCCGATCGCGGCAGGCTTGATGGGTGCGCCCACCTGCCCGACCACCCCCGCCGGGTTCTGCGCCTGTCGCCGCCCACGGTGGGCCGCATTTCCCCGCGGTCGGAAGCGAGGTCAGCGCGCCCTACGGGTACGGCCAGGCGTTCTTGACGCAGCCCTCGAGCCCGAGGGTCTGCTGCTGCATGACCGGCGCGACCTGGCCGGGGCCGGCGCAGAACTCGTGGTGGTGCCCGAGTGCGTGCCCGACCTCGTGGTTGACCACGTAGCGCCGGTAGGTCGCCACGTCGCCCTGGTAGTCGGGGACGGCGGCGCTCCACCGGGCGAGGTTGATGACGGCGCGGTCGCCGTAGCGGCACGAGGTGTACCCGCCGGTGCCGACCCCCGGGCAGTAGGTCTCCATGCTGCCGGGGCTGACCAGCGTCACCTTGAAGTCGTACTGCCGGGCGGCGGCCTGCGCGGCGCCGACCCGCTGGAAGGACATCTGTTCGCCGTGCCCCCACGAGCGGGGGTCGGCGAGCGTCGACACGACCGCGCCGGCGAACGCGTCGCCGTCCACCCCGATGCCGTCCTCGGTCTCGACGACGAAGCGCTGCAGGGGGCCGCTGCCGTACACCTTCGACGTCCCGTCGACGACCGAGACGGTGCCGGCACCCTTCTGCACGAAGGTGGCCGCCCCCACGACCGCCGGCGTGCCGGTGGGGTCGGCCTCGCCGTCGAACGAGGCGGTCGGGGACGACGCGGCCGAGGGGGGTGCCACGGTGGTGGTGATCGCGGCGGCGGTCCCGCCGGCGAGGACGCCCGCGTCACTGGACTGCGCCGGCGAGAGGACCAGGTCGCCGAGGGTCAGGACCGTGGCGATCGTGAGCAGCGGGATCGCGTAGGCACGCCAGCCGTGACGCCGCACGAACCGACCCACACGACCCGGCTCCGCGCGGACCGACGTCTGTGCACGGGCGCCGGGATCGGGGCGGGCGACAAGCGGGCCGCCGCGGCCGGCGGGCGGGCGGGGTCCACGGGGCCGGACCGGCGCGGCCGCCCGCGGGGACCGCGGCCTGGGCCCGCCGGGAAACCCACCCTCGACGGGGCGTCCTGCCACTGGGCCGCCCTCCCGCTCCGCCTCGACCTGCTGCGCTCAGCGACCCAGCGTCTCACGCTGCGTGGCGAGTTCAGGACAGCCCGGCGGTGCGACACGACGGGTCCCGCGGCTCAGGCGGACGACGTGGCGACGGCGTCCTGCGCCCGGCCCTCGACCAGCCCCAGGACCAGGCGGGCGGTGGACTCGGGCGCCTCGAGCATCGCCACGTGCCCGATCCCCTCGAGCAGACCGAGCCGCGCGTCGGGGATCGTCGCCGCCAGCCGTGGCGCCAGCTTCGGGTCGACCAGCCGGTCGCGGTCCCCCCACACGACCAGGGTCGGCAGCCGCAACCCGCGGGCCGTCCGCCAGGCGTTCGCGCCACCGAAGCGCAGGTAGGAGGTGAGCAGCCCGCGCATGCTCCGGGTCAGCGCACGGTCTGCCCACGGCTGCTCGGCCCGTTCCCGCATCTCCTGGACCGCCTGCTCCACACGCTCCGGCGGCACCCGCGCCGGGTCGCCGAAGCACATGCTCACCATCGCCCGCACGTGCTCCTCGGCCGCGATGCCGGCCATCCGCCGCTCGGCGAGCGCCGGGATGCCGGGCAGGAGCAGCAGCAGGAGGAGCCGGCTGAACGCCGGTGGCACCCGGTACACCGGCATGGCGGGTGAGATCAGCGTGAGCGAGGCGATCAGGTCGGGCCGGCGGGCGGACACCAGCAGGCTGACCAGGCCGCCGAGCGAGTTGCCGACCAGGTGCACCGGCCGTCCCGCACCCTCGCCCGGCCGCCCGGCGACGTGCTCGAGGACGTCGATGACGGCGCGCACGTGCCCGCGGATCGAGTACCGGCCACGCGGCGGCGGCTGCGAGCGCCCGAACCCGGGCAGGTCGACCGCCCACCCGTCGAGGCGGACGGCGAGCAGTCCGGCCAGGTCGGTCCAGTTGGTGGACGCCCCGCCGAGCCCGTGCACGTAGAGCGCGCGCTCCCGGGGGGCGCCCTCGCCCGCACCGTCGAGGGGACCGGCGTACGGGGTGCGCCGCACGTACACGTCGCCACCGCTGACCGGCACCTGCTCCCCCGGCCACGGCGGCAGCAGGGAGGTCGCGGGCAGCGGCGTCTCCGAGGGCGCGGCCGGCCGGGCTGCCGGGGCGGGGTCGGGAGCAGGGACAGCGGGCGCGTCGGTCATCACCACGACCGTAATACGCCGGGATCGTCCGGAAATGCGGTTCGGTGACCCGCCGGTAACATCGGCGGTGCCATGCAGCCGCCACGTCCCGCCACCGAGCCCCCGCGGCGCACGTCCCGCCTCCCGCGGGGTGCGCGCCGGCTCCAGCTGCTCCGGGCGGCCCAGGACGTGTTCGTCGCCCAGGGCTTCCACGCCGCCGCGATGGACGACATCGCCGACCGGGCGGGCGTCAGCAAGCCGGTGCTCTACCAGCACTTTCCCGGCAAGCGGGAGCTGTACCTGGCCCTGCTGGAGGAGCACGTCTCCGAACTGGCCGACCGGGTCGGCGAGGCGATGGGCGGCACCGACGACAACCGGGCGCGGGTGAACGGGGCCGTCGGGGCCTACTTCGACTTCATCGACGCCGAGGGCGAGGCCTTCCGCCTGGTCTTCGAATCCGATCTGCGCAACGACGCCGACGTCCGGAGCATCGTCGACCGCGGCACCGAGGTGTGCGTGGAGGCGATCGCGCAGGTCATCGCCGCCGACACCGGCGCCGACCCCGAGCGCGCCCTCCTGCTCGCCTCCGGGCTGACCGGCCTCGCCGAGACCAGCGCGCGCTGGTGGCTGCCCCGCAAGGGCACGGTGTCCCGCGACGAGGCGGTGGCCCTCATGTCCGCCCTCGCCTGGCGGGGCATCTCCGGGTTCCCGCGCGTCGACGACGGCGACCACCTCGCCCACTAGGACGACCCGTCGCCGCCGTTCGCTGTCGGCGCACCCGCACATCGGGTCCCCGCCCGGGCCGCTGGACTAGCGTGGTGGGCAGTCGCGCGAACCGAGGAGGCATCGCCCAGGTGGAAGTAAAGATCGGCGTTCAGCACTCCCCCAGGGAGCTGGTCATCGACAGCCCCAAGACCCCCGACGAGATCCAGGCGGAGGTGGCGGCAGCCATGTCCGGCTCGACGAAGGACGGCCTGCTGACGCTGGTGGACGAGCGAGGACGGCGCGTCGTCGTCCCGGTCGACCGGATCGCGTACGTGGAGATCGCCCAGCCCGACCAGCGGCGCGTGGGCTTCATCGCCGGGGCCTAGGCACCAGCCGGACAGAGGGGCGTCTCCGCGACAGCGGGGGCGCCCCTCTCCGTTCAGGCGGTGGACCCCCGGGCGATCTCGCGGCGCAGCTCCGCTGCCTCTCGGGGGTAGTTCGTGGTGATCATCCACGCCCGGCCGTCGAGCAGCCAGGTGCGCAGCTCGCCGGGGTCGTCGACCGTCCAGACCAGGATCGGCAGGCCCCGCCGGGCCGCCCAGGCCGCGCCGCGCAGCTTCGCGATCGTCTTGTGGCAGGCCACCAGATTGGCGTCGCAGGCCTCGATCCGGCGCGCCGGGAAGAGCTCGCCGAGCCGGGTCGCCAGCAGCTCCCGGTTCCCGAGGCCGGCGCCGTCCCGCCCGAGGGAGAGACCGACGAGCAGGTCGGGGCAGTTCTTCCGTGACCAGGCCCGGATCGCGCGCACCGACTCGTCCTCGAGGGTGGTGACCAGCACGTTCTGCGGACCCATGATCGACAGGACGTGCTCGACCAGCTCCACCTCGTGCCCGCCGTCCGATCCGCCGTCCTCGGGGTCGGAGAGGAACTTCAGGTCCAGGTGCACCTTCCTGCGCCCGCGCAGCGCGTCGAGGGCCTCGTCGAGCAGCAGGTAGGTGTCGGCGAGCACGGCGAACTCGTCGAAGGTCAGCGCGGAGACGGGCACCTCCCGGTCACCGTCCCGCACGACGTCGTCGTGGTAGAGCACGTGGACGCCGCCGCGGCAGCGCTGGACGTCGATCTCGACGTACTCGCAGTCGAGGGTCACCGCGTCGAGCAGCGCGGCGAGGGTGTTCTCGCGCCTCGTGTCCCCCTCGGCGCCGCCGCGGTGGGCGGAGAGCAGCGGCAGGGCGCCCGGGACGGCGCTCAACCGCGCAGGCCCAGGGCCTTCATGCGCTCGGTGTGGGCGTCGGTGATCCGGTCGATCAGGCGGGCGACACCACCCAGGTCGC
Source organism: Blastococcus sp. (assembly GCA_035999465.1). GTDB lineage: Bacteria > Actinomycetota > Actinomycetes > Mycobacteriales > Geodermatophilaceae > Blastococcus_B. The sequence goes on along the minus strand of DASYGS010000040.1, from coordinate 35,041 downwards.
CCATCCCGGTCATGATCAGCTCGGCCAGCCGGTCGTGCTCGGCGATCACGGCCTGCGACTGGGTGATGGCCTCGCCGACGAGCCGCCGTCCCCAGAGGGCCAGCCGGCCGGCGACGCGACGGTCGGCCGCGATCGCCGCCCGGACCTCCCGGACGGCGAAGCCGGCGTGGCCGGTGTCGGCGAGCACTTCGAGCACCAGCGCACGGTCGGGCTCGGGCAGGAACTCGGCGATCTCGCGGTAGAAGTCCGTGGCCAGCCCGTCGCCGACGTAGGCCTTCACCAGCCCCTCGAGCCACGTGCTGGGGCGGGTGCCCTCGTGGAATGCGTCCAGGGCGGAGACGAACGGCGTCATGGCCTCGGTCGGGTCGACGCCCAGCTCGGTCAGCCGGTCGGTGAGCCGCGCGTGGTGCCCGATCTCCGCGGCCGCCATCCGGGCCAGCGCGGCGCGCCCGGCCAGCGTGGGTGCCATCCGGGCGTCCTCGGCGAGGCGGTCGAAGGCCGTCAGTTCCGCGTACGCGAGCACCCCCAGCAGGTCGGCGACGGCGGAGCGGTCGGCCTCTGTCACGCGGTCTCCTGAGATTCGTGGGGATCCCCCCGGGCTGCCCCGGACGGGTGGTACCGGGCGCCGTGCTGCGCGGCGCGCAGAGGCTAACCGCTGGCCGCGCTACCATGGGAATCGGCGAGCCGTTCGGTTCGCTGTGTATCTGTGCGCTGACAACCGCTGGACGCCGCCCCTCGGGGCTGGTGATCGAGAGCCCCCCGAGGGCTGTCTCCCGGGCCGAAATCCCTTCCGACGCCCGGTCTGCTGGCCGCGTCGGCGCTGGAACTGATCCCGCGACAACCGACCCGGGACAGGTCCGACGCGGCAGACGCCGCCGGAGCCGGTCCCCCAGCAGACCAGAGGCGAGAGCACTGACCTCCACCGAGAACACCACCCAGTCCCCCACCGACCCGGCCGCCCTCGAGCACGCCGAGTCCGGCGCCCCCGCCCCCGAGCAGCTCGAGGAGACCGTCGAGGAGCTCGGCGGCGCGCCCGTCGCCGCGGACAGCCCGCTGTTCAGCGACTTCGACGTGCACCCCGACATCGTCGCCGCACTGGCCGACGTCGGCATCACCCGCACCTTCGCCATCCAGGAGCTGACGCTCCCCCTCGCGCTGGCCGGCAACGACCTCATCGGTCAGGCCCGCACGGGCACCGGCAAGACGCTGGGCTTCGGCGTCCCGATGCTGCAGCGCGTCGTGCCGCCGGCCGAGGGTGGCGACGGCGTCCCGCAGGCGCTCGTCGTCGTCCCCACCCGCGAGCTGTGCGTGCAGGTCACCCGTGACCTCGCCGCGGCAGGCGCACGGCGGGGCATCCGCGTGCAGGCGATCTACGGTGGCCGCGCGTTCGAGCCGCAGGTGGAGTCGCTGCAGAAGGGCGTCGAGATCGTCGTCGGCACGCCCGGCCGGCTGCTCGACCTGGCCCAGCGAGGCGACCTGATCCTCGGCAAGGTGAAGGTGCTCGTCCTCGACGAGGCCGACGAGATGCTCGACCTGGGCTTCCTGCCCGACATCGAGCGAATCCTGGCGATGGTCCCCGACAAGCGGCAGACGATGCTGTTCTCGGCGACGATGCCCGGCCCGATCGTCACCCTCTCGCGGTCGTTCATGACCCAGCCGACGCACATCCGGGCGCACGGCAACGACGAGGGCTCCACCGTCCCGCAGACCACGCAGTTCATCTACCGGGCCCACAACCTCGACAAGCCCGAGCTGCTGTCCCGCGTGCTGCAGTCGCGTGACCGCGGCCTGGTGATGGTGTTCTGCCGCACCAAGCGGACCGCGCAGAAGGTGGCCGACGAGCTGGTCGACCGCGGCTTCGCCGCCGCGGCCGTGCACGGCGACCTCGGCCAGGGCGCCCGCGAGCAGGCGCTGCGCGCGTTCCGCAGCGGCAAGGTCGACGTCCTCGTTGCCACCGACGTCGCCGCCCGCGGCATCGACGTCACCGGTGTGAGCCACGTCGTGAACTACCAGTGCCCCGAGGACGAGAAGACCTACGTGCACCGCATCGGCCGCACCGGCCGCGCCGGGTCGACGGGTGTCGCCGTCACGCTGGTCGACTGGGACGACATCCCCCGCTGGCAGCTGATCAACAAGGCGCTCGACCTCGACTTCGCCGAGCCGCCGGAGACCTACTCCACCTCGCCGTGGGTCTACACCGACCTCGACGTGCCCGAAGGCGCCAAGGGCCGGCTGCCGCGCTCGCAGCGCACCCGCGAGGGCCTGGAGGCCGAGACCCTCGAGGACCTCGGCGAGACGGGCAAGCGGCACCGCCCGGCCGAGCGGTCCGGCGGCCGGGGCGATGGGCGTGGTCGCGGCGACTCGGGCGGTCGGGGCGACTCGCACGGCCCGTCCGCCGGCCGCGACTCCGACGCCGAGAGGACGGCGGGCAGCGGTCGCAGCCGTCCCCGCCGGCGCACCCGCTCCGGCGGCGGCGCGAGCGCGGGCGACGGCGACACCACCTCGGGCTCGGCCCAGGGTTCGACCGGAGGGGACGGCGAGGGCAGCAGCAAGCCGCGTCGCCGTCGTCGTCGCGGGGGCGCCAACCGCGGCGGCTCCGAGTCCGCCGCCTGACCTCCGCGGTCGCCGTGCCACGACAGCTGCGCCGTCCGCCCCTGCGGGTCTGGATCTGGGCCGCGGTCACCGTGGCGCTCGTCGTCGCCGCCACGCTGCTCTGGGGGGGCTCCGACGCGGCGGCCACCGAGAGCACGACCTCCGCACCGGCCGGCGTCCCCTCCGGGACGCCGGCCGCTGCCGTGTCCGAGGCGTGGGTGGTGCGCGGCAGCGAGCCGGCCGATGTCGTGGCGAGCGGCCGGGTGCTGATCGGGACGGCGCACGGGGTGCGCGCCCTCGACCCGGCCACCGGACACGAGGCCTGGCACTACACGCGCAGCAACGCCGCGATGTGCGGCCTGGCCGTCACCAACGGCGTCGCCGTCGCCGTCTTCCGGACGGCGGACCGCTGCGACGAGGTGACCGCGCTCGACGCGGCGACCGGCGTCCGGTCATGGACCCGCAACGTCAACTTCCGGCCCGACGCGACCCTCGTCTCGACCGACCGGATCGTGCTGGCGGTCAGCCCGACCGGCCTGGTGACCCTCGACCCGACCGGCGACAACATCCGCTGGCGGTACAAGGCCCCGGCCGGCTGCCGCATCCTCGACGCGGGCGCCGGCAGGTCCGGGGTGGCGCTCCTCCAGCAGTGCGCGGGCAAGCCCGTCCAGCTTCGGCTGCTCGACGGGTTCGCCGGCACCGTGCACTGGAGCCACGACCTGAGCGCGCCCGTCGGCACGGCGTTCCGGCTGCTCGGCGCCGACCAGTTGCTGGGGGTCGCCGTCGGCCATGACGTGCACCTGGTCGCCGGCACGGACGGCACGGATCTGCGGACGCTGACCGGCGCCGCGGCGGGGCCGGTGCGCGAGCGCGCGGCCGGCTCGACCGCGCTGCTCTGGGCCGGCGGCACCCTCACCGCCCTCGACGACACCAGCGCGAGGACCCGCTGGCAGGCGCCCGCCTCCGGCCTGCCCGCCGCGCCCGGGGCGGCGGCCTCCGTGTTCGTCCCCGACGACGCGGGGTTCACCCGCCGCGAGCTGGCGACGGGTGCGGAGCTCGGCCGGTCGGCGGTGGCCGGCGTGCCCGCCGGCGGTGTCGCGGACAGCGTCGGTCCGACCATCGTCTACCGGCTGCCCGACCGGGTTCTCGCCTACCGCTGAGTTCCCCGCGCGGGCCGGGACCCCCTTTGCGGCGCGATCGGCGCGACCGGGGTTCACTAGGGCCCATGGTCCTGCCCGGCGGCCCCGGCTACTCCGTCCCCCTCGCCATCGCACCCGGCGACCTGCGCCAACTCGCCGCGCACGACGCGGAGTCGCGCACCTTCCCCGCCGGCGCCGGCCCGCTCGCGGCGCTCGACACCGGCGGCGACGGCGCACGGGCGACCGTGCTGCTGGTCGCCGGGTACACGGGCAGCAAGGAGGACTTCGCGCCGCTGCTCGCACCGCTGGCCGAGGCCGGGATCCGCGCGGTCGCGATCGACCAGCGGGGCCAGTACGAGTCCCCCGGTCCCGACGACCCGGCGGCGTACGCGATCGACGAGCTGGCCGGCGACGTCCTGGCCCTCGGGCGGCTGCTGCTGGCGGAGACGACCGGCCCCGTACACCTGCTCGGCCACAGCTTCGGCGGGCTGGTGACCCGGGCCGCGGTGCTCGCCGAGCCGGCACTGTTCACGTCGTTCACGCTCCTCGGGTCCGGCCCGTCGCGGCTGACCGGCCGCCGCGCCGAGCTGCTCGACCACCTCGGGCCGCTGCTGGACTCCGGCGGCGTCCCGCTCGTGCACGAGACGCTCGAACAGGTGGCCATGACCGACCCGAAGGCGCAGGCCGTGCCCGCGCCCACGCGCGAGTTCTACGCCCGCCGGTTCCTCCGCAACTCCGAGGCCGGGCTGCGGGGCATGGCCGACGCCATGCTCTCGGAGCCCGACCGCGTCGCCGAGCTCGCCGCGACCGGGGTGCCGATCCTCGTGGCCCACGGCGAGGCCGACGACGCGTGGCTGCCGCACGTGCAGGCCGAGATGGCGCAGCGGCTCGGGGCCCGGCACGAGGTCATCAACAACTCGATCCACTCCCCCGCCGTCGAGAACCCCGCACGGACGCTGGAGGTGCTGCTCGACTTCTGGGCGGCGGTGACGGCCGAGGCGTCCCGCCCATGACGACGTCGGCCTGGACCGCCGAGGAGGACCGGCTCGGCTTCTTCGGTCCGGACAGCGTGACCTGGCGGGTGCACGCGGATCCGACCTTCTCCGTGGGCGGCCTGCGGGCGCTGCTGATGCAGGCCCTGCACCCGGTCGCGATGGACGGCGTCCACCGGTTCTCGGGCGCCTTCCGCGACGACCCGTGGCCGCGACTGGCCCGCACCGCCGCGTACGTGGACACGCTGACGTTCGGGACCCGCACCGAGGCGACCCGGGCGGTGGCCCGCGTCCGCGGCATCCACCGCCGGCTCGGCGGCGTCGAGGAGACGACCGGTCGCACCTACCGGGTCGACGACGCCGATCTGCTGCTCTGGGTGCACTGCTGCGAGGTGGACTCGCTGCTGTCGGTCGCCCGGCGGGCGGGGGTGCCGCTGACGGACGACGAGGCGGACCGGTACGTCGCGGAGCAGGTCACCGCCGCCGAACTCGTCGGCATCCGGGGGCCGGTGCCCGGTTCGGTCGCAGATCTGGCCGAGTACTTCGAACGGGTGCGGCCCGAGCTCGCGGTGACGCCGGCCGCCCGGAACGCCTACCGGCTGATCCTGCTGCCGCCGATGCCGGCGTGGGTGCGCTACCTGACCCCCGCGCAGCCCGCCTGGGGCAGCCTGGCCGGCCTGGCGGTTGCGCTTCTGCCCCGATGGGCGCGCCGCATGTACTCCCTCCCGGGGCTCGGGCTCACCGACGCCGCGGCGACGGCGGCGCTGCGGACCGTCCGCCAGGGCCTGCTCGCCCTGCCGCTGCGCGCGCGCCGATCGCCGATCGTGCGGGCCGGCTTCGAGCGCGTGGCGGAGCCGGCGCCGCTGAGCGCCTGAGGGTCAGGCGGGGTTCCCGTCCTCGTCCTCGGGGAGGAAGCTCCACGTCTCGCGTGCCGGGGCGGCCGCCTGCCCGGTCGGGCAGCTGGGCCGGAAGTCGCACCAGCTGCACTGGCGCCCGGGGGCGGGCGGGAACGCGGCGTCGACGTCCTCCCCCGCGGCGAGCGCCTCGGTGGCCGTGGTGATGTCGTGCGCGATGTCCTCGGCGCGGCGCACGTGGTTGGCCAGCGAGCGCTCGGTGTGCTCGAAGGACGCGACGGTGCCCGACGGCAGGTGGTGCAGCTCCACCCGGCTGCAGGGACGGCGCAGCGTGCGGCGGACGCCGAGCACGTAGGCGGCCAGCGCGGGTGAGCCGCGGGCCTCGTCGTCGGTGCTCACCGCCCGGCCGGTCTTGTAGTCGACGATCACCAGCTCGTCGCCGCGCTGGTCGATCCGGTCGACCCGCCCCGACAGCGCCAGCCGCTCGGTGGTGGCCCCGACGGTGCGCTCGGTGCCCACCGGCTCGTCGGCCGGGTCGAGGCCCTCGACGTAGTCGGTGATCCAGCCGGCCGCCCGGGCGCGCCACCGCCCGGCCTGGTCGGCGTCGCGGAACCCGGTCTGCGACCAGCCCGAGTAGAGCAGCTGCCGCGCCGCGGCCGGGGTGCGGCGCTCGACCGGCAGGTCCCACCACGAGCGCAGCGCGGCGTGCACCGCCGAGCCGACCGTGTTGTGCGCCCACGGCGGCCCCTTCGGCGGCACCGGGCGCTCGACGTAGGCGAACCGGTAGCGGCGCGGGCAGTCGGCGAAGGTCGCGAGCTTGCTCGGCGTCGCCGGGAACAGCCGCCGCGGCATGCCGGGCAGGTCGAGCTGCGCGCTCATCGCACCCACCCCCTGGACGGCGTTCCCATGCCGGTCACGGTAACCGCGGCCACCGACAGGACTCGGTCAGTCCCGGTGGGGCGCGGCGCCGGTGCCGCCCGCCAGGAGGAACTCGAGCTGGTCGGGCGCGGTGAGGCAGGCACCGATCGTCGTCTCCTTGTTCATGCCGTGGTAGTCGCTCGACCCGGTCACGAACAGCCCGAGGTCGGCCGCCACGCCCCGCAGATGCGCGCGCTCGTCGTCGCGGTGGTCGGGGTGGTCGACCTCCAGGCCGAGGAGCCCCGCCGCGGCCATCGCGGCGATCGCCTCGTCGCCGACGACGCGGCCCCGCTTGGTGGCCAGCCCGTGGGCGAACACCGGCACGCCCCCCGCGGCCCGGACCAGTGCGATGCCCTCCAGGACGTCGGTGTCGGCCTTCGCCACGTAGTACGGGCTGGTCGGGTGCAGCAGGGTGGCGAAGGCGTGGTCGACCGACTCGACCGCGCCGACGTCCACCAGTGCCCGGGCCACGTGCGGGCGCCCGACGACACCGCCCTCGCGTGCGGCGAGGATCTCCTCCCAGCTCAGCGGGTGTCCCCCGGCGACCAGCGCCGCGACGATCCGCTCGGCGCGGCCCACCCGCTCGTCGCGGAGACGGATCCGCTCAGCGGCCAGCCCACGGTGCGCGGGATCGAACAGGTAGGCCAGCAGGTGCACGCTCACCGGCCGCCGTCCGTCGGCCGGGAACCACCGGCAGGACATCTCCATGCCGGGGACCACCGTCAGCCCGGCAGGGCGGGCGGCCTCGGCCAGCGCCCAGCCGGCGGTCGTGTCGTGGTCGGTCAGCGCGACGACGTCGAGCCCGGCCGCCCGCGCCGTGGCCATGAGCACGGCGGGGCTCTCGGTGCCGTCGGAGACCGAGGAGTGGGTGTGCAGGTCGATCCGCATCGCCGCTGAGCCTGCCGTACGCCGGCGCCGGCCACCGGGTGGGGTCGGGTCCTCACCCCTCCGCGGGCGGCAGCCCGGGGATCGGCAGCGTGTCCTGCCGCACGCTGCGGCCCCCGGCGGGCTCCCGGGGTGCGCGCCGGCGCTCCTCCACGGGCTCCTCGTTGCCCTCGTCGTCGCCACCGGAAGCAGCGGCCCCGAAGTCCTTCGCGAACAGCAGCGCGCTGATCTCCTGGTACCGCCGTTCGGCGTCGGGCAGGTACGTGAGGTGCCGGAGCGCCTGGTCCTGGCCCGCCGACTCGAAGCGGAACGTGCCGTAGTTGAGCACCTGCCCGAGCAGGGTCTCCTGCCAGGTCAGGTCGGTGATCCGGCGGAGCGGGATGAGGGTCACGGTCCGGACGATGACGCCCGAGGTGAGCAGGATCCGGCGCGTGCTCACGATGAAGTGCCGCATCCACCACTCGGCCACCCGCAGGCCCAGCAGGAGGAGCGCACCGAGCATCACGAGCAGCCCGACGGTGCTGGTGAGCCGGTTCGTCGGGTCGAGGACCAGCAGGACCACACCGATCGCGAAGACCGGGAGGAACTTGACCGTCGGCTCGAGCAGGACCGCCCAGTGCCGGCGGGTGATGATCACCGCGCCCTCGTTCGCGAGCAGGTACTTCTGGATGTCCTTGCGGGCCCGGGCAGACCGCGGGGGCCTGGGAGTCGGGACGGTCACGTGCGCCTAGAGCGAGCCGACGAAGGAAGCCAGCGAGGACGCCGCATTGCCGAGCGCGTGGCCGGTGTTGCGGACGATCTGGGCCGAGGCCTCCGGCGCCTGGATCACGTAGAAGACGACGAAGGCGACAACCAGCCAGGTGAGAACCTTCTTGAGGTTCACCGCCACCTCCGGGGTGTGTGAGCGGGCGGGCACAGAGCAGCGTCGGTACCCGCGTGGGAAGACCCGCCGGCATGCGGCGGACGCGTTCGTCTCATGGGTAACACAGACCCCAGGAGGCACACAGTCGACGCGCCGTCCGCGAGGGAGCCCCTCGGGTTCCGGTTCCGGTGCTCGCCGCCTCCGGGACGCCGCTACCGGCCGGGCAGGAGGTGCTCGCTGGGCGGCCCCAGCGGCAGGTCGGGGTAGATGCGGTCGCGCAGGTCGAGCAGCTCCAGCTGCTCGGCCAGCAGCCACGCCGCGCTCATCGGCCACATGACCAGCCACAACCAGACCCCGTAGGCCTCGCCGACGAAGGCCGCCCGGTCGTCGGTGGTCGGGACCGCCCACAGCGGGGCACGCTGACCGGCCGCCTTGACGTCGACCGAGGACTGGCCCGAGATCACGTCGCCGGGGTCGAGCCCCGGCAGCCCCGCGTAGCCGCAGCCGACGCCGGTACCGGGCTCCTCGGCCACCAGTACCAGTTCGGCCGAACCCCCCAGCGGTGCCGGTCCGGCGCAGTCGACGACGATCGCCCGCGCGCCCGGCTCTCCGCCCCAGGCCAGGCCGGTGACCGTCCAGCCGGTGGGCACCGGGTCGGGCACCCAGGCCGGCACGCGGGCGTCGGCGGTGACGGCGGAGATCGCGTCATGGGCGACCAGGACCGTGTGATGGAGCGGCGTGACCGCCCCGTGGCGATGGCACCATGCCTGGGCCGTCGAACCGGGGCGCACGACCAACTGCTCACCGCAGCGCGGGCAGACCGGCGACACGCTCATCGGGCAACACCGTCCCGGGCCTGCAGGAAATCGTCAAGCTCTGCACGGCCGGGGGCGTGCGCGGAGTGGGTGCGGCGTGGCTGCGGGTGGGGGCTGCGTAGCCTGCCGCGCATGGTTCCGGTCGACCGGGGAGACAGCTCGTCGGGCGTCCCGTCGCCGCCGGTCGTGCCGTGCGTGGGTGCCGTGGTGCACGATGCCGCCGGCCGGTTGCTGATGATCCGGCGCGGCCACGCCCCGCACGCGGGCCTGTGGTCCCTTCCCGGCGGCCGGATGGAGGCCGGGGAGACCGCGGAGCAGGCGATCGAGCGCGAGGTGCTCGAGGAGACCGGACTCGGGGTGCGGGCGGGTGCGCCGGTCGGGCGGGTGCTGATCCCGGCCGGCGACGTCGTGTTCGACGTCGTCGACCTGGCCTGCACGCTCACCGGAGCCGGCCAGGTCGCGGTCGCGGGCGACGACGCGGCGGACGTGCTGTTCGCCGACGCCGCCACCCTCGACCGGCTGCCCTGCACACCCCGGCTCCTCGAGACCCTCGCGGAGTGGGGCGTCCTCCCCCGCTGACCGGGCGGGGCGCACCGCCCCGCCTCCCCGGGCTCCGGTCAGCGCGGAATCGGCTCCGGGCGGCCGGGCTGCTCTCCGCCGCGCGCCTCGCCGTAGGAGCGCTTGGGCACCATGACCTTGCGCCGGAAGATGCAGACGATCGTGCCGTCCTGCTTGTAGCCGATCGTCTCGACGTGCACGATCCCGCGGTCGTCCTTCGACTTGGACTCCGTCTTGTCGAGCACGGTCGTCTCGCCGTAGATCGTGTCGCCGTGGAACGTCGGGGCGACGTGCCGCAGCGACTCGATCTCCAGGTTGGCGATCGCCTTCCCCGAGACGTCGGGAACGCTCATGCCGAGCAGCAGTGAATAGATGTAGTTGCCGACGACCACGTTCTTGCCGAAGTCGGTGGTCTCCGCCGCGTAGTGGGTGTCCAGGTGCAGCGGGTGGTGATTCATCGTGATCAGGCAGAACAGGTGGTCGTCGTACTCGGTGACGGTCTTGCCGGGCCAGTGCTTGTAGACGGCCCCGACCTCGAACTCCTCGTAGTACCGACCGAACTGCATCTGCTCGCTCCCGACGTGGACGCATGAGCGGGGCACGCGACGCGACGCGACGGCCGGCCCACCGGCGCAGCGGTCGGCCGGCTGCCCACCACGAAGCGCCGGTGACCCGCCTGGACGGGTGATGATCTTACGGATGGCTCCCGCGCCCGCATGCCGGGCCGATCCGGGCCATCCGGCGGCCGGGTCCGCGCGGACGCCCGGACCGGCCGCCGGGAGCACGGCGGTCAGATCATCGAACTGATGCGGGCGGCCATGTCCGCCTCGTGCTGCTGGTAGGCGCCGGCGACACTGGTGAGCAGCGTGCCCATGCCGGTCAGGGCGTCACTGACCCCCTGGGCGGAGAGCCGCCAGTGCTCGTAGAGATCGCTGAACTGGACGGCGGCCTGGCTGTCGGTCCAGCCGTCCAGGATCGACGTGTTGATGCTGCTCGACAGGGCGGCGTGCCGGGTCGCGGTGTCCGACGCCTCGTTCCGGCACTGCCCGGCCATGTGCTGCAGGGTGGCGATGTCGACCTTCACTGGTCCTCCTCCGATCCGGGTCCCTCCCGGTCGCCGGGGACATTAGGAGGATTCCCGGGAAGCGCCGCGGAGTTGTCCACAGGCCCGGAGTTGTCCACAGGCTGCCCCTCCGTGGCCCCACGCCCTCGGCAGGAGCGGTCAGGATCGCGCGGTGACCGATCCTGCGACCTCCGATCCAGCGGCCCTCCGCGCGTCGCGCTGCTGGACGCTGGTCTCCCCCGACGGCAGCATCGACGTGGAGCTCGTCGCCGGTGACGACGACCGGCTGTCCGACGTGCTCGATCAGCTCTCCCGCGTGCTCGGCGTTCCCGCCGGGGCGCTGTGGGCCGGCTCGACGCGGCTGGCGGTCGAGTGCACGCTCGCGGCCCCGGAGCTGAGGCACGGCGCCGTCCTCGGGCTCGGCAGGCCCGTTCCGCCGGACGCCCGCTGCGGCCGCTCCAGCGCGCTGGAACTGCACGTCGTCGGCGGCCCCGACGCCGGCCGCACGGTCCCGCTCGGGCAGGGGCGGCACGTGGTGGGCCGGGGCAGCGAGGCGACCGTCCGGCTCGACGATCCGGACGTCTCGCGGCGGCACGCACTGGTGCAGGTCGGCGGCGGCTCGATCACCGTCGCCGACCTCGGGTCGACGAACGGCAGCCGCCTCGCCGCGGACGAGCTCGACGACCGGCCACGGCCCTGGCCCACCGGCGAGATCCTGCGCATCGGGACGACGGCGCTGACCGTCAGCGGCCCCGTCGCCTCCCCCGCCGCCGTCGACGGCTCGGCCGCCGGCCGGGTCCGGCTCCGGCCGATGCCCGCCCGGAACACCCCGCGGCCCGAGGTCGAGGTCTCCTTTCCGCGCGCCCCGGCCCCACCGCCCCATCGGCGGCTCGCCTGGGTGACGGTCGCCCTCCCGGCCGCAGGCGGCATCCTGATGGCGCTGGTCCTGCACACGCCGTCCTTCCTGTTCTTCGCCCTGCTCAGTCCGGTGGTCGCGCTCGGCACCTGGCTCTCGGAACGAACGTCCGGACGGCGGGCCGGGCGCCGGAACGCCGCCGCGTACGCGGCCGACCTCGTGGCCGCCGAGGCCAGGCTCGCCGCCGCGGTGCGGGCCGACGGGCGGGCGGCCGACGCGGCCGCGCCCGACCTGGCGGCGATCACCACCGCCGCCCGGCGCCGGAGCCGCCTCCTCTGGAGCCGCGGACGCGACGCAGCCGATGCGCTCGTGGTCCGGATCGGGACCGGACCGGGCAGCAGCGGCGTGCTGCGGATCCAGAGCGACGGCTCCCGGGTGCGCGAGACGGCCGCCCACCTGCCGGTCCTCGCCGACCTGCGGCCGGGCGGAGGCCTGGGCGTCGTGGGCCCGCGGGAGCGGGCTCTCGGTGTGCTCCGCGGGGTGCTCGCGCAGGTGACCGCACTGCACGCTCCCGGCGACGTCGAGCTGCTGCTCCTGGCCGGCGTCGACCGGCTGCACGAGTGGAGCTGGGCGCGATGGCTGCCACACCTGGCTCCCGGCGGGGTGCACCTCGCCGGCCGGTCCGCCGGAGGAAGTCCGCAGGGGAGCGACGACGCTCTGAACGCGTGGCTGATGGCGGTGGTCCGCCGCCGGCGCGCGCTCCTCGCCCGCCGCCCCGGCGACGTCGCAGCGACGGGCTGGCTGGTCGTCGTCGTCGACCGCCCGCTCGACCCACGGGTGGCGGCAACGCTGACGGAGGCCCGCGACGCGGGCGTGGTGACCCTGTCCACCGCGGAATCGGCCGCGACCCTGCCCGTCCAGGCCGGTGCAGTGCTGCTCCTGTCCGGCGAGACCGGTGATGTGGCGGTACTGAGCGGCCTGGGCTCCCCCGACAACGCCGGGGTGGCCGTCGACCGGCTGGCCGCGCCGACGGCCGCGGAGTTCGCCCGCGACCTGGCCGGCCTCGCAGCGGTCTCCTCGGCGGGTTCGCTGCCCTCGTCGGTCCGGCTGCTCGACCTGCCGGCCGACGGGCTGCGGCCGGAGGCCGCCGGCGGCCTGGGTGGCACGTGGTCCACGGCCCGGGACCGCCTGGTCGCAACGCTGGGGCGGACGGCCGAGGGCCCGGTCCAGGTCGATCTCTGCCGGCAGGGCCCGCACGCGCTGATCGCCGGCACGACCGGCTCGGGCAAGTCGGAACTGCTGCAGACGCTGATCGTCGGGTTGGCCCTCACCCACCCGCCCGACCGCTGCTCCTTCCTCCTCGTCGACTACAAGGGTGGGGCCGCGTTCGCCGAGGCCGCGGCCCTCCCGCACACCGTCGGCCTGGTGACCGACCTGGACGGGCAGACGACCGCCCGGGCGCTGCGGTCGCTCGCCGCCGAGCTCACCCGGCGGGAGGCGGTCCTCGGCGAGCACGGGGTCGCCGACATCGCGGCACTGCCCGCGACGGTCGATCTCGCCCGCCTCGTGATCGTGGTCGACGAGTTCGCCACGCTGGTCGACGAGCTGCCCTCGTTCGTCCCCGGGCTGGTCTCCATTGCCCAGCGGGGGCGGTCCCTGGGTGTCCATCTCGTGCTCGCCACCCAGCGCCCGAGCGGTGTGGTGTCCCCCGAGATCCGGGCGAACTGCACGCTGCGGATCTGCCTCCGCACCACCGACGAGAGCGACTCCCGCGACGTGCTCGGCACCCCCGACGCCGCGTTCCTCCCCGTCGAGGTGCCCGGCCGAGCGTTCCTGCGGGCAGGCAGCGGGGAGCCGACCGCCCTCCAGGTGGCCCGCGTCGCGACGACCGGCCGTAGCCGCGCGGCCGTCGTTCCCGAGGTGCGACGGTGGACCTGGCCGCTGACCTCCCCGTCCCCCGCGGGGACCACCGGCCGCGACGGCGACACCGACCTGGCCCGCCTCACCCGGGCGATCGCCCGTCACGCCGCGGAGACCGCCGTCCGGCTCCCCCATCGCCCCTGGCGACCCCCGCTGCCCGACGTGCTGCCCGCGACCTCGACGGCCACCGACACCGACACCGGCACAGGGGCCGCCCGTGCGGTGCTGCGGATCGGGCTGGTCGACCGACCGGACACGCAGTCGCAGCATCCGCTGGAGCTCGACCTCGCCGACGGTGGCACCTGGGTGATCGTCGGGGGCGCCCGCAGCGGCCGCACCACCGCCCTGCGCACCGTTCTCGGGGAGGCCGTCGGCCGGCTGGGTCCCGACGAGCTGCACGTCCACGTGGTCGAGTCCAGCGGCGGGGCACTCGCGGCCGACGCGGCCGTCCTGCCGCACGCAGGCACGACCATCGGGGGCGGGGACGCGCTGCGGACGGTGCGGCTCGTCGACCGCCTCGCCGGGGAGGTCGCCGACCGCCGGGCCGGCGCCGGCACGGGCACGTCGCCCCTGATCCTGCTGCTCCTCGACGGCATCGAGTCGATCGCCGCGACGCTCGACGAGGCCGATCCCGGGCGGGGTTCGTCGAACCTGCACCGCCTGCTCCGCGACGGAGCGGCCGTCGGCGTCACGTGCGTCCTCACCGCCGATCGGGCGGTGCCGGGCGGCCGGCTCGCCTCCGTGGCCCGGCACCGGCTGGTGCTCCCGCTCCCGGACCGAGCCGACTACGCCGTCGCCGGAGTCGCCGCCCGCGACGTGCCCACTGAGCGCCCGCCGGGCCGGGCGCTGCTCGGCGAGAACGCCCTCGAATGCCAGATCTCGCTCCCCCGACCGCTACCGGCGCCGGGCGCCGGAGGGGCCGCCCGCGGGACGGTCACCGCACTGCGCATCGCCGAGCTCCCGCCCGACCCGTGCCTGCCGCTGCCGGACCACCACCGCGCGGCGGAGGCCGGCGCCGGCGCTCTCCGGCTCCCCCTCGGGCCCGGCGGCGACGACGGGCAGGTGCTCACGGTCGACCTGCTGCGCACCGGCGGCCTGCTCGTGGCCGGGCCACCGGGCAGCGGCCGTTCCGCGGCGCTCGACGCCTTCGCGGGGCACCTGGTCGGCGGAGGCGTGCCGGTCCTCCGGATCGGCACCCCGCCCGGCAGCCCGGCCGAGTCCCGGTGCGCGCCGGCCGACCAGACGTGGGTGGACCAGTGGAACGCGGACGCCGTGACCGGCTGGCTGGAGCGACTGGGCGGCCGTCCCGGTGTGGTGATCGCCGACGACATCGGCGCACCGGCCGACGCGCCCGCCCTGGGCCGCCTGCCGGCACCCGGCGCAGCGGGCAGGGTGGCGCTGGTGGCCGCGGCATCCGCCGGTCAGCTGTCCGCGCACTTCCAGGGCGCAGTCGCAGCGCTCCGCCGCGGTCGCTCCGGAGTCCTGCTCTGCCCCGGTCCCGGCGACGCCGACCTGTTGGGCGTCCGCCTGCCGCGGACCCCGATACCGGTCCGGCCGGGTTCGGGCTGGCTGGTCATCGGCGGCGCCGCGGAACGAGTGCAGCTGGCCCGCCGTCGATCCGCCCGCGGGGACGACCTCCGATGACCGGCTCAGAGAAGCTCGAGGGCGGGGCCGATCTCCTGCGTCGCGTACCAGGCGAGCTCGTGCCCCTCCGCCTGATCGACGACGAACTGCGCGTCGTCGCTGCCGAGATCGGCCTCCAGCACGACGCCCACGGCGGCCCGGACGTCCTCCTCGGCGTCCGCCCCGTCGATGTGCGCGCTGGCCACCTCGGGCAGCCCGATGTCGGCCGCCACCTGCACCTCTCCGCGCTCGGCATCGGGGTCCTCACTCGGCACGACCGCGGCATCGGGCACGTCCGCGGCGACGACGACGCGGCGCCGGGCCGCACCGGGGTCGACATCGAGCATCCGCAGACTGGAGCGGGCCGCGGTCAGCAGCGCCGCGTACTCGAGTTCCTCGGTGTCCACGTCGGCGTCGCTGAGCGCGTAGAACTCCCGCAACTGGGGGGTGACGGCGAAGGCCCTTTGGGGGCCGGGAAGCCGGCCCTCGTCAACCAGCGTCCGCAGGACGGTCGTCGTCGCCGGCAGGTACACGCGCACCCGGATAGCTCCTTCGTCGATGGGACAGCGACGGTAACCCGCCGCCGGGCAGGGCCGGTGCGCACGACCGATGGACCCCGGGCAGATCGGACGATCGCGGGGGCGACCTCAGCCGGCGGTCTCCACCAGCTCACCGACCTCCTGCTCGATCAGATCCGCCAGCACGTGCACGTCGCCGACGGTGTCGAGGTCTGCGTTCAGGCCGAAGAACACCCGCCCGTTGTAGCTGGTCATGCCGATCGACAAGCCCTGGCCACGCGCGAGCGGAACCACCGGGAACACCTCCAGCATCCGGCCGCCCGCCGCGTAGAGCGGCACCTGCGGGCCGGGCACGTTCGTCACGACCAGGTTGAACAAGCGCCGGGAGAGCCCCCGCGCCGCCCGGGCGCCGAGGGCGTGCAGGGTCGGGGGCGCGAACCCGGTCAACGCGATGAGGCTGTCGGCACCCACCGACTGGCCGTGCTGGGCGATGCCCCCCATGGCGTAGCTCAGCCGCGTCAGCCGGACCCGGGGGTTGGGTTCCCCGACCGGCAGGTCGACCAGCAGCGACGACACCCGGCTCGTGGGGCCGGCGTCGACGTCCTGCAGCGAGACCGGCACCAGCGCACGCACGGAGGTGCCGCCCACGACCGGCTCGCCGCGCGAGAGCAGCCATTCCCGCAGCGCCCCGGTGACGACGGTCAGCAGGACGTCGTTGACGCTGCCGCCGTGCGCTCGGCGGATCGCCTTCACGTCGGCGAGGTCCGCCCGCGCCACCGCGACCCGGCGCCGCTTCCCGACGGGCACGTTCAAGGGGCTGTTCGGTGCCGGGAGCAGGGTGGAGCGCGCGGTGCGCAGGAGACCTCCCGCGACTCCGCTGAACCGGCCGGCGGTGGCCCGCAGATCGGTCACCGCCCCGCGGGCCGAGTCGACGACCGACGACGGCCTGCGCAGGTACTCGTCGACGGCCTGGACCACCAGTGCTGCGCCGCCGGGCGCGCGCCTCGGGTGCCACTCCTCGCTCTCCGGCACGGGGGCGTCCCGGTCGACGTCGAGCAGCACCTGCCCGATGTCGATCGCGCTGAGCCCGTCGACCAGGGCAGGGTGGGTCTTGGTCACCACGGCGACGTGCCCGTCGGCGAGCCCCTCCACGAGGTACACCTCCCACAGCGGATGGCTGCGATCCAGCGCGCGCGAACACAGCCGCGACACCAGCTCCAGCAGCTGTTCCTGAGTTCCCGGACGCGGCAGCGCCGATCGGCGCACGTGGTAGTCGATGTCGAAGTCGGGGTCGTCCACCCACACCGGGTTGGCCAGGTGCCCCGGCACCTCGGCCACCCGCTGCCGGTAGCGCGGCACGAGCGGCAGCCGGGCCGAGATGAGCGCGGCGAGCGCCTCGATACCGCCGGGCGGGGGCTCCAGGACGAGGACGCCCCCGACGTGCATCGGCGTCCCCGGCTCCTCCAGGTACAGGAACGACGCGTCCAGCCGGGTCAGGCGCTCGACCATGGATCTCCTTCCGGACGGAAGGCACACGCTACGGGCCGGCGGCGGAGTGCGGGCACTCCGTCGGTCATCCGGCCGCCCGGGTCGGCCGTCGCCCGCGCCGCCCGGCCGCCGGCGCGCTCACCCCGACCACCGACGCGGTGAGCGACCGCAGCGCAAGCCGCAGCGGCGACGCCGCCGCGACCTCACCGAGTGTGCGGCCCGAGGCGAGCGCCGCATCCGTGGCACGGCGGTCGGCCGGCAGGAAGAACCGCACGTCGCGGCCGGCGAACCGCGCCAGCGCCTCGGCGATCTCCCGCCGCGGATCCCCGGACACCGGGCCGCGGCGCACCTGGTTCACGACCACGACCGGCTCGACGCCGGGGAGCACGTCCCGCAACTCGTCGAGCGCGCGGATGCTCCGCTGCAGCGCCACCGGATCGGCGCCGCTGACGCAGAGCACCGTGTCGGCGGCCTCGAGCACGGCCAGGGTCGCCCCGTTGCGTCGCGGCGCCGCGGTGTCGAAGGACAGCTCCTCGTCGTCCTCCAGATTGAAGCCGCAGTCGACGACCGTCAGCTCGGCGAGGTGCCGCGCCTCGTCCAGGACGGCGGTGACGGCTCGCGGCCGCAGCTCGGGCCACCGGTCCGACCGGGCCAACCCCGTCAGCACCCGGAGCTGGGGTCGCACCGCCCATGCCAGCCTGACCAGGGCGGCGGTGTCCAGCGTGCCGGAGCTCGCCTGCCGTGCCGCTCCGGCCAGGCCCGGCGACTCGTCGAGCAGCCCCAGCACCTGGGCCACGACCCCGCCGTACACGTCGGCGTCCACCAGGAGCGTCGAGACGCCCAGCCGGGCGGCCTCGTCGGCCATCCCGACCGCGACCGTGGTGCGCCCGGGCGCTCCCGTCGGGCCCCACACCGCGACGACGCGGCCCAACCCGGCGGGCGTCTCGTCGGCCAGGGCGGCCCCACCGAGGGCGGCCCCACCGAGGCCGGGTAGGGCCGCCGCCGGATCGGCGACGTCGCGCCCCGCGGCGGGCACGCCGGACACGGCCTCGCGGAGCGCCTGCGCGATCGCCCCGGGCTCGGCGTCGGCGGGCAGCACCCGCGGTACGCCCAGCTGCCGCAGCCGCTCGGCGGCGCGCTCGTCGCCGGGCTCGACGAGACCGACCACCGCGACGCCGGCGGCATCCAGCCGGGCGACGGCATCCGCGTCGAGCCGGCGCAGTTCGGCCGACAGCAGCGCGGCCTGCCCGGTGCCGGTGGCCGCCGCGGCGAGCAGCTCCGAGACGTCCACGCACCGGCGGACGACCGTGACCCCGTGGTCGGCCCGGTCGAGGGCGCCGACCAGCTCCGATTCCCAGGCGGCGCCGGTGACGGCGGTGAAGACCTGCAGCGCCATCAGCCCGCGTCCACCGAGTCGTGCACCACCACGACCAGGGGACGGCCGCCGATCGCTCCCAGCACGGAGGCGGCGTCGTCGGCGGCCACCGCCACCACGACCTGCACCGAGCCCGTGGCCGTCGACAGCACGCCGCTGGAGCGCCCCGACACCGCCTGCACCGGCGCCTTCAGCACGACGGGGGTCACGCTGCCGTCGGCGACCCTGGTCGCCCCGGCCGCCGGATCGGCCATGGCGTACACGTCGACGAGCTGCCCACGGGCCAGCCCGGGCGGCACGAAGCCGGCCTGCACGGGCAGGGCCACGGCGACGAGCTCGGCCGGCTGCTCCAGCGCCGAGCGGGGCACCAGCTCGCCGGCGTGCACCGCGCGGTTGAGCCTGCGCCCGTCGGGGCGGGTGCCGGTGGCCAGGTAGGCGTGCGCGGTCCCGTCCAGCCGGACGTCGACCGCCACCAGGTCGTCGGCCGTGAGCGCGGTGCCGGCGGCCAGGTCGCCGGCTGCGGCCCACACGGGCACCGTGGCGTCCGCCGCGGTCACCACGCGGGCGCCCAGCAGCACCGCGCCGAGCACCAGCAGCACACCCAGCACCAGGCGCAGGTCCAGCCAGCGCGGCGGACGGACCCGTCGCGGTGTGGGGCCGGCGGGCGTGTCCGCCGCGGCTCCCGGAGCGCCCGGAGGTCGGACAGCGGTCACGGCACTCACCTCTCCAGCACGTCGACGTCGGCGACAGCGTGTCGCACGCGAATCGGGCGACATGACGGCGTTCGGGTGCAGATGATGCGTCATGAAGCCGTTGGCGCGCACTCGTCATCCACACGTTCGGGTGTGGACAGGTGCCACGGACCACCGGTGCGGCTGACAGACTGGCCCGGACCGGACGGAGAAGACCGATGCCCACGCCCCGATTCCTGACCCTCGACGACGTCGCAGAGATCCTCGCCGTCTCGTGGTCCCAGGCGTATGCGCTGGTCCGCCGCAAGGAGCTGATCGCCATCCAGATCGGCGGTCGCGGCCAGTGGCGGGTCGAGGTCGACGAGCTCGAGCGGTTCATCCAGCGGAAGTACGCCGAGGCGCGCGCCGGCACCGACGCAGCGGAACCGGCGGACGGCGAGCCGACGGACTCCGCGGCCGCCGAGGCGCCGGGTACCGCCCGCAGCGGCTCCTGACCGGGCTCAGCCCAGGGCCGGAACCGTCGTCCGGACGACGGCGATCGCCGTGATGACCACCGCACTGACCCCCTGCACCGCCTCCGCGCGCCGCGGCACATCGACCGGGTGCTCGGCGAGCTCGACGTAGTCGGCGCCCACGCGGTCGAGCGTCCCGGTCAGCACGGTTCCGTCGTCGAGCACGACCTGGACGGTGCTGCGGTCGCGCGCGAGCCCACGTAGCGCCCGGCGGAGATCCAGCCGCCCTCGCACGGCCCCTGCCTCCTCGGCCGCCGCCGTCAGTCGCCCGAGCCCCGCCACCGAACGGACGGCGCTCGCCGCCACGAGGCTGGACCGACCCCGCTCGTCCTCGAGCAGGACCCAGTCGACCCCGACGTCGACCAGCGCGCCGGCCACCTGCCCGGCGCCCCGGCAGCGCAGGGACACCGCACGACCCAGCGCGCCACCGAGCCGCTGCGCCAGCGTCACGGCGCCCACCTCGGCGCGGGCACGCGAGGCCGATTCGCCGCGTTCGGCCGCGGCTTCCTCCTCCTCGAACTGCGCCTGCAGGTCCGCGAACAACTGCTGCCACCGCATGTCCCACCTCCGCATACGAGCCTAGATGCACACAGACACTTGCGTTTGAGCGCATTTGCTTGCTTTAGTCTCCGTTCATCACCACCGAGGAGGTTCGGATGTCGGTCCGGCGACTCACGCTGACCACTGCCGCTATGGCGCTGATCGGCGTCGTGCTGGTCGCGCTCACGCCCGCGTTCCCCGAGATGACGGGCGCCCTCGCCGATCCCCAGCGGACCGCCGACGTCTCCGGTCCCGACGCGCTCGTGCTCGCGGCGAGCGGCCTCCTGGCGTGGGTCGTCTGGGCGTGGGGCACGGCCGGTCTGGCCCTCACGGCGATGTCCGCGGTGCCCGGCGCGGCCGGTGCCGCGGCCCGACTGCTGCTCCGGGTCGTCCTCCCGGCCGGTGCCCGACGGAGCGCGGCCCTCGTGCTCGGTCTGAGCCTCGGGGTCGCCGCCCCCCTGCTCACCACCGCCTCCCTGGTGGCTCCGACGCCCGCGGCGGCCGCGCAGACGGCCGGGGTGCCGGACTGGCCGACGCCCTCCGCGACACCGGCCGCCCCGGCGGTTCCCGACTGGCCGGCCGGGTCGGCCGCCGATCCGCTCGGTCCCCGGGTCGCGGGGACGCACGTCGTCCTGCGGGGCGACTGCCTCTGGGACATCGCCGCGACCTGGCTCCGCGATCGGGCCGGCCGACCGCCGTCGGATCGGGAGGTGGCCGCCGCCGTGCACGCCTGGTGGTCGGCCAACGCCGACGTGATCGGACCCGATCCCGACCGGCTGCTGCCCGGCCAGGTGCTCACCCCGCCCGGCGGGCCATGAGCAGCCAGGCCGCCCACAGCGCCCCCCATCACGCCCCCATCACGTCCCGACCAGACCGGAGCCCCCGATGAGTGCCGCCCCCGATCCCGCCGACGCCGCGCCGCTCGAGCGCCCGCACCTGCGGTTGGTCGTCGTCCCGACCCCGCAGCCGCCCCTCGAGGACGAGCGACGCCCGCTGCGCCTGGTCCTCCCGGGGGTCGCGGCGCCGCGGCCTCCCCACCGTCCGGGCCCGCGCCCGAAGGACACCTCCCGGGCAGCCTCGGAGGACGCCGACTTCGGGCCGTCCTGGTCGCTCCGCGCCGACCTGCCCGATCCGCGGGGCGCCGGCCGCCTGCTGATCACCCTCACCCTCGAGGCCCTCGCCGGGCGGCGCCCCCTGACGCAGCTGCGGCCGATGACCTCGCCCCGGGTGTTCGCCGCGCTGTCGAACGGACGGCGTCCGCGCTGGTGCGCCGAGGGGAACGCGCCGGTGGCCCTCGGCCGGGTGCACGTGTCCGAACCGGTCGACGGCGTGGCCGAGGTCAGCGCCGTCGCCCACCGCGCCGGCCGCGCGCACGCGGTCGCGGCCCGGCTGGAGGGCGTGGACGGCCGCTGGCGCTGCACCGCCCTCCAGGTGGGCTGAGACGACAGCACGGGACGACCCCGAGAACGACGACGCCCCCGCCGATCAGCGATCGACGGGGGCGCGGTCCGAGAGCCGGCTCAGAGGCTCTGGCCGGGCCTTCCGTGGCAGACCTTGTACTTCTTGCCGGAACCACACGGGCAGGGCGCGTTCCGCGCGGGCTCCTGCGAGCCGGTGACGGTCGCGGTCTTCGCGGCCTTCGCGGCACCGCCGTCCTTGGCCGAGGTGTCCAGCGACGGGGCCGAGTAGGTGAGGCCCTCGGTGGAGGCGCGGCGCTCCTCCTCCAGGCCCTTCACGTTCAGCTCCGGCGTCGCCCGCCGGGCGGTGGCCACGGCGGCCTTCCCGTTGCCGGCAGCCTTCGCCGCGGCCTTCTCGGCGGCCTTCGCCTCCGCCGCCGCAGCAGCCTCCGCCTCGGCGGCCTGGCGGGCGAGCACCCGCGCGGTGCCCTCCTGGGCGGCGGCCAGGGCCGCGGCCTCCGCCGCCTCCTGCTGGGCCCGCTGCGCGGCCTCCTGCTCCTCCTGGCTCTGCACCTCGAGGTTGAACAGGAAGCCGACCGACTCCTCCTTGATGCCGTCGAGCATCTGCCGGAACATGTCGAAGCCCTCGCGCTGGTACTCCACGACCGGGTCGCGGTTGGCCATCGCGCGCAGATGGATGCCGGCCCGCAGGTAGTCCATCTCGTAGAGGTGCTCGCGCCACTTGCGGTCCAGCACAGACAGCAGCACCCGCCGCTCCAGCTCGCGCATGACCTCCGAGCCCAGCGCCGCCTCGCGCTCGTCGTAGGCGCGGTGCACGTCGGCCAGCAGCTCCTCCTTGAGCTTCTCCGGCGACAGGCCGGCCTGGTCGCCGTCGGCGACCCGCTCGATGAGGTCCTTGCGGTCCAGCCCGACCGGGTAGAGCGCCTTCAGGCCGTTCCAGAGCTGCTCGAGGTCCCAGTCCTCGGCGTAGCCGACCTCCGTCGCACCGTCGACGTAGGCGCCGACGACGTCGTCGACCATCGACTGGATCTGCACGTGCAGGTCGGCACCCTCGAGCACCTTCCGCCGCTCGTCGTAGATGACGGTGCGCTGGCGGTTGAGGACCTCGTCGTACTTGAGGACGTCCTTGCGGATCTCGAAGTTCTGCTGCTCGACCTGGGTCTGCGCCGAGCGGATGGCCCGGCTGACCATCTTCGACTCGATCGGCTGGTCGTCGGGCACCCGGAGGGTGTTCATCATCCCCTCGAGCATGGGCCCGTTGAACCGGCGCATCAGGTCATCGCCCAGGGAGAGGTAGAACCGCGACTCCCCCGGGTCGCCCTGACGGCCCGACCGGCCGCGCAGCTGGTTGTCGATCCGGCGGCTCTCGTGGCGCTCGGTGCCCAGCACGTAGAGACCGCCGGCCTGCACGACCTGCTCGTGCTCGCTCGCCACCTGGTCCTTCGCCGCCGCGAACGCGGCGTCCCACGCCGCCTCGTACTCCTCCGGCGTCTCGCTCGGCGACAGGCCGCGGTCGCGCAGTGCCTCGTCGGCGATGAAGTCGGGGTTCCCGCCGAGCTGGATGTCGGTGCCGCGCCCGGCCATGTTGGTCGAGACGGTGACGCCGCCCAGCCGCCCGGCCTGCGCGACGATGTGGGCCTCACGCGCGTGGTTCTTGGCGTTGAGCACCTCGTGCGGGATGCCGCGCTGCAGCAGGAACTTCGCCAGCAGCTCCGACTTCTCGACGCTCGCGGTGCCCACCAGCACCGGCTGGCCGGCCTCGTGCCGCTCGGCGATGTCCTCGACGACGGCGTCGAACTTGGCCTTCTCCGTCTTGTAGATGACGTCGGAGCGGTCCTCGCGGACCATCGGCTTGTTCGTCGGGATCGGGACGACGCCCAGCTTGTAGGTCTGGTGCAGCTCGGCGGCCTCGGTCGAGGCCGTACCGGTCATCCCGGAGAGCTTCTCGTAGAGGCGGAAGTAGTTCTGCAGGGTGATCGTGGCGAGCGTCTGGTTCTCGTCCTTGATCTGCACCCGCTCCTTGGCCTCGATGGCCTGGTGCATGCCCTCGTTGTAGCGGCGCCCGGCCAGCACGCGACCGGTGAACTCGTCGACGATGAGCACCTCGCCGTTGCTGACGATGTACTCGTGGTCCTTGTGGAAGAGCTCCTTGGCCTTCAGCGCGTTGTTCAGGTAGCTGATCAGCGGTGAGTTGACCGCCTCGTAGAGGTTGTCGATGCCGAGCTGGTCCTCGACGAACTCGACGCCCTCCTCGGTGATCGCGACCGTGCGCTTGGACTCCTCCACCTCGTAGTGGACGTCCTTCTTCAGCAGCGGCGCGATGCGGGCGAACTCGCCGTACCACTTGGCGCTCTGCTCGGCCGGGCCGCTGATGATCAGCGGGGTGCGCGCCTCGTCGATGAGGATCGAGTCGACCTCGTCGACGATCGCGAAGTGGTGGCCGCGCTGCACCAGGTCGTCCTGGCTCCACGCCATGTTGTCGCGCAGGTAGTCGAAGCCGAACTCGTTGTTGGTGCCGTGGGTGATGTCGCAGTTGTACTGCTGACGGCGTTCGTCGGGCTGCTGCCCGGAGACGATCGTGCCGACGGTCAGGCCGAGGAAGCGGTGCACCCGGCCCATCCACTCGGCGTCACGGGCGGCGAGGTAGTCGTTGGTGGTGACCACGTGCACGCCCTCGCCGGTGAGCGCGTTCAGGTACGCCGGCAGCACGCCGGTCAGCGTCTTGCCCTCACCGGTCTTCATCTCGGCCACGTTGCCGAGGTGCAGGGCCGCACCGCCCATGATCTGCACGCGGTAGTGCCGCTGGCCCAGCGTGCGGGTCGCGGCCTCGCGGACGACGGCGAACGCCTCCGGCAGCAGCGCGTCGAGGGACTCGCCGCCGGCGTAGCGCTCCTTGAACTCGTCGGTCCTGGCCCGCAGCTCTGCGTCGGTCAGGGCAGCGGTCTCGTCGGCGAGCGACTCCACGGCGTTGGCGATCTTGGCGAGTCGTCGGAGGAGCTTGCCCTCACCGGCACGGAGGATCTTCTGGAACACCACGCCCCCAGCGTAGGCGGGAAGTACTGCGAGGTCTGTCACTGCACACCAGCGGCGCCGTCCGTACCGTCCCTCGCGTGGCCATTGACCCCGGCAGCCTCGCGCCCGGCCAGCTCGCGTTCCTCGCCGAGCGGCACCTCGCGACGCTCACCACCCTCCGGGCCGACGGCAGCCCGCACGTCGTCCCGGTCGGCGTGACCTACGACCCCGCCACCGGCATCGCGCGGGTGATCACCTCCGGCGCGTCGGCCAAGGCACGGCACGTCCGTGCCGGGCAGTCGCGGGTCGCGATCTGCCAGGTCGACGGGCGGCGCTGGCTCACCCTCGAGGGGACGGCGGTGCTGAAGGACGACGCCGCGTCGGTGGCCGACGCCGTCGCCCGGTACGCCCGCCGGTACCGGCAGCCCCGGGCGAACCCGGAGCGTGTCGTGCTCGAGATATCGGTCGACCGGGTGCTGGGCCACGCCTGAAGATGGCCGGATGGCCCTCGACCTGAGCACCGTCGACCTGCCCACCGAGGTGGTGCGCACCGAGCGGCTGGTGCTGCGCCCCCACCGCGAGGACGACGTGGACGCGATCACCGCCGCCTGCCAGGACCCCGACCTGCAGCGCTGGCTCACCGCCCTCCCGTCTCCCTACACGCGGGACGACGCCGTGACCTACGTCCGCGACATCTCGACCGGTGGCCGGGCCCGGGGCACCGATCTGGGCTGCGCGATCGAGGCCGACGGCGAACTCGTGGGCACCTGCGGAGTGCACTCCCTGACCGGAGGGCGGCTCGGCCCCGAGATCGGCTACTGGATCGCCCCGGCTGCCCGGCGCCGCGGCTACGCGGCCGAGGCCGCGCACGCAGTAGCGGAGTGGGCCCTCGGGCTCGGCGCGCCGCGGGTGCACCTCTACGCCGACGTCCGCAACACCGCGTCACAGGCGGTGGCCCGACGGGCCGGCTTCACGCAGGAGGGCCTGGTGCGCGGCTGCCTGGAGTACCGCGACGGCACACGCGGCGACGCGGCCCTGTTCTCGCGGCTTCCCGGGGACTGAGACGCGCGGCCGGGAGCGCAGGCGGGCCTGCGCTCCCGGCCTACGGCGCGTGCGGTCAGACGGGCGCCGCGGCGTGTTTCCCGGCGGACTGCGGGGTCTGCGCCGCCGCATGGTCGGCGTCGCCGTTGAGCGGCGTGTCGGTCAGCCGGATCAGGCCGTAGTCGTAGGCGTGCCGGCGGTAGACGACCGTCGGACGGCCGGTGTCGGCGCACTGGAACAGGTAGAAGTCGTGGCCGACCAGTTCCATCTCGTGCAGCGCCTGGTCGACGGTCATCGGCGTGGCCGGGTGCGCCTTCTCCCGCACCACGCGCCCGGGCAGATGCTCGTCCAGGTCGGTCACGTGCTCGCCGGTGCCGAGCTCGCGCTCGAGCTCCAGCACGTCGGCCGCGCTCATCTCCGCCGCGTTGCCGGCGAGCCGGACACTGGCGGGGGTGCGGCGCCCGTGGTGCACCCGGCGGCGGTCGGCCGCGCGCCTGAGACGGTTCTCGAGCTTGCCGGCCGCCAGGTCGAGTGCCGCGTAGAAGTCGGGCCCACAGGCCTCGGCACGGACGACGGGACCCTTGCCGCTGAGCGTGATCTCGACGCGCTGGCAGTTGTCGGACTGGCGCGGGTTCTTCTCGTGGAAGAGCTCCACGTCGATGCGGGCGATCTTGAGCTTGCCGTCGAACCGGTCGGACGGGCTGACCTTGTCCCAGACGTGCTGTCGGAAATGCTCCGGAACCTCGACGTTGCGACCACGGACAACGATCTCCATGAGACCTCCCGTTGGGGGCTGTAGTCGCTTCGACGCTAGTCCCTCCTCCCCCGTCCCGACAGTCGACCGAGGGGCGCAACCGGTCCGGGGACGGCCCCTGTCCGGACAACCCGCAGGTCGTCCGCCGAGGTCGGGGAAACGGCCCTGCGCGGTGTCGCGGCGACGACTGCGGCGAGCACCGGCGGGTCGCCCGGGCCGGTCGCCGCGGCCAGCACCCCGGCCGCCTCGGTGAGCGTGGCGCCGCTGGTCACGACGTCGTCGACCAGGACCAGCAGCGCCCCGCGCGGCGCGGACGCGCGGGACGCCGACAGCGCGAAGGTGCCGGCGAGGTTGGCCCGGCGCTGCGCCGCCGTCAGCCCCGCCGAATCGCGCAGCCGCCCCCGCCGCCGGAGCAGCCGCGCCTCGGTCGCCGGCAGCCCGGCCGCGCGCAGCTCCGCGACCGCGCGGCCGGTCAGCTCGCGCACGTGGTCGCGCCCGCGCGCCCGCAGCGCCGCCGCCGAACTCGGCACGGGCACCAGCAGCACGGGCCGCCCGGGCCCCGGGACGCCGGCGGTCACCGCGGCGACCGCGAGGGCCAGTGCCGCGCCGAGGGGGCGCGCCAGCTCGGCCCGGCCGCGTTCCTTGAAGGCGATGACCGCCGGCCGCACGGGCCCGTCGTACGCGCCGGCCGCGACCGTCGGCGGAAAGCCCTCGGGGAACCGGCGCGGCTGGGCCGGCCGGGGCGCGGCGAGCAGCCCCGCGCACGCGCGGCACAGCGCCGCGCCCGGCAGGCCGCAGCCGGCGCACGTGCGCGGCAGCACCAGGTCGACCAGGGCCGACAGCAGCGCGGCCGGTAGAGCCAGACCCCGGCCGTCCACCCGCCCAGCCTGACCGCGCGGCGGCCCCGGGAGAAGGACGGACGGCGATCTGTGGACAGAGCGTCGGGTCAGGCCGGCTGCAGGAACTCCAGCCGGTTGCCGAAGGGGTCGGAGGCGTACGCGCGCCGGAACCCGGGGAGGTCGCCGTCCCAGCTGACGTCCTGGCCCGCCGCACGCAGCCGCCCGGCCACGTCGTCGAGGTCGCTCACGAGGATCCCGGGGTGGCCCTTGCGGGCCGGCCGGAAGTCGTCCTCGATGCCCAGGTGCAGCTCCAGGCCGCCGGAGCGGAACCAGGCGCCGCCCCGGGCGGCCAGCACCGGCGGCTTGGCGATCTCGACCATGCCCAGCACGCCGACGAAGAAGGCACGGGCGGCCTCCTCCTCGCCGCTCGGCATCGCCAACTGCATGTGGTGCAGGCCGTCGAACAATCGATCTCCCTCGCCGTCAGAGTGGATAGAAGGGCACCGTGCCCGGCAGCGGTGCCGCGCCGCGCACGAGGGTGATCCACGTGCCCCCGGCCAGCTGCCAGATGTTGCCGCCCGCGCTGACGAGCGGCTGGCGCGTGGGGGCGGCGCCGATCGACGTCGGCTGGCTCGGCAGGCCCGAGGTCGGCACGGAGGTCAGGCCCCAGCCGTCGACGCCGACCTCGTACGGGACGATCCGGTCCTGGCCCGCGTCGCCGGCCAGGATCAGCAGGTTGCCGCTGTCCCGCCAGGCCACGTCGACCACGCGGGAGAGCGAGGGCGCCACCTGCCGCAGGTCACGCAGTGCGACCTCGCCGTCCTCGGCCCGGACCACCGTGCCCACGTACAGGGTCGGGCCCTCCGGCCCGTCGACGACGGCGGCCGCACGCACGCCGTCCGGCGAGAGCTCGAGGTCCAGCGTGCGCCCGAGCCCGGGCAGGGTCGGCGCGGCCACCGCCTGCGGGTTCCCCGCGGCGGGGACCCGCACCACCGACGTGCCGTCGCGCACCACCCAGGCCTCGGCCCGGGTCGCGGCCACGGTCGGCGTGGTGAACGTCGACCCGGTGAGCACCGGTTTGAGTGCGCCCCCGTACGGGCCGGCCAGCACGGACGCGCTGCCCCCCGACGCGTGCACGCCGGCCAGGAACGACAGGGCGCCGGTCCGGGCGTCGGCCCAGACGCCGGCACTGGACAGCCCGTAGACGCCCTTCCCGGCCGGCCCGGGTGCCGGTTCGCCCTTGGTCACCGTGCGCAGGGCGCCGTGGTCGAGGTAGTGCCCGACGGCGTCGACCGGCAGCGCGTCCGGG
Organism: Blastococcus sp.; assembly: GCA_035999465.1. GTDB lineage: Bacteria > Actinomycetota > Actinomycetes > Mycobacteriales > Geodermatophilaceae > Blastococcus_B. The sequence continues at coordinate 6,466 of DASYGS010000040.1, read as the reverse complement.
TCGAAGGACGCCCAGTCGTCGACGGTCTGGTCCGCCGGCACGCCCGCCACCCGCACCGGCTCGCCGTCGACCAGCACCTGCACGGTGCGGATGCGCAACTGCGCCAGCGTCCAGACGAGCTGGGCGCAGACCTCGGAGAGCAGTGGCGCCGGATCGGTGGCCAGGCCGGTGAGGTCGACGACCGCCGTCTGGTTGTTGACGGTGACCGTGCGCCGCAGGTGGACCCCGGCGAGCGGGTTGCGGACGCCGGCCGCCAGGCCCGCCGAGGGACCGCTCAGCAGCCGCTCGACGAGCGCGGTCGGCTGGGCCTCGCCGGTGATCAGGTAGCGGGGGTCGGGGACGACGCGGGTGCCGGTCGGGTCGAGGAAGAAGGCCGCGCGGGCGTCGTAGAGCCGCTGGAAGTCCGGTTCGAGGATGACCAGGCCGTCGGGCGGGTCGGTGATCCGCCACTGGCCGTTGATCTGCTTGAGGGTGAACTGGCGGTTGAAGACCCCGGGCCCCGAGACGGCGAAGACGCCGCGCGTGTCGACGGTCCCGATCAGGCTGGCGGTCACCTCGACGGTGCCGGAATCGGTGGTGACGGTCGCGTAGTCGGGGCTGATCACCGTGATCCCGGCCTCGTCGGACCACGTGCCGGCCGGCGCGGGCGACAGGTACTGCCGCGCGACCGGGTGCCCGGGCACGGAGCTCGCCGCGGCGTCGAGGAAGCCGCGCACGATCTCCTCCGGCGTCGACCCCCGGTCCGGCGGCAGGGGCTCGATGCCGATGTGCTCGGCGGGCCGCACGGGCGCCTGGGTGATCCGCACCGTGGGCGAGCTGCTCGGCACCGTGGAACAGGCCGACAGGGCCAGCAGCAGGACGACGACCGGCGCCACGACGATCGCGCGCACGCGGCTCACCGGGGGTCCCCCGCGCGCCGGACGACGGCCGGCCGCAGCGGCAGCGGCGAGCTGGTGAGGTCGCCGCCCGCGACCAGGGGCAGGGTCAGCCGGAACTGCGCGCCGGCGCCGGGCTGGCCCCACACCTGCAGCCAGCCGCCGTGCAGCCGGGCGTCCTCCAGGCTGATCGACAGGCCGAGCCCGCTGCCCCCGACGGTGCGCACGCGGGAGGGGTCGGCGCGCCAGAACCGGTCGAAGACGTGCTGCGCCTCGGCGGAGCTCAGCCCCACCCCGAGGTCGCGCACGGTCACCGCCGCGGCGCTGCGATTGGCCGCCAGGGTGATCTCCACCGGCCGGCCGGCCCCGTGCTCGATCGCGTTGCCGATCAGGTTGCGCAGGATCCGCTCCACGCGGCGGGCGTCCACCTCGGCCATCACGCCGCCGTCGGGCCGGTTGACCACCAGCTCGCACTCGTGCCGGCCGGCCAGGGCGTACATGCCGGCCACCACCCGCGCGACCAGGGCGCCGAGGTCGGCCGGATCGGGGTCGAGGACGGCGGCGCCGGCGTCGTACCGGCTGATCTCCAGCAGGTCGGTCAGCAGCGCCTCGAACCGGTCCAGTTCCGCGCGCAGCAGCTCGGCCGACCGGGCGACGTGCGGCGGGAAGTCCTCGCGGGCCCCGTGCAGCACGTCCGCAGCCATCTGCACCGTCGTGAGCGGGGTGCGCAGCTCGTGCGAGACGTCGGAGGTGAACCGCTGCTGCAGCTGGGAGAGCCCTTCCAGCTGGGTGATCTGGCGCTGGAGGCTGTCGGCCATCGCGTTGAAGCTGGTGGCCAGCCGGGCCAGGTCGTCCTCGCCGCGCACGGTCATCCGCTGCTCGAGCTGGCCCTCGGCCAGCAACTGCGCGGTCCCGGCGGCGCGGCGCACCGGGTCGACCACCAGCCGGGTCACCAGCACGCCGATGCCGACCACGAACAGGGTCAGCGCGATCCCGCTGATGATGACCGTGCCACGGATCAACGAGAGGCTCTCGGCCTCCTGATCGAGGGGGAAGGCGTAGTAGAGCTCGATCTGCTGGCTGCCCGCCGAGTCGTCCGGCACCGGAGCGCCGATCAGCAGGGTGGGCACCGGCCGCCCGGCCGTGTCGGGCATCAGCGCGTAGCGGTAGGACTGCCCACCCGAGCGGACGTCGGCGCGCAGGTCGCCGGGCAGTGCGGCGAAGACCAGCCGCGGGCTGGTGGCGACCCGCTCGATGTCGCCCGTCCGGTACACCATGCCGACGTCGAAATCGCCCGCGGCCCCGCCGCGCTGCACCAGCTGCTGCACCGTGCGGTCGAGCGTGGAGCGGACGCTGGCCGCGTCACCGGTCGCGATGCCGGCCACCTGCGTCTGCGCGTAGAACACGCCCGCCTGCGCCTGGTCGATCGCCGCCTGCCGCTTGACCCGGAGCAGCTGGTCACGGATCTGGCTGAACAGCACCAGGCTGACGATGACCACGACGGTGCCGGCGACGACCATCGTGATCGCCCCGATGCGCACCTGCAGCGACGAGCGCCAGGCACGGACCCCGCGCGCGGCCAGCCGGCGGCCGACCCGGCGGAGCCGCCGACGGTGGACGACCGAGCCCCGGCGCAGGCGGCGGGCGAGCCGCCGCAGCGGTGCGCCCGTCCGCGCGGGCACGCCGGCGACGGGCGCGGCAGCCGCCGCGTCCACCTCCGGAAGATCGGTGCGGGTCACGGACGACGGATCACGGCGGACCCGCCTTGTAGCCCACACCGCGAACGGTCAGCACGACCTCGGGCTTCTCCGGGTCGCGCTCGACCTTCGCGCGCAGTCGCTGCACGTGCACGTTGACCAGCCGCGTGTCGGCCGCGTGCCGGTAGCCCCACACCTGCTCGAGCAGCAGCTCGCGGGTGAACACCTGCCGGGGCTTGCGGGCCAGGGCCACCAGCAGGTCGAACTCCAGCGGCGTGAGGGCGATCTGGACGCCGTCCCGGATCACCTGGTGCGCCGGGACGTCGATCTGCACCTCGCCGATGCTGAGGTTCTCGGCCTGGCCGGTCTCACCGCGGCGCAGCTGGGCGCGCACGCGCGCGACCAGCTCGACCGGCTTGAACGGCTTGGTCACGTAGTCGTCGGCGCCGGCCTCCAGCCCCTGGACGACGTCGATCGTGTCGCCCTTGGCCGTGAGCATGACGATGGGCACCGTCGACTGGGTGCGGATGTCCTGACAGATCTGCAAGCCGTTGCGGCCGGGCAGCATCAGGTCGAGCAGCACCAGGTCGGGCCGGGTCTGCTGGAAGACCCCGACGGCGCGGTTGCCGTCGGAGACGAAGGCAGGTTCGTACCCCTCGCGCCGCAGCACGATGCCGAGCATCTCGGCGAGGGCGGCGTCGTCGTCGACGACCAGGACACGGCCGCGGCTGGGCCCGTTCTGGGGAGCGGTGGGTGGCACGGCGCCCATTCTGCGCTGGTCGGGGGCAAAGGTCCTCAACCCGCCCGGGGAAGACCCCCGGTCGAGGGGGTCTTCCGGCGCCGGAAGGCCCCCTCGAGAGGAGAACTTCCGGCACCGGAGGCCGGACCGGAGCTCAGTACCGGTAGTGGTCGCTCTTGTACGGGCCCTCGACGGGGACGCCGATGTAGTCGGCCTGCACCTTGGTCAGCTCGGTGAGCTGCACGCCGAGAGCGTCGAGGTGCAGCCGGGCGACGTGCTCGTCCAGCTTCTTGGGCAGGACCGTGACGCCCGGGGTCTGGCCGTCGTAGGCCGCCCGGTTGGTCCACAGCTCGATCTGGGCCAGCACCTGGTTGGAGAACGACGCGCTCATCACGAAGCTGGGGTGCCCGGTGGCGTTGCCCAGGTTCAGCAGCCGGCCTTCGCTCAGCACGAGAATCGTGTGGCCGTCGGCGAACCGCCACTCGTCGACCTGCGGCTTGACCGTCGTCCGGGTGATGCCCGGCGTCTGGGCCAGCCCGGCCATGTCGATCTCGTTGTCGAAGTGCCCGATGTTGCCGATGATCGCCTGGTGCTTGGTCCGGCCGAGCTGCTCGGCCGAGATGATGTCCTTGTTGCCGGTGGCCGTGACGATGATGTCGGCCTTGCCGATCGCCTCGTCGAGGGTGGTGACCTCGTAGCCCTCCATCGCCGCCTGCAGCGCGCAGATCGGGTCGATCTCGGTGACGATCACGCGGGCGCCCTGGCCGCGCAGCGACTCCGCGCACCCCTTGCCGACGTCGCCGTAGCCGCAGACGACGGCGATCTTGCCGCCGATCATCACGTCGGTGCCGCGGTTGATGCCGTCGATGAGCGAGTGCCGGACGCCGTAGAGGTTGTCGAACTTGCTCTTGGTGACCGAGTCGTTGACGTTGATCGCCGGGAACAGCAGCCGGCCCTCACGCGCGAGCTCGTAGAGCCGCATGACACCGGTGGTCGTCTCCTCGGTGACGCCCTTGATGCCCTGCCCGATGCGGGTCCAGTACTGCGGGTCCTCGACCAGGCTCGCGCGGAGCACGCCGAGGATCACCTTGTACTCGTCGGAGTAGGCGTCGACGTCGTGCGGCACCGCGCCCTCGGCCTCGAACCGGGTGCCCAGGTGCACCAGCAGCGTGGCGTCGCCGCCGTCGTCCAGGAGCATGTTCGGGCCGACGACCTCACCGGAGTCGTCGCGGAACTCGAACAGCCGCTGGGTACACCACCAGTACTCCTCCAGCGACTCGCCCTTCCAGGCGAAGACGGGGACGCCGGCGGGCTCCTCCGGGCTGCCCTCCCCCACGACGATCGCGGCGGCGGCGTGGTCCTGGGTGGAGAAGATGTTGCAGCTGACCCAGCGGACGTCGGCACCGAGCGCGGTCAGGGTCTCGATGAGGACGGCGGTCTGCACGGTCATGTGCAGCGAGCCGGCGATGCGGGCGCCGGCCAGGGGCTGCTCTGCGCCGTACTCCTCGCGCAGCGACACCAGTCCGGGCATCTCGTGCTCGGCGAGGCGGATCTCGTTGCGGCCGAAGGGGGCCAGGGACAGGTCGGCGACCTTGAAGTCGGCCTCGCCGGTCGGGGTGGTCAGGGTGCGGGTGCCGGTGGTGGCGGTCATGTCGCTCCAGGTTCGGGCCCGGCTCACCGTGAGCGGGCGCGCGTGTGCGAAGCGAGCATGCCGAGGCTTCGGCGGGGCTCGTACCGCCGCCCAGTCTAGGACGCCGGCCCGGGACCGCCGGGTGCCGCCCTGCTACCGCAGGTTCGTGGTGGCCCGGTACAGCAGGCCCGGCCCGCGGGCCGCGAGCGGCGCACCGGCCGGCACGAACGCCGACTGCCCCTTCTCCAGCACCAGCTCGCCGTCGGCCGACGCGAGGGTGACCGTGCCCTCGGTGCACAGCAGCACCTGCGGGCCGCGGGTGGTGAGGATCCCGGAGCCGGCGTCGAGCTCGCAGCGGGTGAGGTCGAAGTCCTCGACCGGCACGGGGTAGCGCAGGCCCCCGGGGCCCAGCACCGGGTGCAGCACCGGCACCCGGCCGTCGGAGAAGTCGAGCACCTCCATGAGCGCGGCCAGGTCGACGTGCTTGCCGGTCAGGCCGCCGCGCAGCACGTTGTCCGAGCTGGCCATCACCTCGACGCCGGCCCCGCAGAGGTAGGCGTGCAGGTTGCCGGCGGGCAGGAAGACCGCCTCGCCCGGGGCGAGCTTGAGGTGGTTGCACATCAGCGAGATGACCACGCCGGGGTCGGCGGGGTAGGCCTCCGCCAGCGACGCGGCCCACCGGTAGGTGTTGATGAACTCCGGGTCGTGCGCGGCCACGAACGACGCCGCCTTCGCCGCCACCGCCTCGACCAGCTCGCTGCGCTGGGTCGCCGACAGCGCCAGCAGCTGCGGGATCGCCGCCCGCAGCCCACCCCGGGCCAGGGCCGCGATGGTCGGCTTGAGCACCGGCACCTGGAGCTTGGCCAGGCAGTGCAGCGACTCCTCCACCGGCCGGAAGCCGCACAGCGCCTCGAACGTCGTCAGCGCCAGCAGCAGCTCGGGCTTGTGGTAGGGGTCCTTGAAGGTGCGGGTGGGGTCGCCGTGCGGGATGCCGGCGGCCTCCTCCGCGGCGAACCCGGCCTGCGCCTGCTCGCTGCTCGGGTGCGCCTGCAGGGACAGCGGCTGGTCGGCGGCGAGCACCTTGAGCAGGAACGGCAGCCGCGGCCCGAACCGCTCGGCGACCGGCGCGCCGAGCAACCGCTCGGGCTCCGCCGCGATGGCCGCGTCCAGCGGGCGGCCGTCGGCCAACAGGCTCGGCTCGTCGGGGTGGGCGCCCATCCACAGCTCGGCGTGCGGCCGGTCAGCCGGGGAGGGCAGCCCGAGCAGCTCGGGGATGACCGTCCGGCTGCCCCAGGGGTAGAACCGGACCGCGCTGGTGAGCTGCCACATCGGCTGCGAGGTTAGCCTGGTCGCGGTCACGGGGTGATGGTGCCTGACGCGCGCCGCAGGTTCATCCCTCCCGCGGGTCAGCGGACGGTGGTGCTGCTCACCCGTTCGGCCGGTCCCGCGGCACGGAGCCGGGGCCCTGCACCGGCGCCTCGCCGGCGCGGCGCAGATCGGGCTCGAGGTAGATCACCCGCGCGAT
>DASYGS010000010.1:0-9393 GCA_035999465.1 Blastococcus sp. | reverse complement strand
TCGGCGACCTCGGCGATGTGGGCCCGCGCCCGCTGCGCGAGCTGATAGGTCAGCCATTCCACGTAATACGAGCCCCCCCACGGGTCGATCGGCCGGGTGGTTCCCGACTCCTGCTGCAGCACCAGTTGGGTATTGCGGGCGATGCGCGCCGAGAAGTCGGTCGGCAACGCCAGGGCCTCGTCCAGCGCGTTCGTGTGCAGCGACTGGGTGTGGCCCTGGGTGGCGGCCATCGCCTCGATGCAGGTGCGGATGACGTTGTTGAACGGGTCCTGCGCGGTCAGCGACCACCCCGACGTCTGCGAGTGGGTGCGCAGCGACAGCGACTTGTCGCTGGCCGGGTCGAACTGCTTGACCAGCTTGGCCCACAGCAGGCGCCCGGCCCGGAGCTTGGCCACCTCCATGAAGAAGTTCATACCGATGCCCCAGAAGAAGGAGAGGCGGGGCGCGAAGGAGTCGACGTCCATGCCCGCGGCCTGGCCGGCCTTCAGGTACTCCATGCCGTCGGCCAGCGTGTACGCCAGCTCCAGGTCGGCCGTCGCCCCGGCCTCCTGGATGTGGTAGCCGGAGATCGAGATCGAGTTGAACCGCGGCATCTCCTGCGAGGTGAACGCGAAGATGTCGCTGATGATCTGCATCGAGGGCTTGGGCGGATAGATGTAGGTGTTGCGCACCATGAACTCTTTGAGGATGTCGTTCTGGATCGTCCCCGTGAGCTGGTCCGGCTTCACCCCCTGCTCCTCGGCGGCGACGATGTAGAGCGCCAGCACGGGCAGCACCGCGCCGTTCATCGTCATCGACACGCTCATCCGGTCCAGCGGGATGCCGTCGAAGAGCTGCCGCATGTCCAGGATCGAGTCGATCGCGACCCCGGCCATGCCGACGTCACCCACCACCCGCGGGTGGTCGGAGTCGTACCCGCGGTGCGTGGGCAGGTCGAAGGCGACCGACAGCCCCTTCTGCCCGGCGGCGAGGTTGCGCCGGTAGAAGGCGTTGGACTCCGCGGCGGTGGAGAAGCCGGCGTACTGCCGGACCGTCCACGGCTGGGTCGTGTACATGGTCGGGTAGGGGCCGCGCAGGTAGGGCGGGATGCCGGGCAGGGTGTCCAGGAAGTCCAGCCCGGCGAGGTCGTCGGGGGTGAACAGCGGGGGGACGGCGATGCCCTCGGGCGTCTCCCACGCCGCCTCGACCACGCTGCGGCCGGTCGTCTCCTTGAACGCCTTCGCCCAGTCGTCGGCCGTGGCCTTCGTGCCGGGGGTGCCCAGCTCGATGCCGCTGAAGTCGGGGATGCCGCTCATGCCTTCGCTCCCAGCTCGTCGTGCACGGTGTGCAGCACCTCGAGGGCGTCGCACCCGGAGAACACGTAGCCGTCCACGCCGTCCACCGCGAGATCCGGCGTGCCGGCCAGCCATACCTGCGTCGCGCCCGCTGCCTTCAGCTCCGCGGCGAGCCCGGCGGCCCCGGACGCGTAGTCCTTGTCGGTGCCGCAGATGCAGGCCACCGTCGTCCCCGCGTCGGCGAAGCCGTCCGCGCCGTCGCCGGACGGCGTCTCGAGGCCGCCCGCCTGGAACAGGTTGCCGGCGAAGGACGCCCGGGCCGTGTGCCGGGCGACCGCTCCGATCGTGGCGAGGTAGACGCGCGGTGGCTTCTCGGCGCCGGCCGCGCGGTCGCGCAGCTCCTCGAACGCCTGCGCGGCGCGCAGCCGGGGCAGCCCGCCCGTGGGCCGGACGTCGGCCGCGGGCTCGCGCTCGGGCAGCTTCTCGGCCAGGTTGGGGAACTCGCTGACGCCGGTGATCGCGTCGGCCCGGGTGGCCAGCCGCTCGGTCCGCGCCTCCCAGGCGGCGGCGAGCCGCTCGCGCACGAGGTCGCCGGCCTGCGGGAGACCGCCGGCACCCTCGATCTCGGTGAAGAAGGCCCAGGCGGCCCGGGCGAGCTCGTCGGTCAGCGATTCGACGTACCAGGAGCCCCCGGCCGGGTCGAGGACGCGGGCCAGGTGGCCCTCCTCGACCAGCAGGCTCTGCGTGTTCCGGGCGATCCGGCGGGAGAAGGCGTCGGGCAGGCCGAGGGCCGCGTCGAACGGCTGCACCGTGACCACGTCGGCGCCGCCGACACCCGCGGCGAAGCACGCGACCGTGGTGCGCAGCATGTTCACCCAGGGGTCGTGCTTCGTCGTCATCACCGAGGAGGTGACGGCGTGCTGGCGCTGGGCACGGGCCTCGGGCGACGCGCCGCTGACCTCGCCGACCCGGTCCCACAGCCGGCGGGCGGCCCGCAGCGCGGCGATGGTCGTGAACTGGTCGGCGGTGGCCGAGTAGCGGAACTCCAGCTGGCCGAACGCCTCGTCGACGGCGAGGCCGCCGTCGGTGAGCGCCCGCAGGTACGCGACGCCGGCCGCGAGCGAGCAGCCGAGCTCCTCCACCGCCGTCGCGCCCGCGTCGGCGTAGACGGTGCCGTCGACGACGACCGTCCGGAGACCCTCGTGCGCGGCGGCGCGGCGGGCGACGTCGGCCAGCCCGGACAGGTCCTGCGGCTCCCCGGAGGACGCCTGGACGCCCAGCGGGTCGAGGCCGAGCGAGCTCCCGGGCGCCAGGTCGGTGCGGCCGTCGACCAGGTCGAGGAACGCCTCGGCGGCCGCGGACCCGCCCTGCACGGTCACCGGCGCGAGGTCGAGCAGCACGTCGGAGAGCACGTCGGAGAGCGAGCCGACCGGGATGGCGCCCTCGCCGAGCACGAGCCACAGCGAGGTGACGCCGTTCTCCAGGTCGGCGGCGATCGCCTCCCGGGTCACGGCGACGTCCGGGTGCGCGTGCCGCTGCCGCACGTCCCAGCCGCCGGGCACCCCGCTCGCGGGGTCGGCGCCGGCGCGGGAACCCCGCACGAACGGCGCGAGACCGGGCACCCCGGCGGCCCGCGGCAGGTCGCCGGCGTCGTCGGAGGTGTAGAGCGGCGCGACCGTCACACCGGTGGCGACCGTGGCGCGCAGCGCGTCCTCGACCGGGTCGGGGAGCTCCTCGCGGCCCGCCTTGCGCAGCACGCCGGCCACGAGCTCGCGCCACTGGTCGCGCGTGGCCGCGGGGAACTCGGCCGCGAGCGGGAGCGCGTCGGGCACCTCGTGCTCGGCCGGCACCTCGGCATCGGCGTGGGCATCGGCGTGGGCATCGGCCGGCGTTGCCTCCGGCTGGTCGGTGGTCCGCTGATCGTCGGTCACTGGTCGGAGTCCCGCCTCTCGTCGACGGTCGGTCGGTGGTAAGTGTCGCCGGGCGCGGGGCGTCCGGTGCGTGCGGGTGCGGAGTCCGCGTCCAGGGCGTGCAGCGCGGTCCGGGCGAGCAGTCTGACGCCGACACCGATGGCCCGCTCGTCGACGTCGAAGGTGCCGCGGTGCAGGTCGAGGGGTGCACCGCCGCCGTGCGTGCCGAGGCGGGCGAGGGCGATCGGCATGACGTCGGCGAACCAGCCGAAGTCCTCGCCACCCATGCTCTGCGGGGAGAGCACGAGGTGCTCGGCGCCGACGGTCTCGAGGACGGCGTTGCGCAGCAGGGCCACCGAGCGGGGGTCGTTGACCACCGGCGGTACCCCGCGGACGTAGTCGACGTCGACGTCGGCGCCGGTGGTGGCGGCGACCCGCGCGACGAGCCCCCGCAGCAGGTCCTCGGCGCCCTGCCAGGCCTCGCGGTCGAGCACGCGCACGGTGCCGCGCAACTGACCGCGCTGCGGGATCGCGTTGGCGGCGATGCCGGCGTTGACCGCGCCCCAGACCAGCGACATCCCGGCCCGGGGATCGACCTGGCGGGACAGCAGCGACGGCAGGTCGGTGATCAGCCGGCCGAGGGCGTCGACGAGGTCGACGGTGAGCTGGGGCCGGGCCGTGTGGCCGCCGGGGCCGAGCAGCGTGACGTCGATCCGGTCGCAGGCGGCGGTGATCGATCCGGTGCGCAGCCCGACCTTGCCGGCCGGGACCGACGGGTCGCAGTGGATCGCGAACGCGCGGGAGGCGCCCTCCAGGACGCCGGAGGCGACCACCTCGGTCGCGCCGCCGGGCACGGTCTCCTCGGCGGGCTGGAAGACGCAGCGCACCCGGCCGGGCAAGCCGTCGAGGGAGGCCAGCGCCAGGGCCACACCGAGGACGACGGTCATGTGCACGTCATGGCCGCACGCGTGGCAGAGGCCCTCCCTCGTCGAGGCGTACGCCACGTCCTTGAGGTCGGTGATCGGCAGCGCGTCGATGTCGGCCCGGAGCACGATCACCGGGTCCCCCGACCCCACCTCGACGACCAGACCGGTGCCCGTGGGCAGCCGGCGGGGCTTGAGGCCGACCGTGCGCAGCCGCTGCTCGAGGAACGACGTGGTCTCGAACTCGGTGAACGCGAGCTCCGGATGGGCGTGCAGGTGCCGCCGGACCGACACGAGCTGGGCGTGATGGGCACTCACCCACTCGTCGACGGCGACCCCGAGCTTCTCGACGACGGCGCTCATGCGGCGGTTCCCCCGGTGACGTCGGTGGGCCGGCCGGCCGGCGCGGTCGCGGGCAGCCCGTCGCGCATCTCGGCGAGCAGGCTGTCGACGACGGCCGTGAGGTCGCCGTCGTGCGCGGCGGCGACCGCGCGCTGGCGCTGGTAGGAGGCCCCCACGGCGAGGATGCGCTCGACGTCGGCGAGCTCGTCGGCACAGCCCAGCCGCTTCGCCGTCGGCATCAGGTCCTCCACCAGGTCGAGGATCGCCTGCTTCACCGGGCGGACGGTGGCCTTCTCGTCGACGACGATGTCGGCGTCGAGGCCGTAGCGGGCGGCCCGCCACTTGTTCTCCTGGAGCACCCACCGGGCCGGGGTCGGCAGCGTGTAGCCGCGGTCGAGCTGGGTGTCGAACTGCTCGACCAGGCACTGGGCCAGGGCGGCGACCGCGCCGATCTCGTCGAGGGTGGGCAGCCCGTCGAAGATGCGCAGCTCGACGGTGCCGAAGTCGGGGTGCGGCCGGACGTCCCACCAGACCTCACGCACGCTCTCGATCGCGTGGCTGGAGATCTGCGTCTCCATGTAGTTCTCGAACTCGGGCCACCCGGAGAGCTGGTACGGCAGGCCCGCCGTCGGCATGCCCTCGAAGATCTTGGTGCGCGCCGACGCGAGGCCGGTGTCGCGGCCGATCCAGTAGGGCGAGGACGCCGACAGCGCCAGGAGGTGCGGCAGGTACTGGCAGAGCGCGTTGACGACGGGGATCGCCTTCTCCGGCGCCCGCACGCCGACGTGCACGTGCACCCCGAAGATCTGCAGCCGCCGCGCCGGCCACTGCATCTCCTCGACCAGCCGGAGGTAGCGCTCCTTGGGCGAGATGAGCTGGGTCTGCCAGTCAGTGAACGGGTGGGTGCCGGCGCAGATCAGGCCCAGGCCACGCTCCTCGGCAGCGGCTTCGACCTCGGCCAGCGTGCCCGCCAGATCCGCCTTCGCCTCGGCGACGGTGGAGCAGATGCCGGTGATGATCTCGATGGTGGACTGCAGCAGCTCGTGCTTGGCCTTGGGGTGCTCCTCGGCGCCCTCGGGCCGGATCTGCTCGAGGATCTCGATGGCGCCCGCGGTCAGCTCCCGGGTCTCCCTGTCGACGAGTTGCAGCTCCCATTCCACGCCCAGGCTGGCGCGCTCGGAGGACTGGAAGGGGATCTGCACCTGGCAAGTCTAGGGACGATCACCCCGGCCCACCCCCCGGCGAGGGCCCCCGCGGCCAAGATCACTCCGCCGGTGGATATCGTCCGGCGACCCCGCGTAGGCCGACTTCCCCGAAGTCGGGCTCGTGCGGTGCCCGGAGGGCACTCGTTCCCCGAAGTCGGGGGGGTCCCGCGCCGGATCTCGCCGTCCGCCCGGCGCAGCGGCACCTCGGTCGTCGTCCCGCTGCGTTAGCGTCCCCGCGTGAGTCAGCCCTCAACTCCTGATCCCGACGCCCTCGCCGCGACTGCCGCGCAGGCCCTCACCTCCGCCCTCGGCGGCGCGCACGACGTGGCGGTGGTGATGGGGTCCGGCTGGGCGCCGGCCGCCGACGCGTTCGGTGCCACCGAGGCGTCCATCGCGATCGGGGAGCTGCCGGGCTTCGCGGCCCCGACCGCGGTCGGCCACGGTGGCGAGGTGCGCTCGGTGCGCGTCGGCGACCGGAAGGTGCTGCTCTTCCTCGGCCGCACGCACCTCTACGAGGGCCGCGGCGTCGAGCCCGTCGTCCACGGGGTCCGGACGGCGGCGGCCGCGGGCGTGCGCACCGTGATCCTGACCAATGCCGCGGGGGGGCTCGCTCCCGACCACCGGGTGGGCCAGGCCGTCGTCATCGCCGACCACCTCAACCTGACGGCCCGCTCGCCGCTGGTGGGCGCCAACTTCGTCGACCTCACCGACCTCTACTCGGCGCGGCTGCGGGTGCTGGCCCGCGAGATCGACCCCGCACTGACCGAGGGCGTCTACGCGGCGCTGCCGGGCCCGCACTACGAGACCCCGGCCGAGATCCGCATGCTGCGTACCCTCGGCGCCGACCTGGTGGGCATGTCGACGGCGCTCGAGGCGATCGCCGCCCGCGCCGCCGGGCTGGAGGTCTTCGGCCTCTCGATGGTCACCAACGCCGCCGCCGGCATCACCGGCGAGGTGCTCGACCACCAGGAGGTGCTGGCCGCCGGCAAGGCCGCGGCCGGCCGGCTGGGCGAGTTCCTCGTCGAGTTCACCGGGCGCCTGGCATGACCGGCACGGTGCTGCTGACCGGCGCGGCCGGCCGGATCGGCACGGTGCTGCGCGGCGGGCTTCCCGAGCGCGGCTGGGCGGTGCGCAGCCTCGACGTCGTCCCGGTGTCCGACGTCCGGCCGGGCGAGGAGCAGGTCGTCGCCGACGTCACCGACCTCGACGCCGTCGTGGACGCCGCGCAGGGCGCCGCGGCCCTCGTGCACATGGCCGGCATCTCCGGTGAGTCCACCTGGCCGGCGATCAGCCACGCCAACATCGAGGGCACCTACTGCGCGCTGGAGGCCGCGCGCCGCGCGGGCGTCCCCCGGGTGGTCCTGGCCAGCAGCAACCACGCGACCGGCTACACGCCGCGCCCCGACGGCGGCCTGCTCACCGAGGCCGACGCGCCACCCCGGCCCGACACCTACTACGGCGTCGCGAAGGTGACCATGGAGGCGCTCGGCTCGCTGTACGCCGACCGCTACGGCCTCGACGTCGTCTGCCTGCGGATCGGCAGCGCGTTCGCCGAGCCGACGACGACGCGGATGCTGGCCACCTGGCTCTCCCCCGCCGACACCGTCTCGCTGGTCGACGCCGCGCTGACCACCCCGCCACCCGGCTTCGCCGTCGTCTGGGGGGTCTCGAACAACACGCGGAACTGGTGGGACCTCACCGCCGCCCGCGCGCTGGGCTACGAGCCGGCCGACGACGCCGAGGTGTACGCCGAGGCGCTGATCGAGCAGTTCGGCGAGCCCGACCCGGCCGATCCGGTGCACGCCCGCGTGGGCGGCCAGTACACGCTGCCCGAGTTCGACGCCGAGAACGTCGAGGCTGCCGGAGGCCGGCTGTGAGCGAGGAACTGTTCGCCGTCGCGCGCGCCTGGGCCGACGACGACCCGCACGAGGGCGACCGCGCCGAGATCGCGGCGCTGATCGAGGCGGAGAACGTCGAGGAGCTCGAGCGCCACTTCGCGGGCCCGCTCACCTTCGGGACGGCGGGGCTGCGCGGCCCCCTGCGCGCCGGGCCGTCGGGCATGAACGCCGCCGTCGTCACCCGGGCCGCGGCGGGCCTCGCCCGGTATCTCGCCGACTCGGGGCACGCCGGCGCCGCCGTGGTCATCGGTTTCGACGCGCGGCGCCGCTCCGACGAGTTCGCCCGGATCTCCGCCGAGGTGCTCGCGGGCGCCGGTTTCGCCGTCCAGGTGCTGCCGCGCGCGCTGCCGACGCCGGTGCTCTCCTTCGCCGTCCGCCACCTGGGCTGCGCCGCGGGGATCATGGTGACCGCCAGCCACAACCCGCCGAACGACAACGGCTACAAGGTCTACCTGGGCGACGGCGCGCAGCTCGTCCCGCCGGCCGACCGGGAGATCGAGGCGGCGATCGCCGCGGTGGGTCCGGCCCGCGAGGTCCGGCGGAGCGACGAGTGGCTGACCCTCGAGGACGACCTCGCCGCCGACTACGTGGCCGCGGTCGTGCGGGCCGTCGACCCGTCGCCGGTGCCGGCCGGTGAGCGGGCCGCGCTGCGGGTCGCCTACACCGCGATGCACGGAGTGGGCGCGGACGTCACCCGCGCGGTGTTCGCCGCGGCCGGGTTCGCCGAGCCGGTGACCGTGCCCGAGCAGGACCGGCCCGATCCCCGGTTCCCGACCGTCGCCTTCCCGAACCCCGAGGAGCCGGGCGCCACCGACCTGCTGAAGGCCGTGGCCGCGCGGATCGGTGCCGACGTCGCGATCGCCGAGGACCCGGATGCCGACCGGTGCGCCGTCGTCTGCGACGGGCGGCAGCTGACCGGCGACGAGGTCGGCACGCTGCTGGCCGACTGGCTGCTGCGGCGCGGGGTGCGCGGCACCTACGCGTCGTCCCTGGTCAGCGGGTCGCTGATGCACGTGGTCGCGGCCGCGCACGGCGTGCCGTCGGAGGAGACGCCCACCGGGTTCAAGTGGATCATGCGGGCCGGATCGGCCGAGGCGCCGCTGGTGTTCGGCTACGAGGAGGCGCTGGGGTACTCCGTGGCGCCGTCGGTCGCCCGCGACAAGGACGGCATCTCCGCCGCGCTCGCCGTCGCACTGCTGGCCGCGGAGCTCAAGGCGTCGGGTCGCACGCTGCTCGACCGCCTCGACGAGCTGGCGCTGGAACACGGGGTGTTCGCGACCGGCCAGCTCGCCGTACGGGTCCAGGACCTCACGCGCATCTCCGACGCAATGGCGCGGCTGCGCGCCGAGCCGCCGTCGCGTCTCCTCGGCCGGCCCGTGGAGTTCACCGATCTCGCGCTGGCGGACCCGCCGGTCGACGGCGTGCGGCTGCTCGGTGACGGGGTGCGGGTGATCGTGCGGCCCAGCGGCACCGAGCCGAAGCTGAAGGCCTACCTGGAGACGGTGGTTCCGGTGCACGAGGACGCCGGCCTGATCGCCGCCCGTGGTCGCGGCCAGGACGAGCTCGACCAGTTGCGGGCCGAGATGTCGGCGGCCCTCGGGCTGTAGCTCTCGGGTTCTTGGCGGTGCTTTCGGGGTGGTGTGCGCGCCTTCTGGGTCCTGCAGGACTCCAGGAGGGCGCACAACACCCCCAATGCGATCGGGTGGTTGTCCACAGGAGACGCGCAGGGAACTCCCAGCTGTGCGTAGTCTCCGATGACCGGTGACCAAGAGGAGTGACGACGTGACGGGGCGCTGGACCCTGCGACCGCTGGCCGTGGTGCTCGCGGCCGTCGCCGTGCT
>DASYGS010000148.1:0-18018 GCA_035999465.1 Blastococcus sp. | reverse complement strand
TGCACGAACTCGGTGCGCAGCCTGCGGCCGCGGGGCCGGCACGTGCAGGTCGGGCTGCTGCCGCCGGCGCAGGGGCGGCCGGAGGTGCCGATGGAGCGGGTGATCACGCTGGAGCTGCAGCTGTTCGGCAGCCACGGCATGGCCGCGCACGCCTACCCCGAGCTGCTCGGCCTGATCGCCGCCGGTCGCCTCGACCCGCGCCGGCTGATCACCCGCGAACTGTCGCTGGACGACGCCGGGGCCGCGCTCGCCCGGGTCGGTGAGCAGCCGGGCATCGCCGTCGTCACCTCGTTCTGACCGAGCTCGTTCCCACGAACGCCTGGGCGTCAGAGCACCTTCGACAGGAACGACTTGGTGCGCTCGTGCTGCGGATTGGTCAGGATCTGCCGCGGCGCCCCGGCCTCGACGACGACGCCGTCGTCCATGAAGACCAGGGTGTCGCCGACCTCCCGGGCGAAACCCATCTCGTGCGTGACCACGACCATGGTCATGCCGTCCTGGGCGAGGCCGCGCATGACGTCGAGGACCTCACCGACCAGCTCGGGGTCCAGTGCGGACGTCGGCTCGTCGAAGAGCATCAGCTTGGGCTCCATGGCCAGCGCGCGGGCGATCGCCACCCGCTGCTGCTGGCCGCCGGAGAGCTGGTTGGGGTAGGACTGGATGCGGTCGCCCAGGCCCACCCGCTCGAGCAGCGCCGCCCCGCGCTCGCGGGCCGCCTGCTTGGCCATGCCCTTCACCTGCGTGGGCGCCTCCATGACGTTCTCCAGCGCCGTCATGTGGGGGAAGAGGTTGAAGCGCTGGAACACCATGCCGATGTCACGCCGCTGCGCGGAGACCTCCTTGTCGCGGAGCTCGTGCAGCTTGCCGCCCTTCTCGCGGTAGCCGACCAGCCGGCCGTCGACCCACAAACGGCCGGCGTTGATCTTCTCCAGGTGGTTGACGCAGCGCAGGAACGTGGACTTGCCCGAACCGGAGGGCCCGATCACGCACATGACCTCGCGCGGCGCGACCTCGAGCGAGATGCCCTTGAGCACCTCGACCGCGCCGAAGGACTTGCGGACGGCCTCGGCGCGGATCATCGCGTGGACCGAATCCCCCGTCGTCCCGTCGTTGATCTCGCTCAATGGGTGCCCCCCACCGTGCGGGCCTGGCGCTCGGCGCGCTGGGCCCGGGTCTCCCGCACCCCGACGCCTCTGCTGAACCGGCGTTCCACCACGTACTGGCCCGCCATCAGCAGGCTGGACAGCGCCAGGTACCAGAGGATCGACGCCACGGCCATCGGGATGACCTGGAACGTCCGGCTGCCGATCGCGCGCAGCTGGAAGTTCAGCTCCGTGGTCACCGGCACCGCGATCAGCAGCGAGGTGTCCTTGAGCATCGCGATCATCTCGTTGCCCGTCGGCGGGATGATCACGCGCATTGCCTGCGGCAACACGATCCGGCGCAACGTCATCGCGCGGCTCATGCCGAGCGCGCTGGCCGCCTCGGTCTGCCCGGGGTCCACCGACTGCATGCCGGCGCGCACGATCTCGGCCATGTAGGCGCCCTCGGACAGGGCGAGGCCGATCAGGCCGGCGGTGAACCCGGCGAAGATCTGGTTGCCGTTCAGGCCCAGGAAACGCATGTCGCCGCGCAGCCCGAGCAGGCTCATCAACTGGTGGTCGAACGGGATGCCGATGTTGTAGGTCGCGTAGAGCGCGCCGAGGTTGGCGACGAAGAACAGCAGCACGTACCGCGGGATGGCGCGGAAGAACCAGACGTAGGTCCACGCCGTGGCCGAGAGCACGGGGTTGGGCGACAGTCGCATGACCGCGAAGACGATGCCCAGCAGGATGCCGAGAAGCATCGCCAGGAGGGTCATGATCAGCGTGGTCCGGGCACCGCGCAGCACCGGCGGCGTGAACATGTTGTCGACCATGAACCGCCACTGGAACGCGTCGTTCGTGATCAGCATGTGCACGAACATCGCGGCGATGACCGCGATCACGACGGTGCCGATCCACCTGCCCGGGTGCCGCACCGGCACCGCCCGGATCTGCTCGGGCGGTGCCGACTGCGTCGTCGTGTCGGAGGACATGGTTCAGGGGGCGGGCCGGGGCCGGCTCAGGGGGCCGGGTTCACGGTCGGGTTGGTGATGGCGCCGCTCTGCACGCCCCACTTCGACAGCACCTTCGCGTAGCTGCCGTCGGCGATCAGCGCCTTCACCGCGTCGGCGATCGCCTGGGCGAACTCGGTCTGGTCCTTCTTGACGACGTAGCCGTACGGGGCGGCGTCGTAGACGCTCCCGAGCAGCTGGAGCTGCCCCTTGGTCTGCTGCACCGCGTACGCCATCACCGGGGAGTCGGCCAGGCCGGCGTCGTCCTTGCCGGACACGATCGCCGCCGTCGCGTCGCTCTGTGCCTCGTACTGGTCGATCGTGATCGCCTTCTTGCCGGTGTCCGTGCACTTCTTCGACCGCGCGGTGATGTCGTCGACCTGGACGGTCGCCTTCTGGACGGCGATGTTCTTGCCGCACGCGTTCTCGGGGTCGATGTTGTTCGGGTTGCCCTTCTTGGTGGCCCACTGCGTGCCCGCGTTGTAGTAGCTGATCATGTTGGCGTTCGCTTCGCGGGCCTTGTTGATCGTGAACGACGAGACGCCGATCTCGTACTTGCCCGAGCCGACACCGGCGATGATCGAGTCGAAGGGGGCGGTCTGGAACTGCGCCTTCAACCCGAGCTTCTGCGCCACGAGGCCGAACAGGTCGACGTCGAAACCGACGATCGTCTGCCCGTCCGCGGCGATGAACTCGCTCGGGGCGTAGGTGGTATCGCTGCCGACGGAGATCGAGCCGTCGGCCTTGATCGCGGCCGGCACCTTCGCGGCCAGCGCCGGGTCCGCGGACACGCTGGGCAGCGCGGAGCTGCTGCTGCTGCTGCCGCTGCTGCCCGACGAGCTGGTGGACGAGCCGCCGCCGCAGGCGCTGAGCACCAGGGCGGCACTGGCAAGGGCCGCCGCGGCACCGGTCGCGCGGCGGGTCAGGAATCGTGCGGACACGGTGCTCTCACTTTCAGCGGGGCCATTCCAGCGGGGCCAGATGAACTGATCTTGCCCTGCCCGGCCCCCGGCGGGAACGCCCCCCTGCCCCGCCGTGACCTTCGCGTTACGAGGTCGGCGCGCTGCTGGTGGTCGGCGGGACGCTCGGCACCAGCGGTGTCGACGACGTGGTGCCGGGTGTCCCGCTCGCGGTCGTCGGCGACGGAACCGGGGCGGACGGCGTGCTGGGCGACGGCGTGAGGTGCGTCGGGCTGCTGCTCGTGGTGGGGGTCGCGGGCACCGGCGTCGTCCGCGGTGCCGTGGTGCGTGCGTGCGTGCGGGGCGCCGGGTGCACCGGGGCCGGCCGGGGGGTGGTGACGCCGGTCGTCGCCGTCCCGGTGTCGGTGGGGTGCACGGTCAGGTACAGCGCACCGATCGCGAGGAACAGCACCGACAGGACCACCGTCGACGTGCGCGCCCGGCCCAGGTGATGGGGCACCGACGACCACCAGCCGGAGCCGCGGCCGCCCGGGGCGGCGCTTCCCGACGGCGCGGCGTGCTGCGGTCCGTCGTCCGGCCGGCGGACGCCGTCGTCCCCGGGGGTGGTCATCGCACCTGTCCTTCCGCGGGCTGGGTGGCCAGCTCGATCGACGGTCCGTCGTCGGACGTCGGCGCGGGCACGTGCATGCCCTGCCGGCGGAACGCCACGACGATGCGGGCCCGCAGGTCGCGGCCGACCTCGAACTGCTTGCCGGGGAGCGTGCGGGCGACGACCCGCACGTTGACCTGGTCGAGGCCGAGGGTCTCGACGCCCATCACGCTCGGGGCGTCGAGCAGCAGGGGCCGCATGGCCGGGTCGCGGAACGCGTCGCTGCCCACCTCGCGGAGCAGCTCGTTGACCTGGTTGACGTCGGCGTCGGCCGGAACGGGGACGTCGACGACGGCGCGCGCCCAGTCGCGGGAGAGGTTGACGACCTTCACGATCTGCCCGTTGGGCACCGTGACGACCTCGCCGTTGGCCGAGCGGACCCGCGTCACGCGCAGGGTGACGTCCTCCACCGTTCCGCTGGCGGGGTCACCGGCGCCGAGGACGTTGATCGCCACCACGTCGCCGAAGCCGTACTGCCGCTCGGTGATGATGAAGAAGCCGGCCAGGACGTCGCTGACGATCCGCTGTGCGCCGAAGCCCAGCCCGACGCCGAGCACCGTGGCGGGCGCGACGAGGCCGGTCACCGGGACGCCCAGCCGGTCGAGCACGAAGAAGATCGCGATGGCGTAGATCAGCACGATCGCCGACCAGGTCAGCACCTGGGTGAGCGAGTGCCGGTGCTTCGCGGCCTCCGAGCGCACCAGGGCGTCGCCGCCGGTGGACTTCTCGTCGATCCGGTCGGTGATCCGGGCGCCCAGCCAGGCGACGAAGCGGGCCAGCAGGATCGAGCCGAGGATGATCAGCACGGCCTCGAGCCCGGGGCCGGCGAGCCAGTGCAGCAGGTTGTGGACGGCCTTCATCGGATCGGCACCTTGGGGAAGTGGGGCGTTCGGTTCGTCGGGGTCATCGCCGTCCAGCCTGAGCGGTCAGGGCGGTCGATGCCACATGGCCGGCGCGTCATCGGGACGCGACGAACAGGGACGCCGACGACCGCCCGATCGCGCCGGCCTCGTCGTAGAGGACGGCGAAGCACTGTCCCGCGCCCGCGCCGCCGAGGGTCGTCGCGGCGTCCATCCCGAGCCACTCGCCGGCCGGCGGCCGGTGCAGGTTCAGCGTGAGGTCGACGTTGGCGAAGGTGGCCGTCGTCCAGTCCAGCGTCGCCGAGATGCCGCTGGCCGCGTCGGTCATCACCAGCAGGTGCTCCAGCGGGGTCATCGGCTCGCCCTCGACCAACTGGCAGCTCGGGCGGGTCCACGCCGCGGCGGGTCCGGGGGCGTTGAAGCTGCCCGTGGAGAAGCGCCACTCCAGAGCCCGGTGGTAGGCGACGTCCTCGGTGAAGAACTCGGCGGTCTCGGGCCGGCTGGCCTCCGGCGTCGCCGGCGCGGGATGGTCCTGGCCGGGCGCCGCGAGCCCGTCGTCCGCGGCGCGCATCCGCCAGGCGGACAGCCGCATGAGCGGCCGCTCGTCGCAGCCGTCGAGGACCGCTCTGTCATCCCCGCCGTGCAGGACGGCCTCGACCAGCTCGATCCGCCGTCCCGGGCGGACGACGGTGGTGCGCACGCGCACCGGGCCGACCGGCACCGGCGCGAAGATGTCGTAGGCCAGCCGCACGGCCTGGCCGCCCGCGATGCCGCCGGCCCGCTCCGCCTCGCGGGCGAGCAGTGCGGCCGGGGGCCCGGCGTGCTGGAAGCCCGCATCCCACGGGCCGATGGTCAGCGCGGTGGCCAGATAGCCGTCGTCGGTGGGCACGTACAGGGCCGCGGGCAGGTCCACCCTCGCAGTCTGACCCCCCGGCGCCGACGGTCCCGCACCCACCCCGCACCCGCCCCGCTCGGCGCGCAGGCTGGGGTGCGGATCACAGCCCGGGTGCTCGACCGGATCGGCCCCCGTCGTCGAAGACTCTTCGTGACTCTGCATGCGGAGCGCCCGACGGGCCATCGATGGATCATCGCGCCGCTGGTCGACGCCGGGCTGGCGCTGGAGGAGATCGAGGTCCTGCTGGTCCGGCTGGGGTTCGAGGCCACCGTCCGGGGCCGTGATCTCGACGCCTTCGTGCACCGGCTGGTCGACGGGCAGCCGGTCGCGGTGCGGGCCGCCTGGCTGGAGACCGTCAGCCGGCTGATCGCCGCCCACCCCACATAGTTGATCATCGTCTGCGTGCACGGGACACGGTCGGACACGCCGCCGGAGCGAGCACGCAGACGATGATCAACTCGGGGGATTGACTACGTTCCCAGGGTGTCCCGCGTCGCCCGCCCCGCCGCCGGCTACGTCTACACGGTCGTCGCGGCGGCGCTCTTCGGCATCAACGGCACGGTCTCGACGCTCGCGCTGCAGGCCGGCCTCCCGGCGCCGCGGCTGACCGCGCTGCGCTGCACGGGTGCCGCGATCGGGCTGGTCGTCGTGCTCGCGGTGATCTCGCCGCGCCGGCTGCGGGTGACCCGCCGCGAGCTGCCGTTCCTCGCGGTGTTCGGCGTGGTCGGCGTCGCGCTGACCCAGTTCCTCTACTACGTGGCGATCGGGCGGCTGCCGGTCGGCATCGCGCTGGTGTTCGAGATGACGGCGCCGGTGTTCATCGCGCTCTACGTCTGGCTGGTGCGCCGTGAGCGCGTGCGCAGCCGGCTGTGGGTGGCGCTGCTGCTGTCGCTGTGCGGGCTCGTGCTGGTCGCGCAGGTCTGGGAGGGCGGCGGCTCGCTCGACCCGCTCGGGGTGGCCGCAGGGCTGCTGGCCGCGCTCTGCCTGGCCACCTACTACCTGATGGGGGAGCGGGGCACCGCGGTCCGCGACCCGATCGCGCTCACCACCTGGAGCTTCGTGGCGGCGGCGGTCTTCTGGGCGGTCGCGGCGCCGTGGTGGCGGTTCGACGCCGGAGTGCTGGCGCACCGCGTGCCGGCGTCCCTCGGGGGGCTGACCGTGCCGCTGTGGGCGCTCGTGGCGTGGATCGTCGTCCTCGGGGCGATCGTGCCGTTCTGGCTGTCGATCGCCGCGCTGCCCCACCTCACGCCGACGACGGCGGGCCTGGTGGCCACCGTCGAGCCGGTGTTCGCCTCGATCGTCGCGTGGGTCTGGGTCGGGCAGGTGCTCACCGGCTGGCAGATCGCCGGGGGCGTCGTCGTCCTCGTGGGCATCGCCCTGGCCCAGACGGCGCGGTCGGCGCCGGTGCCCACCGTCCTGCCGGAGGTGCCGGCCTCGCTGTCGTCCTGACCGTCAGATCACCGATGCGGCGTCGGTGAGCACCGACCGCAGCATCGACTCCATCTCGTCGAACTCCGGCTGCCCGCAGATCAGCGGCGGGGCGAGCTGGATCACCGAGTCGCCCCGGTCGTCGGCCCGGCAGTACAGGCCGGCGTCCAGCAGCGCCTTCGGCAGGAAGCCGCGCAGCAGCCGCTCGCGCTCGTCGGCGTCGAACCGCTCCCGGGTGTCGGAGTCCTTGACCAGCTCGATGGCGTAGAAGTACCCGTCGCCGCGGACGTCGCCGACGATCGGCAGGTCCAGCAGCTTCTCCAGGGTGGTGCGGAACGCGCCCTCGTTCTCGCGCACGTGCCGGTTGAGCTGCTCCTCCTCGATGATGTCGAGGTTGGCCATGGCCACGGCGCAGCTGACCGGGTGGCCGCCGAAGGTGTAGCCGTGGGGGAAGGTCGTGCCGGGGCGCAGGAACGGCTCCATGACCCGGTCGGAGGCGATCAGCGCGCCGATGGGGGAGTACCCCGACGTCATGCCCTTGGCGCAGGTGATCATGTCGGGCACGTAGCCGAACTTGTCGCAGCCGAACGTCGTGCCGAGCCGCCCGAACGCGCAGATGACCTCGTCGCTGACCAGCAGGACGTCGTACCGGTCGCAGATCTCGCGCACGCGGTCGAAGTAGCCGGGCGGGGGCGGGAAGCAGCCGCCGGCGTTCTGCACCGGCTCGAGGACGACCGCCGCCACCGTGTCGGGGCCTTCCATGAGGATCTGCGCCTCGATCTGGTCGGCGGCCCACCGGCCGAACGCCTTCGGGTCGTCGCCGAACACCGGCGCGCGGTAGATGTTCGTGTTGGGCACGCGGAAGGTGCCCGGCACCAGCGGCTCGAACGCGGCCTTGATCGCCGGCACCCCGGTGATCGACAGCGCCCCGTGCGTCGTCCCGTGGTAGGAGACCGCCCGGCTGATGACCTTGGTCTTGCCCGGCTTGCCGGTCAGCTTGAAGTACTGCTTGGCCACCTTCCACGCCGTCTCCACCGCCTCGCTGCCGCCGGTGGTGAAGAAGACCCGGTTGAGGTCGCCGGGTGCCTCGGCGGCCAGCCGCTGGGAGAGCTCGATGGCCGACGGGTGCGCGTAGGACCACAGCGGGAAGAAGGCCAGCTGCTCGGCCTGGCGGGCGCCCGCTTCGGCCAGGGCGCGCCGGCCGTGCCCCACCTGGACGACGAAGAGCCCGGCCAGGCCGTCGAGGTAGCGCCGGCCCCGGTCGTCGTAGATCGAGGCGCCCTCGCCGCGCACGATCACCGGCGGCGGGGTGTCGGCGTAGGAGCCCATCCGCGCGAAGTGCAGCCAGAGGTTCGCGGTGGCGTCCGCGCCGAAGGGCGAGCCGCCGCCCGGGACGTCCTGCTCGGTGGTCATGTGCCGATCCCGTCGTCCGGAGCGCGTCTGCCGCGATCGTAGGTGCCACCGTGCCCCGGCCTCACCACGGAATGCGCAGCGGGCCGGGCTCGCCGAGTGCGACCACCGCGGCGCGCAGGGCGTCGAACTGCCCGGCGGGCAGCCGGTCGCGCCAGCGGCCGACGACCTCGGCGGCGGCGCTCTCGGCGGCCCGGGTGCACGCCGTGCCCCGGGGCGTGAGCTCGAGCAGCCGGGCGCGGGCGTCCCGGGGGTCCGGGCGCCGGGTCACGTAGCCGCGCGTCACCAGTTGATCGATCAGCTGGCTAGCCGCCTGCTTGGTGACGCCGAGATGCTCGGCGACGTCGGCATTGGTGGCGTCCCCCGCGCTGATGCGGGCGAAGGCGAAGCCGTGCGCCGGGCGGACGTCGTCGAACCCCCGGGCGGCCATGCCCGACTGGATCCCGTCGATCAGGCGGCCGGCCAGGCCGAGCACCGAGGCCGCCGTCGTCCAGTCGTCAGCACGCACGAGCAGAGCTTGACAGATCGGTCAAGACGCTTGACCATAATCGTCAAGCCGCTTGACCACTCTGGAGGTCCCGATGCCCGTGTTCCGCGTTCCCGATGCCACCGCGCACGAAGCCCACGGAAGCCGGTTCGCGGCCTACGTGGCGCCGTCCCGGGGGAGCGGCGAGCTCTGCGCCTGGCGGCTGGAGGTGCCGGCCGGCCTGCGCGGTGCGGCGCACCGGCCCACCCGGGAGGAGGTCCTGCTCGTCCTGGACGGCGACCTGGCGGTCACGCTCGACGGCGAGCGCTCCGTCGCCTCGGCCGGTGACGTCGTGCTGGTGGCGGCCGGGAGCGAACTGCAGGTCGACGGCGGGCCCGGGGGTGCGACGGCCTGGGTCACGACCAGTGCCGGCATCGAGGCGCTCCTGCCCGACGGCAGCACCCTCACCCCGCCCTGGTCGCTCTGAGGCGGCGCCGCCTCAGGCCAGCAGCGCCTCGATCGCGGCGCGGACCTCGGGGGCGTCGGGCAGCGTCTTCGGCCGGAACCGGCCCGCGACCCGGCCGTCCGGCCCGATCAGGAACTTCTCGAAGTTCCATTGCACGTCACCGGCCTCGCCGGTCGCGTCGGGTGTGTCGGTCAGCCGCCGGTAGAGCGGGTGCGCGTCCGGGCCGTTGACCTCGACCTTCTCGGTCATCGGGAAGGTCACCCCGTAGGTGGCCGAGCAGAACTCGGCGATCTCCTCGGCGGTGCCCGGCTCCTGGCCCCGGAACTGGTTGCACGGCACGCCGACGACGGTGAACCCGCGCGGCCCGTACTCCTCCTGCAGCGCCTCCAACTGCGCGTACTGCGGCGTGAGCCCGCAGCGGCTCGCCACGTTCACCACGAGCGCGGCGTTGCCGCCGGTCAGTGCGCCGAGCGTGGTCGCGGCGCCGTCCAGCGTGGTCAGGGGCAGGTGGAGGAGGTCGCTCATGACCCGGGAAGCGCCTCGACCGGCGCTCTCATTCCGGCAGGGGCTACCGCTTGAGCCGGCGGCTCCCGCCGTGCCAGTCCTCCTGCCTGCCGACCTCGCCGGCGCGGACCCCGAAGGCCGGGAGCTGCGGCTGCTCGCGGAGGCTCCGCTTGAGCTCGGCGAACCCCGGGAAGGTCGCGAGCCCGACGACGTGGTCCCACAGCGCGGCGGCGTCCGCATCGTCGGGCAGGCGGCTGATCACCGGGCCGAAGAAGGCGACCCCCTCCGGCGGCCGGAAGTGCAGGATCGGCGTCCCGACGTCCTTGCCCGTGACTCCGAGCGCCTCGTCGGTCTCGGCCTGGATCTCGGCGTCCCACCGGTCGTCGTCGAGCGCGTCGGCCAACTCCACCGGAAGGCCCGCCTCGGCGAGCGCCGGCCCGGCGAGCTCCCGCGTGCCCCGCAGGCCGGCGGCCGGTGGCTGCTCCACCTCGAAGATTCGGGCGCCGAGGGCCGCGTAGAGCGCCGCCACCGCCGGCGTCCCGTGCTCGGCGCGGGCCCGCGCGGCCACGCGCAGCAACCGCAGGCCGTCGGTGTGGCCGGCCTCGTAGTCGGCCGGGAAGTGCGTCGCGTAGTCGATGTGCGCGTTGAGCAGTCGCAGTGAGATGAACCGCCACTCCACCGCGTAGTCGCGCTGGACGGCGACCTGGCGGACCCACTTGCTGGTCATCCAGGCGAACGGGCAGACCGGATCGAAGTAGAAGTGCAGATCGGTATCGGGCACGAGGCACCCGTACCCGCTGTCGGCTACTCCAGTCCGCTGAGATCGTCGGGGACGTCGACGGCGTGCTGGCGCAGCGCCTCGAGCGGCACCACCTCGAGCGCGCGGGCGTTGGTGGCGGCGAGGACGACGCCCGCTGCGGCGCCCGCCTGGTAGGCCTGCAACCAGCGGACGGCGACGACGCACCAGCGGTCGCCCGGCATCAGCCCCGGGAACCCGTACTCGGGCCGCGGGGTGGACAGGTCGTTGCCGAGGTCGCGCTGCATCGCCAGGAACTCGGCGGAGACGACGGCGCAGACCGTGTGCAGGCCAGCGTCCTCGGGGCCGCTGCTGCAGCGTCCGTCGCGGTAGAAGCCGGTCAGCGGGTCGGTGCCACAGGGCTGCAGCGGGCCGTCGAGCACGTTGAGCTCGACCGTGGGCTCTGGGGACACGGCCACTCCTCGGCGTCGATGCGCCGTGGTCGGCGCGCAGCCAGGATGGCATCGTGCGGATGTGAGCGCCGAGTCCACCGCCCCCGCCGTCCTGTGGCAGCCCACCCCCGAGAGCATCCGCGCGACCCACGCAGCCTCCTTCGCCGCGTGGGTGACCGAGCGCCGCGGGCTCTCCTTCGGCGATCCGGTCGACTACGACACGCTCTGGCGCTGGTCGGTCGAGCACCTCGACCAGTTCTGGGCCGACATCGCCGGCTGGTCGGGCGTGCTGCCCGGCGTCCCGGACGACGAGGTGCTGACCCGGCGTGAGATGCCCGGCGCGGTCTGGTTCCCCGGCCGCACGCTCAACTACGCGGAGGAGGCCTTCCGCTTCGCGGCCGGCGACCGGCCCGCGCTGATCGTCGTCGCCGAGGACGGCGAGCCGGTGGAGATGTCCTGGGCGCAGCTGCGCGGCCGGGTCGGCGCCTTTGCCGCCACGCTCCGCGGGCTCGGCGTGCAGCCCGGTGACCGCGTGGCCGGCTACCTGCCCAACGTGCCCGAGGCGCTGATCGCCTTCCTCGGCGCGGCCTCGATCGGCGCCGTGTGGTCCTCCTGCGCCCCCGACTTCGGCACCCGGGCGGTGCTCGACCGGTTCGCCCAGATCGAGCCGACGGTGCTGGTCGCCGTCGACGGCTACCGGTTCGGCGGCAGGGACTACGACCGGCGGGACGTCGTCGCCGAGCTGCGGGCCGCGCTGCCCAGCGTGCGGACGACGATCGCCGTCCCCCGGCTGCACCCGGACGAGGTGCCCGACGGCGTCCTGGCCTGGGCCGACGCCGTCGCCGAGGAGCAGGAGCCGGTGTTCGAGGCCCTGCCGTTCGACCACCCGCTGTGGATCGTCTACTCGTCGGGCACCACCGGGCTGCCGAAGGGGATCGTGCACGGGCACGGCGGGGTCGCCCTCGAGCAGCGCAAGCAGCTGGGCCTGCACCTCGACGTCGGCGTCGGCGACAGGTTCTTCTGGTACGCCTCGACCGCCTGGATCATGTGGAACATCGCCGCCGGTGCGCTGCTCGCCGGGGCGACCGTGGTGGTCTACGACGGTGCGCCCACCTATCCCGGGCTCGACGCGCAGTTCGCCCTCGCCGCCCGCACCGGGATCACCTACCTCGGCACCAGCGCCGGCTACCTGAGTGCCTGCGAGAAGGCCGGTCTCCGGCCCGGTGACACCTACGACCTCTCGGCGCTGCGGGGCGTCGGCTCCACCGGCTCGCCGCTGCCGGCCTCGGCCTACCCGTGGGTGTACGACGCCGTGGCCTCCGACGTGATCCTCGGGTCGCTGTCGGGCGGCACCGACATCGCGACCGGCTTCATCGGCAGCTCGCCCCTCCTGCCGGTCACCGAGGGCGAGCTGCAGCGGCCGATGCTCGGCGTCGCCGTGGCGTCGTGGAACGAGCATGGGCACCCCGTCGTGGGCGAGCTCGGCGAGCTGGTGGTCACCGAGCCGATGCCTTCGATGCCGCTGAGCTTCTGGAACGACCCCGACGGCAGCCGCTACCGCGAGGCCTACTTCGAGCCGTGGCCCGGGGTGTGGCGGCACGGCGACTGGCTGGAGATCACCGAGCGGGGCACCTGCCTGATCACCGGCCGGTCGGACTCCACGCTCAACCGCGGGGGCGTCCGCATGGGCACGGCGGACATCTACGCGGCCGTCGAGGCGATCCCCGCCGTCGTCGACTGCGTGGTGCTGGGCATCGAGCAGCCCGACGGCGGCTACTGGATGCCGCTGTTCGTGCAGCTCGCGCCCGGCGCCGAGCTGACCGACGAGCTGGTGGCGGAGCTGAAGGCGGCGATCCGGTCGCAGGCGTCACCACGGCACGTGCCCGACGAGATCATCGCCGTCCCCGGGGTGCCGCACACGCGCACCGGCAAGCGGCTGGAGGTGCCGCTCAAGCGGCTGTTCCAGGGCGTGGATCCCGCGAAGGCGGTCAACACCGGCACCGTCGACGACGCCTCGCTGGTCGAGCACTACATCGCGCTGGCCAGGACCCGCGCCGCGTCGCCGTCCTGACCCGGGTGAGGCTGCTCACGATCGGGGGTGGCGACGGCGTGCGGCGGGCACGTCCTGCGGCCAAGGTGTACGTGATCAAGCTGCGTCGATGCATGCGAGCCCGCCGAGGAGAGACCCGACGATGACGTCGAGCGAGAACGAGACAGCCTCAGAGACCTGGCAGCCCGAGCCGCCGGTGCTGCTGCCGCCGTGGCACACGCCGGAGCGGGAGAAGCTGCAGGAGCAGGCCCGCCGGTTCGCGATGGACGAGGTGCTGCCGGTGGCGAACGAGCTCGACCCGCAGAAGGGCGAGATCCCGGCGTCCCTGCTGGCGCGGCTGGCCGAGCTCGGCTACTTCGGCATCACCGTGCCGGCCGAGGCCGGCGGCCTCGGGCTCGGCGTCTTCGAGTACTGCATGGTCAGCGAGGAGCTGGCCCGCGCCTGGATGTCGACGGCCAGCATCCTGGCCCGCTCCCAGGGGCTGGGCACCGCCGTCGCCGACGCCGACCGGCGGCACGAACTGCTGGGCCGCAGCGCGCGCGGCGAGTGGATCGGCGCGATCGCGCTGTCCGAGCCCGACGCCGGGTCCGACCTGGCCGGGGTGTCGACCCGCGCCGTCCTCGAGGGCGACGAGTGGGTGGTCACCGGGCACAAGCGCTGGTGCGGCAACGCGAAGGCCGCCGA
Organism: Blastococcus sp.; assembly: GCA_035999465.1. GTDB lineage: Bacteria > Actinomycetota > Actinomycetes > Mycobacteriales > Geodermatophilaceae > Blastococcus_B. Next base: position 4,403 of record DASYGS010000148.1, on the reverse strand, counting down.
CTTCATCCAGGTGCTGGTGCGCGAGCGCGACCCGGCCGACGGCGAGTCCCGCTCGGCCGGGCTGGTCAACCTGCTGCTGGAGAAGAAGCGCGGCGAGTTCCCCGAGGGCCTGACCGGCTACCCGATCGACAAGGTCGGCTACCACGGCTTCCTGACCTGGGACCTGCGGTTCGACGGGGTGCGGATCCCGAAGGACAACGTCATCGACCAGGCCAGGGCCGCGCAGGAGGACAGCGCCGAGGAGGGGGACGCCGCCAAGCAGGCCGGGTTCGCCGAGGCGCAGAAGTTCCTCAACACCGCCCGGGTGCACACCGCCGCGCGCGCTGTCGGCCTGGCCCGCGCGGCGCTGGAGGACTCGGTCCTCTACCTGCAGGAACGCGAGCAGTTCGGCCACCCGATCGCCGACTTCCAGGCGTTGCGGTTCGCCGTCGCCGAGATGGCCGCGCAGATCGAGCAGTCACGGACCTTCTACCGGCAGGTGGCCCACCTGCTCGACCTGGGCCTGCCGTGCGCCAAGGAGGCCTCGATGGTCAAGCTCGAGGCGACCGAGATGTCCGTGCGGGTGACCAACCAGGCCATGCAGCTGCACGGCGGCAACGGCTACACCACCGAGCGGCAGGTGGAGCGGCACTGGCGCGATGCGCGGCTGACGACGATCTTCGAGGGCACCAGCGAGATCCAGAAGCGGATCATCAGCGACCGTCTCCTCCCGCGCAGCCCCCTGCCCTGAGGCGTTCATGGAGTCGCTCGAGCGCGGAAACCGTTACCGAGCGACTCCATGAAAGCGCCTCCACAGCTGGGTGACAGCTTCGCCTCCCATGCTTGCGCTCGTCGAGGCGGGCGCAGCGGGAGGACACGGTCATGACGGCATCGGAGCCACCACCGGTACGGGCGTCGGACGCCGAGCGGCACGCCGTCGTGGCGGTCCTGCACGACGCGGTCGCCCGCGGCCTGCTCACCCTCGCGGAGGGCGACGAGCGGATGGCGGCGGCCTACTCGGCCCGGTTCGTCCACGAGCTGCCGCCCCTGACCGCGGATCTCCCGGCGGCGCCCGTGCCCGCCCCGGTCGCGCCGGGCTGGCGCGCGCTGACGCTGCTTGCGTGGCTCCAGCTGCGCACCCTGTTCACCCGGACGACGGTGCGCGACATCCGGGCGCGGCCGCGGCTGGCCCTGGCGGTCGTCGCGCTGGTGGCCGTGCTCTCGATCGGGGCGATGGCAGGGGGTGTCGGTGACCACGGGTACGGGCCCGGCCCCCGGATCGAGCGCGCGCAGCACGTCGGCCCCCACTGACCCGATGGAGTCGCTCGAGCGCGGAAACCGGCACCGAGCGACTCCATGAAGGGCGTCAGCTCAGCCGGATCGGCATCAGCAGGCTGACGTCGTCCACCCGGGCGGGGTTGCGGATCGCCAGCGGCGTGATCGGCCCGTCCAGCTCGAGGACGAGCTGCCCCGCGCGCCCGGCGTCGAGCGCGTCCAGCAGGAACTCGCGGTCCAGGCCGACCTCGAGCACGCCCGGCACGTCGTCCGTGCAGTGCAGCTCGCCGTCGGCACCGAGCGTGAGCACGGTGGCGACCGAGACCGCCCCGCTCTCCTCGTCGCGCACGGTCCGCTGCGGGGCGGAGGCGAGGCCGGCGCGCAGGGCGGCGACGTCGACGCCGACCCGGTGGGCCGGTGCCGTGGGCAGGAACCGGCGGTAGTCGGGGAAGTCGTGGTCGAGCCGCTGCCCGGTCAGCGACCGGCCCGCCACCTCGACGACGAGATCGTTCCCGCGGACGACGACGGTGACGTCGCCGCCCGCACCGAGGGCGCCGAACACCTCGTCGACCAGCGCGACCGGCGCGATCACACTCACCGGCGCCCCGTCGACCCGGGCGCCGGCGACGGTGGAGACGGCGAGGCGGTACCGGTCGGTCGCCACGACCCGGAGGGAGGTCGCGTCGGCGTCGAGCAGCACGCCGGTGAGCATGGGCAGGGCGTCGTTCGTGCCGACGGCGTAGCGCACGGCGCGCAGGGCGTCGCCGAGCTCGCCGGCCGTCGTGGTGATGCGGGTGGTGGTCATCGGGCTCTCCTGATGAAGTAGCAACACGGCTGCGGAGAGCTCACGGCGGGCGTCGGCCAGACCGTCCTCCAGGCGACGCAGGTGCGCCCGCAGGATCTCGTCGACCACCGGCCGGTTCCGGCGGTTCTCGAGCACCCGGCAGATGTCGGCGAGGGGCAGCCCCACCCGACGCATCCGGGCGACGAGCCGTGCCGTCGGAACCTGGTCGTCGCTGTACCAGCGGTAGTTGCTCCACGGGTCCACGCGCGCGGGCACGAGCACCCCGGCGCCGTCGTAGAACCGCAGGGCGCTGACCGTCAGCCCGCACTCGCGTGCCATCTGACCGATCCCGCGCATGTGTTCCTCCACGAAGTGACCGTCGGGCCTCGACCAGGTCGAGGGTCAACACCTGATGGAGTCGCTCGAGTGCAGGAACCGTCACCCAGCGACTCCGTCAGGGCAACGCCTACGCCGCGTCGAGGACCGCCTCGTCGGCGTGGGCGATGTGCGCCAGCTGGCGCCAGATCAGCACCAGGATGACCGCGGACCCCACGAACGCGAACCAGAAGGGGGCGGTGAGGCCCCAGATCTGGGCGATGACGCCGCCGAGTGCCTGGCCGAGGACGATGCCGCCCATCACCCCGATGGCGTAGAGGCTGCCCACCCGGCCCTGCAGTTCCATCGGCACGGCGCGCATGCGCACCGTCTGCGACGTCGTCCCCCAGATGAAGGCGTGCGCGCCGAACACGAACATGATCCCCATCGCCACCCAGGGGCTGGTGGTGACGGCGAACCCGAGATGGGTGAACGTCTCGATGATCAGCCCGACACGCATGATCCAGGCGAGCGTGGCGTGCCGCTCCAGCCAGTCGTAGATCGCGATCCCCAGCAGGCCGCCCAGCGCGCTGACCGTCGTGAGCAGCCCGAAGCCGACCGCGCCCAGCCCGAGCCGCTGCGTCGCGTAGAGCACGAGCACCGACCAGGCCGCGCCGAACGTGACGTTGAACGTGACGATGGCGAGGGTCAGCGTGCGGACGGGGCCGTTGCCCCACGTCCACCGGAAGCCCTCGGCGATGTCGCGGCCGACGTGACTGGGGCCGGCGGGCCGGGCCAGCGGCGGCAGCACCATGCGGGAGATCAGCACCGCCCCGAGCGCGACGCACACAGACTGCACGAGGAACGGCCACGCCGTCCCGGCCGCGAACAGCATGGCCCCGACCGCGGGGCCGGCCAGCTGGTTCATGGTCAGGGAGCCGGTCATCAGGCGGGCGTTGCCGATGCCCAGGTCACGCTTGGCCACCACCATCGGCAGCAGCGTGCCGGTGGTGGTGTCGGCGAAGGTCTCGGCCGTGCCCAGCAGGAACATCGTGCCCAGGACGACGGTGATGTTCACGTGCCCGGTGACCAGCATCGCGGTGAGCACGGCCAGCACCCCGGCCCGCATCAGGTCGACCGCGACCACCATCAGCCGGCGGTCGACCCGGTCGGCCAGCACCCCCGCGTACAGCCCGAAGAGCAGCCAGGGCAGCCGCTGGAGCAGGCCGGCCAGCGCGACCAGGATCGGGTCGGAGGTCTGCGAGGCGACCAGCAGGGGGCCCGCGGCCAGCCCGATCCCGTCGCCGACGTTGCTGGTCCACGACGACGCGACCAGCCAGCGGAACGGCGTCCCCATCCGAGCCGGCAGCACGCTCTCGACCAGTCGGCTCACAACGAGGCAACGTAGGTCATGGAGTCGCGCGAGCGCGGAAAGCGCCACCGAGCGACTCCATCAGCGCCGCCGCAGCACCCGGGCCTCCCACGGCGCGAGGACGGCAGTGTCGGGGACCGGCAGATTGCCCAGCACGAGCTCGGCGTCGACGGCCTCCGGCAGCAGCGAGCCCAGCGGCTGCGGCGTCCGGCCGACGTTGCAGACGACGAGCAGCGTGTCGCCGTCCAGGGAGCGGGTGAACGCGTAGACCTCCTCGTGCGCCGGCAGCAGCATCGTGAAGTCGCCGAGCGCCACCACCGGGTCGGTGTGCCGCAGCGCGATCAGCCGCCGGTAGTGGGCAAGTACGGACGACGGGTCGTCGCGCTGGGCCGCGGCGTTCCACACCGTGAAATCGGGGTTCACGGCCAGCCACGGCGTCCCGGTGGTGAAGCCCGCGGACGGCGAGGAATCCCACTGGACCGGCGTGCGTGCGTTGTCCCGGCTCATCCGGCGGAGCACCCGCAGCACGTCGGCCGGTGCCTCCCCGGCGGCCATCGCGGTCGTGAAGTGGTTGAGCGACTCGACGTCGCGGAAGTCGTCGATGCCGGCGAACGGGAAGTTCGCCATGCCGATCTCCTCGCCCTGGTAGACGTAGGGCGTCCCGCGGTGCAGGTGCAG
>DASYGS010000143.1:0-39835 GCA_035999465.1 Blastococcus sp. | reverse complement strand
CCGCGGCACCCCGATGGCGGCCCAGCCGGGGCGGCCGCGGTCCTGGACGGTGGCCAGGGGGCCGGGCGTGAGCACGGTCAGCACGTCACCGCACCTCCCGGAACCGCACCCGGGTGCCCGGGGTCAGCAGGGCCGGCGGTTCCCGCCCGGCGTCGAAGAGGACGACGTCGGTGCGCCCGACCAGCTGCCAGCCGCCCGGCGAGGCCCGCGGATAGACCCCGGCGAACGGCCCGGCCAGGCCCACGGCACCGGCGGGCACCCGCGTGCGGGGCGTCGGCCGGCGGGGCGTGTGCAGCTCCTCGGGCAGCCCGGCCAGGTAGCCGAAGCCCGGCGCGAACCCCCCGAACGCGACGGTCAGCTCCGCGGTGATGAGCGCCTCGACGAGCGCGGCCACCGAGCGCCGGGTCAACCCGGCCACCTCGGCCAGGTCGGGGCCGTCGAAGACGACGCCGAGCTCCACCGTCCCGGCGTCGGAGCCTGCGACGGAGTCGGCCGGCTCGAGCCGCCGCAGCCGGGCCACGTCGGTCTCGGCCGGCGCCCGGTCGAGGACGACGAGCAGCGTGCGGGCCGCCGGCACCAGGTCGAGCTGGCCCGGCAGCGGCGCGCGCTCGAGCGCCGCGCGGATGCCCGCGACGGCGGCGAGGTCGGCCACCTCGACCAGCAGGCCACGGTCGCCGTAGGGCAGCACGGCGCGTCGCACCGCTGCCGACGCGTCCCGTTCCATGCCGCCATGATCGTTCACCGCTCGACGATCGCGACCTGCGGAACCCCCGGCGACGACGGACCATGAGGTGTGTCCATCTCCGCAGAGTTCGAGAACGCGCTCGCCGCGGTCACCGAACCCGAGCTCGACGGGCCCGAACTGCTGCCCGTCCGGCTGGCCCGCGCGTGTGCCCGGATGCTGCCGGTCGACGGCGCCGGGATCAGCCTGGTCGACGGCGCCCAGCAGCGGGTACCCCTCGGCGCCAGCTCCGAGCCCGCGGCCGACGCGGAGCGGTTGCAGTTCACCGTGGGCGAGGGGCCGTGCATGACCTCGCAGAACACCCGGATGCCGGTGTTCGCCGTCGAGGAGGAACTCCACCGGCGCTGGCCGGTGTTCAGCGACCTGCTCGTCGGCGGCACCCCGTACCGCGCCGTGGTCGCCCTCCCGCTGCAGCCGGCCCTCGCCGGCGCCGGCGCGATCGACCTCTACTTCGAGACGTCCGCGCGGGTGACCGAGCTCGACGTCTTCGAGGCGATGACCGTCGGCGACATCGTGACGACGGCGCTCAGCGAGGCGGCCGTGTGGTCGACCTGGACCCCGGGGGAAGGCCCCGCGTGGCTGCAGGGTCCCGTGCCGCAGCGGCGGGCGGCCGTGTGGGAGGCGCTCGGCAAGGTGTGCGTCGACCTCGAGATCGACACACCTGCCGCGCTCTCGCTGCTGCGGCTGCACGCCTACGGCACCGACAGCTCGGTCGACGATGTGGCCGCGCGGGTGCTGCTCGGCGAGGTGCGCCCGATGGACCTGCTGCCCACCGACTGACGGTCAGCGGGCGAACGTGCCCACTGTCAGGCCCGCCGATTCCAGTGCCTGCCGCACCGACCGGGCCAGCTCGACCGCGCCGGGGGTGTCCCCGTGCACGCACACCGAGTCGACCTCGACGGCGACCGTGCTGCCGTCGACCGCGACCACGACCCCCTCGGCGGCCATCCGCGCGGCCCTCTCGGCGACAAGCGCCGGGTCGTGCACGAGCGCCCCGGGGCGGTCGCGCGGCACCAGCGTGCCCTCCGGCGTGTAGCCGCGGTCGGCGAAGCCCTCGGCCACCGTCCGCAGCCCGGCGGCGGTCGCCGCGCGCAGCAGCGCCGAGCCGGGCAGGCCCAGCACCGGCAGCGTGGCGTCGTACGCGGCGACGGCCGCGACCACGGCGAGCGCCTGCCCATCATGGCCGACCGAGGCGTTGTAGAGGGCGCCGTGCGGCTTCACGTAGCCGACCCGGCCGCCGGCGATCCGGGCGATGCCGTCGAGGGCGGCGAGCTGGTAGAGCACGTCGTCGGTGAGCTCGGCGGGGTCGACGTCGATGAACCGCCGGCCGAACCCGGTGAGGTCGCGGTAGGAGACCTGGGCGCCGATCGTCACGCCGGCGGCGACGGCCCCGAGGCAGACCCGGCGCATCGTCGAGGGATCGCCGGCGTGGAAGCCGCAGGCCACGTTCGCGCTGCTCACGACGCCCAGCAGGGCCTCGTCGTCGCCGAGGCGCCAGATGCCGAAGCCCTCGCCGAGGTCGGCGTTGAGGTCGATCCGCCGTCCGGGTGTGCTCACCCGCGCAGTCTCGCACCGGTCGCTGCGCTGGTTACCGTGGCCGCGTGGCTCGGGTGGCGGTGGTGGGCGCCGGCCTCGGCGGCCTCGCCGCGGCCGCGCGACTGGCCGCGCTCGGGCATCGGGTGACGGTGCTGGAACGGGCGGACGACGTCGGGGGCAAGCTGGGCTGGTACGCCCGCGACGGGCACGCCTTCGACACCGGGCCGAGCCTGCTCACGCTGCCGCAGGTGTACCGCGACCTGTTCACTGCGACCGGCGGCCCGCTCGAGGAGTCGGTCGACCTGGTGCGACTCGACCCGGCGGTGGGCTACGGGTTCGCCGACGGCACGCGACTGGCGCTGCCGGGCTCGGCCGGCGACATCCCCGCCGCCCTGTCCGCCGCCCTCGGCGGTGGGGCCGGCGCCCAGTGGACGGCCCTGCTGGAGCGCGCCGCCGCCATGTGGCGGATCAGCGAGACACCCTTCCTGCGCACCCCCCTGCAGGGACCGGCGACGCTCGCCCGGCTGGCGCGCCGGCCCGCCGACGTCACGACGATCGCGCCGTGGCAGACGCTGCGCGGGCTCGGCGAGCAATACCTGCGGCACCCGCACCTGCGCACGCTGCTCGACCGCTACGCCACCTACGCGGGCTCCGACCCACGCCGGGCGCCGGCCGTGCTGGCGACCGTGCCGTTCGTGGAGCAGACGTTCGGCTCCTGGTACGTGCGCGGGGGGCTGCGGCAACTGGCGCTCGCGGTGGCGGAGCGGGCGGTCGAGCGCGGTGCCTCCGTCCGGACCGGGGCGGCGGTGCGGCGCGTGCTGGTCGACGGGGGCCGGGCCGCGGGGGTGGAACTCGCCGGCGGCGAGGTGGTACCGGCCGAGGTCGTGGTCTCCGGGGCCGACGCGGCCGCCGTGTACGGCGACCTGCTGCCGCCGCACCGGGTCACGCGGGGTGCGCGGCGGAACCTCGCGCGGGCGACCCCGTCGCTGTCGGGCTTCGTGCTGCTGCTGGCGCTCCGCGGCCGCACGCCGGGCCTGGCCCACCACACGGTGCTCTTCCCCGAGGACTACGACGCGGAGTTCGACGCCGTGTTCGGCCGTTCCCCGCAGCCGGTCGCGGATCCCACCCTCTACGTGAGCGCGCCCGACGACCCGGCGCTGCGGCCCGATGCCGACAGCGAGTCGTGGTTCGTGCTGGTCAACGCACCGCGCCACGACCCGGACGGCGGCGTCGACTGGGACTCCCCCGGCCTCGCCGACCGGTACGCCGCCCGGCTGCTCGACCTGCTCGCGCACCGCGGGCTGGACGTCCGCGACCGGGTGCGCTGGTCGGTTCCCCGTACCCCGGCCGACCTGGAGCGGGACACCGGCAGCGTCGGCGGCTCGATCTACGGGACGTCGAGCAACGGCGCCCGCGCGGCGTTCCTGCGCCCGGCCAACGCGTCGCCGGTGCCCGGGCTCTTCCTCGTCGGGGGCACCGCGCACCCCGGTGGCGGGCTGCCCCTGGTGACCCTGTCGGCGGAGATCGTCGCCGGGCTCGTCGGGCCGGCCTGATCTCAGTTGATGCAGCCGGTGTCGGCGGCGGTCCGCTGGTCGGTGTTGGCGGCGCCGGAGCTCGCGGCCGGCGGGGCGGTGACGGCCTGGCCGATGCCGTTGAAGTCGGTGCCGAGCACCAGCTGCACGGTGCCGGCGGTCACGCCGTCGTCGGCGGTGCGCGTCGCCCCCGGGACCTGCCCGGCCAGTGTCGCGGCCGCCGCCTCGTCGCCGGAGTGGTAGCGGATGGTCGTGGTGCCCGTCGCCGTCGCGTTGCCGCCGTTGCTGGCGCCGAAGCCGGCCGTCTTCAGCGCCGTGGCCGCCCGCGCCGCCGCACCGGAGACCCCCGAGCCGTTCAGCACCGAGACCGACACCGCACTGGGCGCGACCGTCGCCGGCGCCGACGGTGCTGCGGGCGTCGTCGCGGCCTGCTTCGGCGCGGTCAACGAGGCGAAGAACGAGTTGAGCGTGCTCTGCGACGGCAGTTGCAGGATGTCGCCCCACTTGGGGTCGCGTGCATCGGTCAGGCCGGGCACGGTCTGGAGAGTGATGTTGCCCGGCTGCACGCTCTGCATCTGCGTGGCCAGGTCGAAGACGTTCAGGCCCCGGTCGAGGGTGACGCTGCTGCCGACCTGCTGCACGATCGCCTTCTGCTTGGACAGGTCGAACAGCAGGTGGGACGACAGCACCTTGCGCAGCATCCCGGCGATGTAGACCTGCTGGCGCTTGACGCGGTCGAGGTCACTGCGCGGCAGACCGTGGCGCTCCCGCACGAACAGCAACGCCCTCCCGCCGCTGAGCGTCTGCACACCAGCGGGGAAGTGCGCCCCGGTCATGATGTCGTAGGTCGGCTTGCAGACGTTGACCGTCACCCCGCCGACGATGTTGCTGAGGTTGATGAAGCCGAGCAGGTTCACCTCGGCGAAGTGGTCGATCTGCAGCCCGGAGAGCCCGCTGATCGTCTGGATGAGCAGCTGCGCGCCGGCGGCGTCCTTCTGGGCGGCAGTGCCGCTGGCGTTGTTGTAGCCGAAGGCGTAGGCCGAGTTGAGCTTGCCGTGGCCGTACCCGGGGATCGCGGCATAGATGTCGCGGGGGAACGAGACGAACGAGGCCGCCGACCCGTCGGCGGGGATGTGCACCAGCATCATCGTGTCGGTGTTCATCACAGCCCCCGGGTCACCGGTGGAGTACTGCGCCTGCTGGGCGGGGGTGAGGCCCTTGCGGGAGTCCATGCCGACCAGCAGCAGGTTCATCTCCGAGCCCGCGTGGCCGTTGCCGTTGACGTCGGAGTTGCCCGTGGACGGGATGGCGTCGGTGCGGCTCAGGCTGGCCTGCGCGACCCGGGCCAGGTACCAGCCCCAGCCGCTGCCGGCCAGCAGCAGCACGCTGAGCACCCCGCCCACGACCCGGACGAGGACGGCAGCGCGCGTCCCGCGGCTACCGCCGCCCCCGCGGCGTCCGCCGGAGGAGGCGGAGCGGGTGGAGGCGGAGCGCGAGGAGGCGGAGCGCGAGGAGGGCGCGCGGGAGGAGCCTTTCCCCCCGCGGGGGTCCAGCCGCCCCGGCAGGGGCCGCTTCTCCGGCTGCTCGGTCACGGCACGACCTTGCCATTCACCGCTGAAGATCCGCTGTAGCCCCCGCCGGGAAACGTCATAACGGCGTGTCAGGGTCGGTGGATGCGCATGCGGCGGCCTCAGTCCTCGGTCGTCGCCGGGCCCTCCACCGGCGCGCCGGCCTCCAGCCAGCGCAGCAGCGTGCGCGCGCCGAAGCCCGTGCCGCCCTTGACGCTCTCGCCGTCGTCGCCACCGGCACGGGCCGGCCCCGCGACGTCGAGGTGCGCCCAGGGCAGGTCGCCGGCGAAGGGCTGCAGGAACAGCGCCGCCGTCGTGCTGCCCGGGTTGCCCGGCGCGTTGTTGGCGTCGGCCACGGCGCTGTCGAGCAGGCCGCGGTGCTCCTCGGCCAGCGGCATCCGCCACACCGGTTCCCCGGCATGGGCGGCCGCGGTGCGCAGCGCGTCGGCGAGTCCGTCGCTGGCGGCGTAGAGCCCGGCGGTCTTCGCGCCGAGCGCCACCTTCATCGCCCCGGTGAGGGTGGCGACGTCGACGAGCACGGTCGCGCCCAGTTCCAGCCGGGCGTAGGCGAGACCGTCGGCGAGCACCATCCGGCCCTCGGCGTCGGTGTTCCGCACCTCGGTGGTGCGGCCGCCGACGTGCCGGACGACGTCCGAGGGCCGGTACGAGGAGCCGGAGACCGCGTTCTCCGCCACGGGCACCACGGCGGTGACCGCCACCGGCAGCCCGAGCCGCGCGGCCGCGTCGACGGCCGCGAGCACCGCGGCGCCGCCGGCCATGTCGGTCTTCATCTCGCGCATGCCGGCGTTGGTCTTGATCGAGATCCCGCCGGTGTCGAACGTGATGCCCTTGCCCACCAGCACGGGGTGGGCCGGCCCGGCGGACGGCGGCCGGTAGGTGGCGACGACGACCCGGGGCGGGGTCGCCGAGCCGCCGCCGACGGCCAGCACACCGCCGAAGCCGCCGGCGCGGAGCTCGTCGGGGCCCAGCACGGTGACGGTGACGTGCGGGTGCGCGCCGAGGCGCTCGCGTGCCTGCCGCGCCAGCCACTCCGGGTTCTTCACGTTGCCCGGGGTGTTGACCAGGTCGCGCGCCCAGGCGACGGCCTCGCCGCTGCACCGGCCGGCGCGCGCCGCGGCGACGACCGCCGGGTCGCCGGCGTCGGCCAGCACGACCGTGACGGCGTCCAGCCGCGGCGGGTGGGGCGTGGAGGTGTCGCGGAAGCGGTAGCCGGCCAGCAGGGCCGCCTCGACGGCGGCGCGGACCTCGTCGGCCCCGGCCGGGGACGCGGCACTGTCCAGGGGCAGGACCAGCCGGCGGGCACCGAACTCGGCCAGCGTCTGGGCCCGCCGCACCGCGGTCGCCACGTAGGCGCGCACGTCCGGCACGGTCGCCGAGTTGATGCCGACGGCCACGACGCTGCGCGGGCGCCGGCCGGGGATCGGCAGATTCGTGATCGCACCCGCCTTCCCCCTGTTGCCGGTGTCGGCCAGCGCTCCGGTGAGCAGCTCCGGGCTGACCGGCGGTGCGGGCGCGGTCAGCCAGCCGGGCAGGGCGCCCCCGCTGCCGACCGGCACGGCCAGGACGTCGTCGGGACCGAGGGCGGGGAGAACAGCGACGACGTCGACCCGCGGGAACGGCGCGGCCCCGGTCGCCGGCGGGTTGCCGGCGGCCGGGGCCGTGTCGTCGTTCGCGGGGCTGCCCGGAGGCAGGCTCGCGCGGGTGCTCAGCTGGTCGCGCCCTTCAGTGCCTCCGACAGCGCCGCCGCCTCGTCGGGCGAGAGCTCGACGACCAGGCGACCGCCTCCCTCGAGCGGCACCCGCATGACCAGGCCCCGCCCCTCCTTGGTGACCTCGAGGGGACCTTCACCCGTGCGCGGCTTCATGGCCGCCATGCGTGCCTCCTTCGCCGGCCGCGCCGCTCCTGCTGGGGGCAGGGCGGATCGCGGCGTCCGTTCGATGCTGTGCGCTCCACAGCAATGATCCCGTATGACGAGCCCCAGGTCCAAGCTGGGCCCCCGGAAGGTCACCCGCGCGGCTGTGCTCGGAAGCAGCTGAGCACGTGGTCGTCGACCATTCCGGTGGCCTGCATGAGCGCGTAGGCGGTCGTCGGGCCGACGAACACGAACCCGCGGCGCTTGAGTTCCTTGGCCATCGCGCTGGACTCGGGGCTCGTCGCCGGCACGTCGGCGAGGGTGGCCGGCCGGGGCCGGCCGCCGGCGGGCGCGTACGACCAGAGCAGCTCGGTCAGCCCCTCGGGCAGGTCGAGCGCGGCACGCGCGTTGCGGACGGCGGCGCTGATCTTGGCGCGGTTGCGGACGATGCCCGCATCGGCCATCAGCCGCGCCTCGTCGTCGGCCGTGAACGCGGCGACGGCGTCGATGGCGAACCCCGCGAAGGCCGCCCGGAAGGCCGGTCGCTTCCGCAGGATCGTGATCCAGGACAGCCCCGACTGGAACGCCTCGAGGCAGACCCGCTCGAACAGGGCGTCGTCCCCGCGCAGCGGCGTGCCCCACTCCTCGTCGTGGTAGGCGACGTACTCCGGAGCGCTGTTCGCCCAGCCGCAGCGCTCCCTGTCCTCGTCCACGGACGCGACGCTAACGCGCCCCTCCGACACTTTCCGCGCCCGAGGTCAGCGCACCGCGGCGTCGACGGTGTCGGCGCTGGGTTCCGGCTCGCGCGGGCGGGTGCGACGGGTGGCCAGGACGCACCCGACCAGCACCAGCGGCAGCCCGATCGCGATGCCGAGGGTCAGCCGCTCGCCCAGCAGCAGGACCCCCAGCAGCACCGCGACCGCCGGGTTGACGAAGGTGATGACCAGCGCCCGCTGTGGGCCGGCCTCGCGGATCAGGGCGAAGAAGAGCGCCAGGGCGAGGGCGGTGCACAGCGCCCCGAGGGCGACCAGCGACAGCACCGCCGCCGACGACGCATGGCCCAGGGCACCCAGCCGCGGCACGGCGAACGGCGCGTACGCGACCGCGGTGACGAACAGCGCGAGCGAGCTCGCCGCGACACCCGGCACCTCGGGCAGCGCGCGGGTGACGACCATCGGGCCGGTCGCGTACCCGACCACCGTCAGGGCCACGGCGAGCAGCGGCAGCAGGTGCACGGCCCCGACGTCGAGGCCCAGCAGTGCGGCGATGCCGACGACGCCGATCCCCATGCCGGTCAGCCGGACCGCGGTCAGCCGGTCCTCGTCACCGGCGACCCGCGCGACCACCGCGGCGACGAACGGCACGGTCGCGACCAGGAGCCCGGTCAGCGAGCTCGACAGCGACTGCTCGGCATAGGTCAGCAGCAGCCACGGCACGGCCATCTCGAGCACCGTGAACAGCAGCAGGGCGCGCCAGTGGCGCAGTGCCGGCCGGAGCTGGCCGCGGGCGATGGTCCAGGGCAGCAGGATCGCGGCGCCGACCAGGCAGCGCCCGAAGACCACCACGACCGGCGACACCTCGCCGACCGCGACCTTGATCAGCAGGTAGGGAACGCCCCAGATCACCGACATGGCCACGAACAGCAGCCAGCCGCGGCGGCTCACGGCGCCGATCCCGCGGCCACGCGGGCGAAACGCTTCAGGGAACGCCGGATGCCGAACAGCACGAACGGCCGGACCAGCACCCAGCCGGCGTTGGCGAGCAGGCCGAGCGGGCCCCACGGCAGGTACAGGTGCTCGCTCCAGACGAACGTCGAGAACTCACCGCGCGGCTCGACCTCGAAGATCCCGGGGCCGCGGATCAGCCGGCCGGTGTGCTGCACCTCGACCAGCCGCGGCGGCTCCCACTTCGTGATCACCATCGTGTCCAGCACGCCGACGTGCCGGCCGCCCGGCAGCGGCAGGCCGGTGCGGGCGGCCAGCCGGCCGCCGACGCCCTGCGCCGGGCCGTCGACGGTGCGGACGTCGGTGGCGAGCATCCAGGCCCCCTGCGACGCCCAGTCGGTGAGCACCGCCCACACCCGCTCCGGTGGGGCGTCGATGTCGATCCGCTCGACGACGTCAGGCATGTCGGTCCTCCCGCTCGCCGTCGCCGGCATCGTGGCCGTCTCCGGTGTCGTCCGCATTCTCGGCCGGCCGGCCGGCGGCGTCGTCGTCCCCGGCCCGGGCAGGCCGCGGGCGGGGGGCCTCGCGGAGCCTGGTCTCCAGGGCCGAGATCTGCGCATCACGCTCGTCGATCGTCTGGGCGAACTGGTCGAGCAACCAGTCGACCTCGGTCATCCGGTAGCCGCGGAAGGCGACCGAGATGCGCAGCGCACGCACGTCGTCGCCGGTGACCGGCCGGTCCTCGGGCAGCTCGACCGGCGAGCGGTCCAGCTCGGCCGGCGGCTGGGTCTCCCCGCGGCCGAGCAGCAGCGAGGAGCCGAGGAACAGCAGCCCCCCGACGACCAGGACGCCGATGACGAACCCGACGAAGGCGAGCATCAGGCCTCGAGCGGCCCAAGGCCGGGCGCGACGTACTGCATGCCGCCGCCACCGTCGCCGGCCTGGCGTGCGGCGTCCTCGGCCTGGATGACGGCCATGACCTCGTCGATGTCGTCGGTGACGGTGAGCAGTTCCAGGTCGGCCTCGTTGATCGTGCCGGTGGCCGCCAGCGTCGAGCGGATCCAGTGCACCAGCCCGCCCCAGTACTCGGATCCGAACAGGATCACCGGGAAGCGGGTGACCTTGCGGGTCTGCACCAGCGTGAGCGCCTCGAACAGCTCATCGAGCGTGCCGAAGCCGCCGGGCAGGATGACGAACGCCTGCGCGTACTTGACGAACATCGTCTTGCGCACGAAGAAGTAGCGGAAGGCGATGCCGACGTCGACCCACTCGTTGAGGTCCTGCTCGAACGGCAGCTCGATGCCCAGCCCGACCGACAGGCCGCCGGCCTCGCTCGCGCCCCGGTTGGCCGCCTCCATCGCGCCGGGGCCGCCGCCGGTGATGACCGCGTAGCCGCCCTTCGCCAGCGCCGCACCGATCTGCACGCCCGCGGCGTAGTGCGGGTGGTCGCGCGGCGTGCGGGCGCTGCCGAACACGCTGACCGCGCGCGGCAGCTCGGCGAGCAGCCCGAAGCCCTCGACGAACTCACTCTGGATGCGGAGCACCCGCCACGGGTCGGTGTGCACCCAGTCGCTGGGGCCGCGCCGGTCGAGCAGCCGCTGGTCGGTGGTGGAGCCCGGCGCCTGCCCGCCGGGCTCACCGCCGCGCAGCAGCACCGGGCCGCGGTGGCGCGTCGGGCGGGGGCGTCGTTCGTCGGGCTGGGAGGTCATGAGCTGCTCCGGGACAGGTAGGCGGTCAGGGCGTCCTCGACCGGCTGCAACCGGTCGACGAGGACGTGTTCCTCGCGGGTGTGGGCGAGCTGGGGGTCGCCGGGCCCGTAGTTGACGGCCGGGATGCCGAAGGCGGCGAACCGGGCGACGTCGGTCCAGCCGAGCTTGGCCCGGGCCGGCCGGCCCACGGCCTCGACGAAGGCGGCGGCCGCGGGCTCGGCCAGCCCGGGCAGCGCTCCCCCGGCGTTGTCGACGACGGTCAGGGTCGCCCCCGCCTCGACGGCCTGGGCGAAGACCTTGCGGACGTGCACCTCGGCGGCGTCCTCGTCGCGGTCGGGCGCGTAGCGGAAGTTGACCGTGACCGTGCAGGCGTCCGGGATGATGTTGCCGGCCACGCCGCCCTCGATCCGGACGGCGTTGAGCCCCTCGCGATAGGTGCAGCCGTCGATCTCGACCGTCCGGGGGATGTACTCGGCCAGCGTGGCGAGGATGCCCGAGGCGCCGTGGATCGCGTTGATCCCGAGCCAGCTGCGCGCGCTGTGCGCCCGGTGGCCGGCCACCTCGAGCACCGCCCGCAGGGTGCCCTGGCAGCCGCCCTCGATCTCGCCGTCGGTGGGCTCCATGAGCACGGCGAGGTCGCCGTACAGCCACCCCCGCCGCTCGCGCGCGACCCGGCCGAGCCCGTTGAGCGCGGAGTCGACCTCCTCGTTGTCGTAGAAGACGAACGTCAGGTCGTGCGCGGGCTCCGCGCCGGGGACGCCGAACCGTCCGGCCAGGCGCAGCATCACCGCGTCGCCGGCCTTCATGTCGCTGGTGCCACAGCCGTACAGCCGCTGTACCCCGTCGACGACGCGCAGGTCCGACGGCACGTTGTCGGCGATCGGCACGGTGTCGAGGTGCCCGGCCAGGACGACCCGGGTGGGCAGCCCCAGGTTGGTGCGCGCGAGCACGGAGTCGCCCACGCGCTCCACCTCGAGGCCGCCGAGCGCACGCAGCGACGCCTCGACGGCGTCGGCGAGAGGCCCCTCGGTGCCCGACACCGACGGGGCGTCCACCAGCGCACGGGTCAGGGTGAGGACGTCGTCGGACAGGTCGAGCTGCGGGTGGTCGCTCACGGGTCCCGAGCCTAGGGTGCGCCCCCGCGACCGGCCGACCCGGCGCGGCGGGTCCTCGGTAGCGTCGTCGCCGTGACTGCCGCCGCACGCGCCGCCGCGCCCGCCCCCGTCTCCGCCGTCGCCGCCGGTCTCGCGACCGTCACCGCCGCGGGCACGGTGCTCGACACCTGGTACCCCGAGCCGGCCCTCGGCGCGCCCGCGGGCGCGAAGGCGGGGACGACGCGGCTCGGCGCGCTCGAGCTCTCCGGCGAGCTGGGCCCCGACTACGGCGGCCTGGTGCGCCGCGACGAGGCCCGCGGCGTGGAGATCATCGCCGTCCGCACCGTCATTCCCGACCTGTCCGCGCCGCCGGTCGACACCCACGACGTCTGGCTGCGGCTGCACCTGCTGTCCTCCCGGCTGATCCGGCCGCACGGGGCGGACCTCACCGGCATCTTCGGCCTGCTCACCAACGTGGCCTGGACCAGCGCCGGGCCGGTCGAGGCCGCCGGGTTCAACGCCCACCGGCTGCGGGCGGCGGTCGGCCACGTGACGGTGTTCGGCGTCGACAAGTTCCCGCGGATGGTCGACTACGTCATCCCCTCCGGCGTTCGCATCGCCGACGGCGACCGGGTCCGGCTCGGCGCGCACCTCGCCGAGGGGACGACGGTCATGCACGAGGGCTTCGTCAACTTCAACGCCGGCACGCTCGGCCCGTCGATGGTGGAGGGCCGGATCAGCGCCGGCGTCGTCGTCGGGGCCGACAGCGACATCGGCGGCAGCGCGTCGATCATGGGCACGCTCTCCGGCGGCGGCACCGAGGTGATCTCGATCGGCTCGGGCTGCCTGCTGGGGGCGAACTCGGGCATCGGCATCTCCCTCGGCGACGGCTGCGTCGTCGAGGCCGGGTGCTACGTCACCGGCGGTTCACGGGTGACCCTCCCCGACGGCTCGACGGTCAAGGCGCGCGAGCTCTCCGGTCGCGACGGGCTGCTGTTCCGGCGCAACAGCGTGAGCGGCGCCCTCGAGGCGCTCCCCCGCGACGGCAACTGGGGCGCCCTCAACGCCGCACTCCACGCGAATACATAGTCGCCCCTCCGGGGCGACACCGCGGCCAATGGCCGTCCCCCACCTGCGCGGAGCCCCACAGTCGCGCCTCCGCGGAACCCTCCGGGCCCCTTCGGCCCGACACCGCCTTGTCAGGTGAGGTTCGCCGGGGCCTGGGCGGGCGCGTCGAGGTGCTCCAGCAGCGCGACGACGAACTCCTGCGGCCGTTCCACGGGCGGCGAGTGACCGACGCCGGGCAGCACGACCTCCCGGTAGGCGCCCTCCGACGCCGCGTAGCGGTCCAGCACCGCACGGGTCTGGGTGACCATGGGCTGCGGCGCGAACGCCTCGGCGCCGGGCCAGCCGGGCACCGCCCCGACCGAGCCCAGGAACGCCAGATCGAACACCGAGGTGTCGGAGACGATCTGGTCGGCGTCGCCGCGGATCCAGAGCACCGGGGGCTTCGCGGGCAGGTCGACGATGCCCGACACGTCGAAGACCGTCGGCGACATCGTGTTGAGCACGCCGCGGGTGCCGGGGGCGACGCCCGGCCAGGCGTCCACGGTCACGGCGTCGCCCGGGTAGTGGTCGGCGCCGGTGCGCGTCGTGTTCATCGATGCGACGAACACGTCCTCCAGCTGCGGGTCCAGCGGAAGCGAGCCCGGTGCGACGTAGAACTGCCGCAGCACGGCGCGCGGGCCCATCGGGTTGTCGACGCCGGTGTCGCCGGCCGCCAGCGCCGCGACGAAGTCCGGGTTGGCGCCCCCGGCCCCCGAACCCGTGCCGTCGGGATGCACCCTCGCGCCGTCGGCACCGACCGTGCCCCCGAAGCCGTAAGGCGAGACCGGCGCCACGAGGGCGACCGAGGCGACCCGCTCGGGGGAGTCGAGCAGGTACTGCAGCACGACTCCCCCGCCCATGCTCCATCCGACCAGGTGCACCCGCTCCAGCCCGAGGGTGTCGACCAGGGCCGCCAGGTCGTCGGCCCAGTCGCGGACACCGCGCGTCGCGTCGATCGGCAGCGGATCGGTGTCGCCGAAGCCGCGCAGGTCGACCGCGAGCACGCGGCCATGGCCGGCCTCGGCCAGCGCCAGCATGGGCTGCTGCCAGAACAGGGCCGAGCTGACGTTGCCGTGCACCAACAGCACCGCCTCGCCCGGCCCGGACGGGTCGACGCCGTCGGGGTGCAGCACCGACTGGCTCAGGCGGGGCGTCGTCACGCGGGTCGCGGCGATTCCGGGCAGCAGGACGTCGACCATGGAGGCTCCTCGGGGCTGGGACCGTGGCGGCCCACGCTAACGGCGCGCGCAAGGCCCCGGGCACCCGGCCACGCCCCGCCGAGACGCGCGGGGTGACACCGATTCGTCGTCCCCCCCACCTACAGTCGATCCGATGTCCGGCTCGACGATCACCTCCCATCCCGCCGGGCCCAGGAGAACCGCCACCCGCCGGCGTCCGACTCATACGCGGAGGCCCAGCGCCCGCCGCCGCCCCGCGGTCGCGGGGAGCCGGAAGAAGAAGGCGCGGCGGAAGAAGGGCTGGCGCGCCGAGAAGTGGTGGCCCGCGCTGCTCGTGGCTGCCGCCGTCCTCGTGGGCGTCGCGTGGGACAGCCAGAGCACCGGTGTCCCGCCGGTACCCGGGCGGTGCGGCGTGCCCGGATCGGGTCTGACGGTGAGCTCCGAGCAGGCCGCCAACGCCGCCACGATCGCCGATGTCGCCCACGAGCGCGGGCTGCCCGACCGCGCGGTCGTCATCGCGCTGGCCACCGCGCAGCAGGAGTCGGGGCTGCGCAACCTGAACTACGGCGACCGTGACTCGCTCGGGTTGTTCCAGCAGCGCCCCTCGCAGGGCTGGGGCACCCCCGCGCAGGTGCGCGACCCGGTGCACGCGGCCGGGAAGTTCTACGACCACCTGGTCACGGTGCCCGGCTGGCGGACCGGCCGGCTCACCGTCGTCGCACAGTCGGTGCAGCGCAGCGCGTGGCCGGGGGCGTACCAGCGCTGGGAGGGCATGGCCACCCAGCTCACGAAAGCGCTGAAGGGCTCCCGGCTCGGCCGCCTGACCTGCAGCTGACCGCTCCACCGACGAAGCAGTGTCCCGGTAACGGGCATTCCACCGCTTCGAATGCCTGCCGCAGGGACAACGCTCCCCACCGTGCACCCGGCTCAGCCGGCGAGGCGCTCCACCGCGGCGGCGATCCGCTCGTCGGTCGCGGTCAGGGCCAGCCGCACGTGCGTCGCCCCGGCCGGCCCGTAGAAGCTGCCCGGCGCCCCGACGATGCCGAGACCGGCGAGCCAGTCGATCGTCGTCCAGCAGTCCTCGTCGCGGGTGACCCACAGGTAGAGCCCGGCCTCGGAGTGGTCGATCCGCGCGCCGGTCGCGCGCACGGCCGCGGCCAGGCGTTCCCGGCGGGCGCGGTAGCGCTCCCGCTGGGCGTCGACGTGCGCGTCGTCGTCGAGGGCCGCGACCATCGCCGCCTGCACGGGGCCGGGTACCAGCAGCCCGAGGTGCCGGCGCACCTCCCAGACCCGGCGGACCAGCTCCGGGTCGCCGGAGAGGAGCCCGCCGCGGTAGCCGGCGGCGTTGGACTGCTTGGACAGCGAGTGGACGGCGAGCAGGCCGGTGTGGTCGGCCCCCGCGATCGCCGGGTGGAGCAGCGAGCGCGGGGCGACGTCCCAGCCGAGGGTCACGTAGCACTCGTCGGCCACGACCGGCACGCCGTGCGCCCGGCCCCAGGACACCCAGGCCCGCAACTGGTCGTCGGTCAGCACCCGGCCGTGCGGATTGCCCGGGGAGTTCAGCCACACCAGCGCCGCGCCGGCCCCGTCCGGTGGCGGGCTGTCGGCGCGCCGGACCGCCAGGCCGGCGAGGACGGCGCCGACCTCGTAGGTCGGGTAGGCGACCTCCGGGATGATCACGGTGCCGCTGCCGGGCAGGCCGAGGAACGTCGGCAGCAGGGCCACCAGCTCCTTCGAGCCGACGGTCGGCACGATCGACGGGTCGGCGCCCAGCGGGTCGGCCACCTCCACCCCGAGCCGGCGGTGCAGCCACCGGGCGGCCGCCGTGCGCAGTTCGCGGGTGCCGAGCGCGGCCGGGTACCCCGGCGCGTTACCGGCGGCCGCCAGCGCCTCGGTGAGGACGGCGGGGGTGGCGTCGACCGGCGTGCCGATCGACAGGTCGATGACCCCACCGGGGTGGCGGGCGGCTCGCGCCCGCGCACCGGTGAGGGAATCCCAGGGGAAGTCCGGCAGCGTCCGCGCCGTCCCCGGGACGGAGGTCGTCAGTGGCCTTCCGCCTGCGGCGGCAGGGCCGCGACCAGCGGGTGGTCCTTGCCGACCTTGCCGGTCTTCGCCGCGCCGCCCGGGCTGCCGAGGTCGGAGAAGAACTCCACGTTGGCGTTGTAGAAGTCCTTCCACTTGTCGGGGACGTCGTCCTCGTAGTAGATGGCCTCCACCGGGCAGACCGGCTCGCACGCACCGCAGTCGACGCACTCGTCGGGGTGGATGTAGAGCATCCGGTCGCCCTCGTAGATGCAGTCCACCGGACACTCGTCGATGCACGCCTTGTCCAGGACGTCGACGCAGGGCAGTGCGATCACGTAGGTCACGGTGTTCCCTCCCGGGGCGCGCGGGGCAGATGCCGCTGGCGGTGCCAGCGTGGATCTTGTCGCCCTCAGTATGCCGCGCCGCCAGGGCCCCAGCGCGACCGGTCCGCGTGTCCCCCCAAGGGGGCAGCCGCGCACCCCCTCCTCAAGCAACGGCCGCAGCTGCCGATCTTGATGACGTGCCAGAAGGACAGCTCCGCCGCGGTGCCGAATTGCGGCGCGTGGCGCCGGCGCCGCCCTACGACGCGCAGGCCGCGGTCGAGCAACTGCTCAACCGGCTGCGCGCCGCGGCCGGCGCGACCCGCGTCGCGGTCTGGGTGCACGAGGGGACGACGGAGATCCTGGTGCCCTACCGCCAGGCGGTCTGTGGTGGCGGCCGGCCCGACGCGGAGCCCGAGCGCCAGCGCACCGCGATCCCGCTGTCGACCTCCCCGTTCCTCTCCTCCGTGATCCGCAGCCGCCGTCCCGTGCAGGCGCGCGCCGACGGACGGCGTGCGGCCGACCGCGAGCTGCACGAACGAGGCATCCGGTCGGCGCACGGCGAGCCGCTGATCGTCGACGGCGAGGTCGTCGGCGTCCTCACGGTGGAGCCGGCCGCCGCGGCCAGCCCGTACCTGCTCCGCCAGCTCACGCCGCGACTGGCCGTGGCAACCGCCCAGGCCTGGACGCGCCGGTCGGAGAAGCGCCGGACGGCGCAGGCCGAGGTGCTGCTCGGGCTGATCGAGTCGGCCCAGAAGGCCCAGTCGATGGACCATCTGCTCGGTGCCGCCTGCCGCCAGCTCGCCGAGCTCGGCGAGGTGGAGCGGGCGTGCGTGTTCCTGCTCGAGGACGGCCGGCTCGTGCCACGGATGGCCAGCTACGCCGACGGCCGCCGCGACCTGGCCACCTGGGAGCAGTTCAGCACCGCGCCCGTCGGCCTACAGCTGGCCGAGACCGTGCTGCGCACCGGCAAGCCCATGTCGGCCGACCGCGACTCCCCGCTCCTGGCGGGCTGGTGGGTCGACTCCTTCCACATCGCCTCGGCCCTGGCCGTCCCCCTGGGCCGCGACCCCCACCTGGCCGGGGTGCTGACCCTCGACAGCACGCACCTGCGCCCGTTCTCCGAGGACGTGCGGCGCCTCTCGGCCGCGGCCGGCGCGCACCTCGGTGGTGTCATCGAGCAGGCCCAGACCAGCCAGTCGCGCGCCATCTCGCTGAACACCGCCCAGGTCGTGCGCCAGCTGCTGGTCGACGGCGCGGGCGCGACCGGTGTCACCGAGTCGGCCGAGGTGCTCGCCCGCGCGGTGCAGAAGCTCGCGGGTACCGAGCGCAGTGCGGCCTACCTGGTCGACGAACAGGGCCGGATCGCCGAGGTTCGGCACGTGGACTGGCCGGACGCGCACCGCGAGGTCATCCAGCAGCAGCTGGTCGGCCGCCAGGCCGCGGAGGTCCCGCTCTGGCGACTGACGGCGGAGCAGCAGCTGCCCGTGTTCGTCGAGGACGCCCCCGCCACCGACCTGCTCGACCCCCGGCTGACCGCAGCGCTCGATCTCGCGTCCTACATCAGCGTGCCGCTGCTCGCCCGTGACCGCCTGCTCGGCGTGATCGTGACCGGCTCGATCTCCGAGCCCCGCAAGTGGTCGCCGACGGTGCGGGAGTCGGTCCGCCAGGTGACTCTCGAGGGCTCCCTGGTCATCGAGAACGCCCAGCTCCGCGCGGTCGAGCAGCTCCGCCTGCGCCAGCTCGCGACCGAGGCGCACCACGACCCCCTGACCGGCCTGGCCAACCGCCGGCGCCTGATCGAGGAGCTCGAGGCCACCGTCTACGACGAGAGGGCGCGCAGCTGCGCCGTCCTGATGATCGACCTCGACCGGTTCAAGGAGATCAACGACAGCTTCGGCCACAGCGTGGGCGACGACCTGCTCTGCCTGGTGGGCCCGCGCCTCCAGCAGGCCCTGCGTCCCGGCGACCTGCTGGCCCGCATGGGCGGCGACGAGTTCGCGGTCCTGCTCCCCGACGCCGGCGACGCCCGCGCCCGGGAGGTCGCCGACAGCCTCGGCGCCGCGCTCCGCGACTCCTTCGAGCTCGACGGCATGCCGCTGCACATCGACGCGAGCATCGGCATCGCACTGTGCCCCGACCACGGCCGCGACCGCTCGCTGCTGCTGGCCCGCGCCGACACGGCGATGTACATCGCCAAGCGCGGACGGCGCGGCTTCGAGGTCTGGGCGCCCGACGGCACGCCCGACTCCCGCGACCGGCTGGAGACCCTCGAGCAGCTGCGCACGGCGCTCGAGACCGACCAGCTGGTCACCCACTACCAGCCCAAGCTCGACCTGCGCTCCGGCGCCGTCGTCGGCCTCGAGGCCCTGGTCCGCTGGCAGCACCCGACCCGCGGGCTGCTCTTCCCCGACGTCTTCCTGCCGCTGGCCGAGCAGGCCGGCCTGATGCGCCGCCTGGCGCTGCGCGTCCTCGAGCTGTCGCTGCGCGACCTGCAGGGCTGGCGCGCCGCGGGGCACGACCTCTCGGTCGCGGTGAACCTGTCGGTGTCCAACCTGCAGGACGTCGCCCTGCCCGAACAGGTCGAGATGCTGCTGGTCTCGTTCGGGGTGCCGGCGGCGTCGCTGACCCTCGAGATCACCGAGGACGTCCTCATGGCCGACGCGGCCCGCAGCCAGCAGGTGATGGCGGGGCTGCGGCGGCTCGGCGTCCGGCTGTCGATCGACGACTACGGCACCGGCTACTCGTCGCTGTCCTACCTGCGCGCGCTGCCGGTCGACGAGCTCAAGCTCGACCGCAGCTTCGTCAGCTCGCTGACCACCGACGAGCGGGCCGCGGCGATCGTCCGCAGCACCCTGCAGCTCAGCCGGGATCTCGGCATGAGCATGGTGGTCGAGGGCGTGGAGGACGCCGACACCCTCGCTGCCCTTCGCGAGTGGGGCTGCGACATCGCGCAGGGCTACCACATCGCCCGCCCGATGGCCGCCGACCGCTTCCTCGACTGGCTCGCCGTCCAGTCCGTGCCCCGCCCCCGGGCCGTCCCGGTCCGGCGGTCGTCGCGGGCGAACGCCTAGCCTTCGCGGCGTGCGCGACGCCCTTCCGACCCTCGACGTGCCGGCCCTCCAGCGGCTGACCGCCCGGAGCTGGCGTGGGCTCGAGGAGGAGGAGTTCGGCGACTGGCTGCTGCGCGCCGGCGGCGGCTTCACCGGGCGCGCCAACTCGGCCCTCGTCGTGGGCAGGCCCCCGGCACCCCTCCCCGACGCGGTCGCCTTCGTGGAGCGCTGGTACGCCGATCGCGGGCTGCAGGCGCGCGCCCAGGTGCCGCTGCCGGGCGCCGAGGCCGCGGACGGCGCCCTGGCCGCAGCGGGCTGGACCCGGGACGACGACAACCTGGTCCTGACCGCACCCCTCCACGGCTGGGCCGCCCCGTCACAGGCGGTCCACCTCTCCCCCGTGCCCGATGAGGCGTGGCTGCGCGGCTACCGATACCGCGGGGCCCCGCTTCCCCCGACCGCGTACGACGTCCTCGTGCACGCGGACGGTCCGGTGTTCGCCTCCGTACGGCTCGACCCGGCGCCCGCACCGCTGGCCGCCGTGGCCCGCGGCGTGCTCGTCGACGGCTGGCTGTGCGTCACGGCCGTCACCGTCGACGAGACCTACCGCAGGCGTGGGCTGGCGACCGCCGTGATGGCCGGCCTCGGCGCATGGGCCCGTGCGGACGGCGGCCACTCGTGCGTGCTGCAGGTGATGTCGGCCAACGCTCCGGCCCTGGCCCTCTACGCGGGGCTCGGGTTCACCGAGCACCACCGCTACCACTACCGGTACGGCCCGGAACCGGCGCCGCGACCTCGTCCCCGTCCGGCCGGCGGGTGACGGGAGGACGCCGGGGTTCGGCCAGGGCCCGGCCGGCGGCGTAGGCCGCGGCGACCACGCCGACCAGCAGGAAGGCGAGGTTGACCACCCCGGTGTCGCCGCCGCCCACGATCAGCAGGTCGCCCTCGCGCCGCCGGACCATCGCCGCCACGACGACGACGAGCCAGGCGACGGCCGGCAGCACCGCCACCACCCCGGAACCGGACAGCCGCCGCGTGGCCCGCACGATGAGCAGGTTGCCCGCGGCCGCCGCCACGACCGACACCGGCACCAGCACGCCGTCGGCGCGCAGCGGCAGCCAGAAGACCTCGACGATCGCCAGCCAGCCGGCGACGAGCACGGCCAGGACCGCCCAGCCGGCCCGGGCCAGCATCCGCGCGAGCGTCACTCCGCGAGCCCGGCGAACAGGTCGTCCTCCCAGCCCTCCGGACCATCCCCGGCCGGACCGCGCGTGCCGCGGACCAGCCGGTAGTACTCGGTGCCCAGAACCTCCTGGCCCAGCTTGTTCGACAGCGCGAAGAACGGCCCGTCGACGGTGATCTGGGTGGCGTGGGCGCGCATTGCGTCGTGCTTCTGGCCGACGTAGCGCCGCCCGTCGACCGCCGCGGCCACGTCGTCGTCGGGCACCACCGACGGCAGGTCGGACGCGTCGCCGATGCCGTCGAAGGGGGACTCCTCCCCCAGCTCGGCCAGCGCCGCCATGCCCCGCTGCAGCACCGAGAGCGGGATGGCGCACCAGTAGACCTTCGGCACGTCCCACGCGGGCCCGAGCCGGGGACGGAAGGCGGGGTCGGCGGCCGCGGCGACCGCTCCCATCGCGACCCGGTGGGCCTGGATGTGGTCCGGGTGCCCGTAGCCGCCGTTCTCGTCGTAGGTCACCACGACCTGGGGCCGGACCTCGCGGACCACCGCGACCGCAGCGGCGACCGCCTCGTCGAGATCGGCGTTCCAGAACGCGCGCGGGTGCTCGTTGGCGGGGGTGCCCATCATCCCGGAGTCGCGGTACCGGCCCGCGCCGCCGAGGAAGCGGATGTCGCTCACCCCGAGCGCGGACATGGCCGCCCGCAGCTCGCCGATCCGGTAACCGCCGAGCTGGTCGGCCTGGCCGGCGGCCAGCTGCTCGAGCTCGGGGACGAGGACCTCGCCCTCCTCGCCGAGGGTGCAGGTGAGCAGCGTGACCGAGGCGCCCTCGGCCGCGTACCGGGCCATCGTCACCCCGTTGTTGATCGTCTCGTCGTCGGGGTGGGCGTGGACGAGCAGCAGGCGGGGATCAGGGATCACGGGAGGATTCTTCCGTACGGAACTGCGCGTCTGCCGGGCCGAGAGGGCAGTTGTGGTCGGCGATACGCACCGAGACGCCGCGCGCGCCGACCACAACTGCTCGGTCGCCGGGCCCACACACAACGAAACGGGGGCCGGCTTGCGCCGACCCCCGCTCCGCTGTCATCCCTCGCGGGACGCCAGGTGTTACTTGGTGAAGCCGATGTCCTGGTACTTCGCCGTGGCGAAGCCGAGGGCGCCGTAGTTCGCCAGCGTCTTCTTGGCCGCGACGATGTCGGGACGCTGGTAGAGCGTGATCGAGTGGACCTCTTCCCAGATCAGCTTGTCGGCCTGGTTGGCGAGGTCACGCGCCTTCTTCGGGTCCAGCTCGTGCGTGGCCTGGGCGAAGAGGGAGTCGATCTGGGCGGAGCCGACGCGGGCGTAGTTCTGCTGGATGTCAGCACCCTTGGGCTCGGCGTAGATCGACGACGACGAGCTGATCGGGAACTGCGTGCCGATCCAGGAGAAGACCGTCAGGTCGAAGTTGCCCGGCGTGACGTACTTGTCGAAGAAGCCGTCGGTCGGCACGGTCTGGATGTTGACCTTGACGCCGATCTTCTCGAGCATGCCCTGAACCAGCTGCGACTCCTGGGCGCTGGTGGCGACACCCGACGGGATCACGAAGCGGATCTCGAGCGGCTTGCCGTCCTTGGTGCGGGTGCCGGTGTCGCCGGTGCGGGTCCAGCCGGCCTTCTGGAGCTGGTCGTTCGCGCCCTTGATGTCCGGCTTGGACAGCGCGCCGGCGTTGTCCTGGTAGCCGGTCTGGTTGCGCATGAAGATGTGGTTGTCCAGCTTGGTGTGGTCGCCACCCAGCGGGCCCACCATGGCGTCGGCGATGGTCTGCCGGTCGATCGCCTTGGCGATCGCCTGACGGACGTTCACGTCCTTGAGGATCGGCGACGTGCCGTTGAACGTGATGTGCCGGAAGTTCGGCCCACCCGCACGACGGATGTCGACGCCGGAGATGCCCTGAGCCCGCTTGAGGTTGTTGACGTTCGGGCCGACGTCGATGAAGTCGATCTCGTTGTTGGCGAGGGCGTCGATCTGCGCGTCCAGGCCGATGGCGCGGTAGATGATCCGGTCGAGGATCGCCTTGTCGCCCCACCAGTTGGGGTCGCGGGCCAGCGTGATGGTCTGCGCGGTCTTGTCGACGGCCTGGACCATGAACGGGCCGGCGGTCTGCAGGGGCTTGTTGATCCAGCCCGTGTTGAAGACGTTCGGGTCGCTGTTGGTCGACGCCGGGTACAGCGGGCTGAACAGCGCCTGCCAGTCGGCGTAGGGGTTCTTGAAGGTCACGATCGCCTGCTGGGCACTGCTGCCCTGCTTGACGTCGGCGATCTGGTCGTACCCCGTCGTCGAGGAGACGTTGAAGGCCTTGTTGGTGCCGTTCAGGGCCTTCCACTGCGCGATGAGGTCATCGGCACTGATCGGCTTGCCGTCGGACCACTTGGCCTTCTTGTTGATGTCGTACTGGATCGTCTGCGGGCTCTTGGACGTGACCTCGATCTTGTCGAAGTAGTCCTTGTTCAGCACCGGCGTGGCGTCGGCCTTGAAGTCGAACGGGGCCGGCAGGAGCGCCGAGACGACCTGCGCGTTGTCCAGCAGCGTGCCGTCGAGCTCGTTGTAGTTGTAGTTGGCCGGGAGCTGCCCGATCGCCCAGCGGAGGTCCCCACCGGACTTCAGCTTCGAACGGTCGACGGGGTTGATCTGGTTCGTGACCGCCGACTGGACGGTGGCCTTGCCACCGCTGTTCGACGAGCCCCCGCCACAGCCGGTCAGCACGAGGGCTGCGACGGCGGTGCAGGCGGCTGCAGCGCTGAGTGGACGTAGACGTCTCAAGTGGAAACTCCATGGTCTGTGGCGGGGCCCCGGAAAGGTGGGGCGGACGGCCGATTGCCTCGGACGTCCGGAGAGTAGGCACCTGGGAGCCACATTGGTGTCACATAGGTATAACGATCAGTGACGGATTCTCACGATTCACCCGGCAGAACTTGTCGCTCCCGGGCCCAGTGGCACGCAGATTCGAGGTCTCCGCCCCGGGATTGCAGGACAGGATCCACCTCGACGCATCGCCGCTGCTCGTCGGCGGACAGCTCCGTGTAGAGCGGGCAGCGGGACCGGAAACGGCAGCCCGACGGCAGATTCGCGGGGCTGGGCAGGTCACCGCGGACGAGAATGCGCGCGCGCTGCCGCTCGGCGACGGGGTCGGGGATGGGGACGGCGGACAGCAGGGCCTGCGTGTACGGGTGGGTCGGCCGCTCGAAGACGTGCGCCGCGTCGCCGACCTCCACCAGCCGGCCGAGGTACATGACCGCGACCCGGTCGGCGATGTGCCGCACCACGGAGAGGTCGTGCGCGACGAAAAGGTAGGACAGGCCCAGCCGCACCTTGAGGTCCTCGAGCAGGTTCAGCACGCCCGCCTGGATGGACACGTCGAGCGCCGACACCGGCTCGTCGAGCACCAGCAGCCGCGGTTCCAGCGCCAGCGCACGGGCGATGCCGATGCGCTGCCGCTGCCCGCCGGAGAAGTCCGCCGGATAGCGGTTGGCGTGCTCGGGGCTCAGGCCGACCAGGTTCAGCAGTTCGCGCACCCGGGCGCGCCGCTGGTCGGCGGGGACGCCGAAGGCCCGCAGCGGCTCGTCGATGATGTCGCCGACGGGCAACCGTGGGTCCAGCGACGCCATCGGGTCCTGGAAGACGACCTGCACGTCGCGACGGAGCCCCTTGCGGCCGCCGCGGCCCAGCGATCCGACGTCCTTGCCCAGGACGGTGACCGACCCGTCCTCGGGCGGCGTCAGCTCGAGGATCTGCATGATCGTCGTCGTCTTGCCGCAGCCGGACTCGCCGACCAGACCGAGGGCCTCCCCCTCGCGGATGTCGAAGCTGATGCCGTCGACGGCCGTGATCGTGCCGACCTTGCGGCGCATGACCGCGCCCTTGGTGATGGCGTAACGCTTGGCCAGGTCGCGCACCTCGAGCACGGCCGGCCGCTGCTCGCGCGGGATCTCCTCCCGGACGGCGGCGATCTTCGGCGGCGGGAACACCGGCGCCCCGTGGATCAGGCCCAGCTCGATCTCCTCGCTGCGGTGGCAGGCCGCCGTCCGGCCGCCGCCTGCGGTGGGCTCGAGGTCGGGCTCGACCGTGGAGCAGATGTCGATGCTCACCGGGCAGCGCGCCGCGAACGGGCACCCGGCCGGCAGCCGGCTGACGTTGGGCGGGGAGCCCTCGATCGGGGTCAGCGGCTGCCCCGGCCGGTCCAGGCGCGGCACCGAGCCGAGCAAGCCGATCGTGTACGGCATGCGCGGGTCGGCGTAGACCGGCTCGACGGCGCCGCTCTCGACGGCCTTGCCCGCGTACATGACGAGGATGCGGTCGGCGATGCCGGCGACCACGCCGAGGTCATGCGTGATCATGATCGTCGCCGCGTTGGTGATCTCCCGCGCGGTGTCGAGCAGTTCGAGCACCTGCGCCTGGATCGTCACGTCCAGCGCCGTCGTCGGCTCGTCGGCGATCAGGACGTCGGGGTCGTTGGCGATCGCCATCGCGATCATGACGCGCTGCCGCATGCCGCCGGAGAACTCGTGCGGATACGCCTTGGCGCGCTGCGTGGCGTTCGGGATGCCGACGGCGTCGAGCAGCTCGACCGCCCGGGCGAAGGCCGCCTGCTTCGACGACCCCTGGTGGATCTGCACGGTCTCGGCGATCTGGTCACCGATCGAGTACACGGGGGTCAGGGCCGAGAGCGGGTCCTGGAAGATCATGGCGATCTTGCGGCCGCGGATCTTCGCCAGATCCCGGTCGGAGCGGCCGAGCAGGTCCTGCCCGCGCAGCCGCACCGAGCCGGTCACGCGGGCGCTGGCCGGCAGCAGGCCCATGATGGCCAGCGACGAGACCGACTTGCCCGACCCCGACTCGCCGACGATGCCGAGCACCTCGCCGGGGGTCAGCGTGTAGCTCACGCCGCGGACGGCGGGGACCGGCCCGTCCTCTCCCGAGAACTCGACCGTGAGGTCGCGGACCTCCAGCAGCGGCGCGCCGGAGTCGGTGCGCCCGGTCATCGCCTGTTCCTGGATGGTCACCGGTTGCCCCCTGCGCGCTTGGATGCCGGGTCGAGCGCGTCCCGCAGGCCGTCGCCGAACACGCTCACCGCCAGCGTGGTCAGAACCAGCAGGCCGCCGGAGAACATGAACAGCCACGGGAAGGTGAAGGCCGACTGCGTGCCCTCGGCGATCAGGGTGCCGAGCGAGACGTCCGGCGGCTTCACGCCGAAGCCGAAGTAGGACAGGCCGGACTCGGCGATGATCGCCGTCGCGACCGCGATGGTCGCGTCGATGATCAGCAGCGAGGACATGTTCGGGATCAGGTGCCGGAAGATGATGCCGCGCGAGGAGACGCCCGAGTAGCGGGCGGCGAGCACGAACTCCCGCTCGCGCAGGCTCAGCGTCATGCCCCGGACGATGCGCGCGGTGATCATCCAGCCGAAGACCGCGATCAGCAGCACCAGGACGATCCAGCCGGCGTCGCTCACGTTGCGGCTGATGATGGCGATGATCAGGAACGACGGGATGACCAGCAGCAGGTCGACCACCCACATGAGGCCCCGGTCGACCCAGCCGCCGAAGTAGCCGGCGACCGATCCGACGATCGCGGCCAGGCCGGTCGAGATCAGTGCGACCAGCAGGCCGATCAGCAGCGACTTCTGCAGGCCGCGCATGGTCTGGGCGAACACGTCGTTGCCGATCTGCGTCGTCCCGAACCAGTGGCTCGGCGACGGCGGCGACAGGAACGCGGTGAAGTCCTGCCCCTGGTAGTCCCAGCCGGTGATCGCCTTGTAGATGACCGGCGCCACGAAGGCACCGACGAAGAGCAGCAGCAGCACGACGAGGGCGGCCATGGCCGCCCGGTTGCGGCGCAGCCGGCGCATGACCAGCGCGCGCCGGCCCCGGACGACGACGTCCGGTGATTCCGGGGTCTCTCCCTCGAGGTCGGAGAGCGCGACGTCGTCGGCGATGAGCAGCGGATCCGCGGGCAGCGACATGTCAATTCCTTCCCGGGCCGCTCAGGAGACCCGGACGCGCGGGTCGAGGACGGCGTAGATCACGTCGGACAGGAAGCCCGAGAAGAGGATGAAGACGGCGGTGAACATCGCCACCGTGGCCGTGACGTTGATGTCGTTGTTGGTGATCGAGTCGACCAGCCACTCACCCATGCCGTGCCACGCGAAGATCTTCTCGGTGAAGGTGGCACCCACGACCAGCGTGCCGAACGAGTACGCCAGCAGCGTGGCCATCGGGATGAGCGCCGTCCGCAGGCCGTGCTTGAACAGCGCGTGCCGGCGGGTGAGTCCCTTGGCCTGGGCGGTGCGCAGGAAGTCGCTGCCCATCACGTCGAGCATCGAGTTGCGCTGGTACCGGGAGAAGTAGGCGATCGACCCGAGGGCGATCGACAGCGTCGGAAGGACGAGGTGGCTGACCTGGTCCTGGATGCTGCCCCAGAACCCGGCGTTCAAGCCCGGCGTCTCGTAGCCGACGTAGTTGAGCAGCGTGTGCCCGGTGGCGTCGTTGACCGACAGCGCCCCGAACTTCAGCAGCACCGCGGTGAAGAACACCGGCGTGGCGATGAAGAAGAACGAGAAGCCGGTGAAGAACTTGTCGGTGAACTTGTACTGCTTCACCGCGCTGATCACCCCGACCAGCACGCCGAGCACCGCCCCGATGATCGAGCCGATCAGCAGCAGCCGCAGGCTCACCAGCGCGCGCGAGCCGAGCTCGGCGTTGATGCTGCCGCCGGTGACGGTCTTGCCGAAGTCACCGTGCACCACGCCGTCGATCCAGTGCAGGTAGCGGCCGATGAGCGGGTCCTTGTCGTTCACCCCGTACTGGGTCAACTGCGACTCGACCACGGCCGGCGGAGGCGGGGGGTTGCGGCCCTCGTACCGGGCACGCGGATGCAGCGCCAGCGACGCGATCAGATAGGCCATGGTCGTGGCCACGACGACAAGCACCGCGTAATTGGCCAGTCGCTTGAGCAGGAACCGCCCCACGGAAACCTCCGCTCGGTGGAAGACAGGTCAGGAGAGCCTCCCTGCGGGGAAGCCGAACGAAGGATGGACGGGCGGTACGGGACTACCGGTCACCGGAGGTGATCAGACCAGCACCGGGAATGGCGTTGAGCAGCGTACGGGTGTAGTCCTGCTGCGGATGGTCGAACACGGCGTCCGTGTCGGCCTCCTCCACCAGCTTGCCGTTCTGCATCACGCACACCCGGTCCGCGATCTGCCGCACGACCGCCAGGTCGTGGGTGATGAACAGATAGGTGAGCCCCAGTTCGGCCTGCAGCTCCGAGAGCAGGTCGAGGATCTGCTTCTGCACCAGCACATCGAGGGCCGACACCGCCTCGTCGCACACGACGACGTCGGGGCGCAGTGCCAGAGCGCGCGCGATGGCGATGCGCTGGCGCTGGCCGCCGGAGAGCTCGTTCGGATAACGGCGCATCACCGACGAGGGCAGCGACACCCGGTCGAGCATCTCGCGCACGGTCGCCTCGCGGGAGCGCTTGTCCCCCACGCGGTGCAGCCGCAGCGGCTCCTCGATCGAGCGGTAGATGCTGTACGTCGGGTCCAGGGAGCCGTAGGGATTCTGGAAGATCGGCTGCACCCGACGGCGGAACGCGAACTGCTCCTTGCGGCCGAAGCCGTCGACGTCCACGCCGTCGAAGAGCACCCGTCCGGCAGTCGGCGTCTGCAACCGCAGCACCATCTGGGCCAGCGTCGACTTGCCCGACCCGGACTCACCCACGACGGCGGTGGTGGTTCCCCGTCGAACGGTGAACGAGACGTCGTCGACCGCCTTGAACTCGGCCGCCCGAGGCCCCTGGCCCCGGATCTTGAAGACCTTCGTCAGGTTCTCGATCCTCAGGACGTCGTGGGGTGCGGCACCGGCCACGGCCTCAGGGGCGACGTCGGCGGACAGGGTGCCGCCGTCCAGCGCCGCGGCGTCGGCGATCTGTTCCGCCCGCTCGACCACCTCTGCCCGGCCCGCGGCCGTCTCGGCGCGCCGCGCGCTGAGGGACGGCGCGGACGCGACCAGCCGGCGGGTGTACGGGTGCTGCGGGTCGGCGAGGATCTCGCGGGCGTTTCCGGACTCCACGACCCGCCCGCGGTACATCACGACCAGGTGCTCGGCGCGCTCGGCGGCGAGACCGAGGTCGTGCGTGATCAGCAGCACCGCGGTACCCAGGTCCGCGGTCAGCGTCTCGAGGTGGTCGAGGATCTGGCGCTGCACGGTGACATCGAGCGCCGAGGTGGGCTCGTCGGCGATGAGCAGCTTGGGCCGGGCGGCCAGCCCGATGGCGATCAGGGTGCGCTGACGCATGCCCCCGGAGAACTCGTGGGGGTACTGCTTGAGCCTGCGTTCGGCGTCACCGAGGCCGGCCTCGCCCAGTAGCTGGGCGGCCTGTCGCTTGGCGTCCGCGCTGTTCTTGGCACGCCCGTTGGCCCGGAGCGCCTCGGAGACCTGGTGCCCGATCTTCCACACCGGGTTGAGGTTGGACATCGGGTCCTGCGGAACCAGTCCGATGGCGTCCCCGCGGAGCGCCTCCATCTCACGACGGCGCATCTTCGTGATGTCGCGTCCCTGGAACAGGATCTGTCCGCCGGTGACCTTCCCGGTGCCGGGGAGCAGGTCGATGATCGCGTGCGCGGTCGTCGACTTGCCCGAACCGGATTCGCCGACGATCGCCACGGTCTGGCCGGGATACACCGTGAGGTTGACCCCGCGGGCGGCCGGAACCTCCGTGCCACGGTCGGATGTGAAACTGACGTCGAGATCCCTGATCTCCAGCAGCGGCGCGCTGGGATCGATGAACTCGCGGTCGGTCGGAGAGGGGCTGCCGGTCGAGGAAATGATCTCGCTCATCGCTTCCGTGACTTCGGGTCGAGGGCCTCACGCACGGCGTCGCCGAGCATGATGAAGCTCAGGACGGTCAGCGTCAGCGCCGCCGCCGGGTAGAGCAGCACCGCTGGGTCGGAGCGCAGGGAGTTCTGCGCCTGGTTGATGTCGCCGCCCCACGACACGGTCGTGGCCGGGTTCAGCCCGATGCCGAGGAACGACAGCGTGGCCTCCGCACCGATGAACGCCCCCAGGGAGACGGTCGCGATCACGATGACCGGCGGGATCGCGTTGGGCAGCACGTGACGCAGCAGGACCTTCGTCCGGGACGCGCCGAGGGCGGTGGCCGCCGTCACGTATTCGGCGCTGCGGACCGAGATGACCGAGCCGCGCATGATGCGGGCGACCTGGGGCCACCCGAAGACGGCGAGCACGAGCGCGACGACCACCACCGTCTTGTCCGGGAAGGCCTGCATGCAGACGATGGCGCCGAGCAGCAGCGGCACCGAGAAGAAGATGTCGGTGACCCGGGCGAGGACCGAGTCCAGCCAGCCGCCGTAGAAACCGGCGAGCGCGCCGATGACCCCACCGATGAGCACGGTGATCGTCGTGGTCAGCACGCCCACGCTCACCGACGCCCGGGCGCCGTGGATGACCCGGGAGTAGATGTCACAGCCCTGCTGGTCGAAGCCGAACGGGTGGCCGGCCGTGCTCCCGGCGAGGCTGTTCTGCAGCTCGCAGTGCGTCGGGTCCTGGGTGGCGAACACGCCGGGGAACAGGGCCACCGCGAGCAGCAGCAGAATGATCACCGACGAGATGATGAACAGCGGGCGCCGGCGCAGCGTGCGCCAGGCCTCCAGCCAGAGGCCGCCGGGCGGGGTCGACTCGTCGACCTGATCGGTCGTTCCCAGAGGGGTCTCCTCCAGGTCGGCGACGAAGCGGGTCTGCGCTTCGAACAGCGCGCTCTCAGACATAACGGATCCTCGGGTCCAGGAAGGCGTAGAGCAGGTCGACGAGCAGGCTGGTCAGGATGTAGATGAGCACCAGCACGGTGACGATCGACACCACCGTGGGCCCCTCGCCCCGGATGATCGCCTGATAGAGCGCGTGGCCGACCCCGGGGATGTTGAAGATCCCCTCGGTGATGATCGCTCCGGCCATCAGCGCTCCCAGGTCGGCGCCGAGGAACGTCACGACCGGGATCAGCGAGTTGCGCAGGACGTGCGTCGAGACCACCTTGCGCCGGGACATGCCCTTGGCCGTGGCGGTGCGCACCCAGTCCGCGCTGAGGTTCTCGCTGACCGAGTCGCGGGTCAGGCGCAACACGTAGGCGAACGAGATCGAGCCGAGCACCATGGCCGGCACGATCAGCTCACCCCAGGTCGCCTCGGGCCCCACGGTGGGCTTGATCCACCCGAACTTGACGCCGAACACGATCTGAACGACGAACCCGATGACGAAGATCGGGACGGCGATGACGATGAGGCTGACCACGAGCAGCGTGGAGTCGAAGAACCCGCCGCGGCGGAGACCGGCGATCAGGCCCGCCCCGATGCCGAAGATCCCCTCGAAGAGCAGCGCCAGCAGCGCCAGCCGGATGGTCACGGGGAACGCCTGGGCCATGATCTCGCTGACCGGGAGGCCGGAGTACGACGTCCCGAAGTTGAGCGTGACGATGCCCTTCAGGTAGATCAGGTACTGCTGGAAGAACGGCAGGTCCAGGTGGTACTGGTGCCGCAACTGGGCGATGACGCCGGGGGCGAGCGTGCGGTTCCCGCCCAGCGCCGCGATCGGGTCACCCGGTAGCAGGAAGACCAGGGCGTAGACCAGGAAGGTCGCGCCGAAGAACACGGGGACCATCTGCAGGACGCGACGTCCTACGTACCACCCCACGGGGGACCTCCAAGTTGTGCACGCTCGTCGTGCGAGCTCGATGCGCGGGCCCGTTGTGAGGACCGGCGCGCTGCTGAATCTACGACCCGCGCCGCCGCGGCGCTCTCACTGGGTGAGGTCTGACACGCCGTCGGTCATGGGTGCGGGGTGGGGTCCAGAGGACCCCACCCCGCACCTCAGGTCGACCGTTTCGTGCGGTCGATTACTTCTTGTTGACCGCGTAGTACAGCGGGATCGAGTCCCAGCCGATCGCGACGTTCGACACGTTCTGGCTGGAGCCACCGCTCACGTTGGAGTACCAGAGCGGGATGGCCGGCAGGTCCTTGAACAGGGTGCTCTGCGCCTCGTTGAGCAGCTTGTTCGAGTCGTTCAGCGTCTTGGCCGAGGCCGCGTCGTTGATCAGCTTGTCCAGCGCCGGGTTGGAGTAGTCGCCGTCGTTCGAGCTGGCCTTCGTGTAGTACAGCGGCTGGATGAAGTCGTACAGGCCGGGGTAGTCGGCCTGCCAGCCGCTGCGGAAGGCGCCC
The DNA here is from genome assembly GCA_035999465.1 of Blastococcus sp. GTDB lineage: Bacteria > Actinomycetota > Actinomycetes > Mycobacteriales > Geodermatophilaceae > Blastococcus_B. The sequence goes on along the minus strand of DASYGS010000143.1, from coordinate 7,988 downwards.
GTGATGGTGCGGGCCGTGATGTCCTTGCGCAGGGCGGAGAAGGTCGGGTAGGGCTTGCCCTCCGCCTGGATGCCCAGGACGTTCTTGAGGCCGTTGCACACGGCGTCGACCCACGCCTGGTGACCACCGTCGGCGTTGTAGGCGAGCGTGAACTTGCCGCTCCACGGCGACATGGCGTTCGCCTGGGCCCAGAGCTGCTTGGCCTTGTCCGCGTTGTAGGTCAGCACCTCGTTGCCCGGGATGTTCCCGGAGAATCCGGCGATCGTCGGGGAGGTGAAGTCCTTGGCCGGGGTGCGGGTGCCCTTGAAGATCGCCTTGGTGATCGTCGGGCGGTCGATGGCGTAGGAGATCGCCTGACGGCGCAGGGCGCCCTCGGCGCCACTGAAGTGCGCGAGCTTCTCCGGGATGGTGAAGGACTGGAAGATCGCGGCCGGCTGGTTCACCGCGCGGTCACCGAGGTCCTTCTGGAAGGTGCCCAGCGCCGACGGCGGAACCGCGTCGAGAACGTCGAGCGAACCGGCCAGGAGGTCGTTGTAGGCGGCCTCCTGCGTCTGGTAGAAGGTCAGCGTCAGGCCGCCGTTGTGCGGCTTGCGGGGACCGGTGTAGTTCGGGTTCGGCACCAGGTCGATCTTGGTGTTGTGCTGCCAGGCGCTCGCCGACTGGAGCATGTACGGGCCGTCGGCGATCGGGTCCTGACCGAACGCCTTGATGTCGGTGAACGCCTTGTCCGGCAGCGGGTAGAACGCGATGTAGCCCAGCTGCAGGGGGAAGTCGGCCTGGGGCCGGGCGAGCTTCACGGTGAAGTGCGTGTCGTCGACGACCTTGAGGCCCGACATCGTCTTCGCCGTCGGCGGGGTGGCCGAGACGGCGTCGTAGCCCTCGATCGGCGCGTAGAACGAGCTGAGCAGCTGCGCGTTGGTCGACAGGGCGCCGTAGTTCCAGGCGTCGACGAAGTTCTTCGCGGTGACCGCGGAGCCGTCCGACCACTTCTGACCGCTCTTGATCGCGATCGTGTAGTTGATCTGGTCCGACGAGGAGATCGACTGCGCCAGGTCGTTGTGCGGCGCGCCCTTGGCGTCGTAGTAGACGAGGCCGGAGTCGATCGCCTGGATGATCTTGGTGCCGCCCTCCTCGTTCGTGTTGGAGGGGACCAGCGGGTTCTGCGGCTCACTGGAGTTCGCCGTCACGATGCCCTTGCCGGCGCCGGAGCTACTTCCGCTGGCACTGCCCGAGCTCGAGCTGTTGCTCGAGCATGCGGTGAGTAGCAGGGCCGCGGCGGCCACGGCCACCAAGCCGCGGGCCCTACCGGTCGAGACAGTCATGCTGCGTCTCCTCAAGAATTCTGGGCTCGCGAGCCCGGTCGGGTACTGAGGGTCCTGCTCCCGGTGTGGGGACAGGCCACGGGAACTCCTGGTCGATCGATGCGAGCCGTGCCTGCGGGGTGGGTGCACTGGCGGCACCACCCCACGACGCACGATGCGGCGCTCACCGAGCGACGCGGTCCGACGGCGCGGCGCCCGCTCAGTGTGACGGGGGCACCCTAGGCAGGTGGCGGGATGACAGTCCACGTCCGTCACCGATTTGTAACCTGTTCTCCCAGCGTCCACCCAGACAACAAATTTCACACGTATCACGCCTGTACGGCGACACCACTTCCGGTCCTGTCGGGCCGATTCCGGATCGATTCCGTCGCAGCTGCGTGTGTGCCCGAGCCTCTCCAGGGGTATGTCGGTCCTACCTATACAAGGAGGTCTGCCATGAGTGGTCTGGACAAGATCAAGAACAAGGCGCAGGAAGTGGCCGGCGAGGGCAAGGAGTCGGTCGGCGAAGCCACCGACAACCGTGACCTGCAGGCCGAGGGCAAGAAGGACCAGGCGGCCGGCAGCCTCAAGCAGGCCGGCGAGAAGGTCAAGGACGCCTTCAAGTAACCCGCGCTCCACAGCTCTGCGACGGACGTCGGCCCCCCGGGTCGGCGTCCGTCGCGCGTCCGGGGGACTTCCGGCCGCTCAGAGACGGGCGAGCAGCGCCCGGACGGCGGGGAGGAGGGGACGGTCGGCGGCGATCCAGTCGAGGTCCTCCAGCTCACCGGCCCCGACCCAGCTGAGGGCGGCGTGCTCGCGCGCCTCGGGCGTCCCGCCGTCGAGCCGCGCCCACCACACCCGCAGCGTCGAGGTCCCGGGGGCACCGCCCGCGACGACCCCGTCGAGCAGCACCTCGCCCAGGAAGGCCTGGGGGACGACGCCGACGCCCAGCTCCTCGCCGATCTCACGAACCAGCGCCGACAGGTCCGACTCCCCCGGCTCGACCTTGCCGCCCGGGAACTCCCAGCAGCCGTCGTAGGGACCGCCCGACCGCTGCGCGACCAGCACCCGGCCGTCGGCCACGATCGCGGCGCCGACCACCTGCACGACGTCCAGCGCGCGGCGGGCGGCCACGGCGGCGTAGGCGTCGAGGTGGGCCTGCATGGAGCGGAGGATCCGGCGGCGCAGCACCACCTGGTCGAGCAGGCCGCCCAGAACGCCCGGCACGCCGGTCTCCCAGTCGATCTGCTCGTCGACCAGCGTGCCGGCGCCGGTCGCGGTGAACCGCCGCGAGTGGGTCAGCCACCGCCAGCCCCGGCCGGGCCCGACGGCGTAGACGTCGCGGAACGGCCGCACCGACACGACCTCGTCCAAGGCGGTACCCCAGGGGCGGCCGAGGGTGCGGGCGACGTCGAACGCGACGGTCAGGGGCGCCTCCACCAGGGTGGTGAAACGCAGCTGGTGCACGGTCCCACCTTCCCAGACCCGGCAGGATGAGAACGTGCGCATCACAGCCCGGGTCGACTACGCCGTCCGTGCCGCCCTCGAACTGGCGGCCGCGGCGCCGGACGCGCTGACCAGCGAGCGGATCGCGACCGCCCAGGGGATCCCCGCCCGATTCCTGCAGGCGATCCTGCGCGACCTGCAGCACGCGCGGCTGATCAGCAGCCAGCGCGGCCGCGAGGGCGGGTACCGGCTGGCCCTGCCGGCCGAGGAGATCTCGATCGCGCGGGTCATGCGCGTGGAGCAGGGCTTCCTCGCCGACGTGCACGGCCAGCGCCCCGAGGACGTCGACCTGCCCGGGGCCGCCGCCTCGCTCGGCACCGTCTGGGTGGCCGCCCGCGCCTCCTACCGGCGGGTGCTCGAGCAGGTCACGCTCGCCGACGTGGTGTCCGGGAACCTGCCCGAGCACGTGCGCGAGCTGGTGCAACTGGAGGACGCCTGGCGCTCCTTCGGCGACGAGGACCGCGCCGCGGGCGGCCCGGCGGATCGCTGACCGGGCCGGGGCAGCCCCCCTCCGTGCGGGTGAAGCGGGACCGTCCGCAACGGGAGCGGCGCGTGCGCTGAGGAAGACTGGGCGTCATGTCAGCTGCGCAGGCCACCGGTGTCACCGTCTTCCTGACCGGGCTGTCGGGCGCCGGAAAGTCCACCGTTGCCGACGCGCTCGTCGCGAACCTCGAGTCCGAGGGCCGTCCGGTGACGGTGCTCGACGGCGACGTCGTCCGCACGCACCTGTCCAGCGAGCTGTCCTTCTCCCGCGAGCACCGCGACCTCAACATCCGCCGGATCGGCTGGGTGGCCGGCGAGGTCGTCAAGCACGGGGGCACCGTCGTGGTCGCCGCCATCGCGCCCTACGAGGCGGCGCGCGAGGAGGCCCGCGCCCTGGTGGAGAAGCAGGGCCGCTTCGTGCTGGTGCACCTCGCGACCCCGCTCGAGGTCTGCGAGCAGCGTGACGTCAAGGGCCTCTACGCCAAGGCCCGCGCCGGTGAGATCAAGGAGTTCACCGGCATCAGCGACCCGTACGAGCCGCCGGCCCGGGCCGAGGTCGTCATCGACACGTCGGTGACGCCGCTGGCCGACTCGGTCGCCCGCATCCGCGCGGCGATGGCCGGCACCGATCTGTGAGCTGTGACACCGGGCCGAACTCGGCCCGGTGTGACACCATCGGGGCATGACGGACCGCGGCTCGCTCCTCGTCGCGCGTCTGCACATCGACCTGGCGCTCGTCTCCAGCGCCGTGTGTCGCGCGTCGACGCGCTGACACCGGTCCCTCCCGCGCAGTCCTGACTGCGCGCCCCCGATCAGGCAGCGCGCCTCCCCGCGCGGTCGCCTGCTGCGTGGACGGCGCGCGCAGGAAGAAGCATCGCGATGAGCTCTCCCGCCAGCACCAGCAGCAGGCCCCCCCGCCGCGAGGCCCCCGAGCGGGGCCAGGGTCAGTGGGCGCTCGGCTACCGCGAGCCGCTGAACCCGAACGAGCGCATGAAGAAGGACTCCGACGGCCTCGACGTCCGCCAGCGGATCCTCGACATCTACTCGAAGGCCGGCTTCGACAGCATCGACCCCGGTGACCTGCGCGGCCGGATGCGCTGGATGGGCCTCTACACCCAGCGCGCCCAGGGCATCCCCGGCGGGAAGACCGCCGTCCTGGAGCCCGAGGAGCTCGAGGACTCCTACTTCATGATGCGGGTGCGCATCGACGGCGGGCAGCTGACCAGCGACGCGCTGCGGGTCATCGGCGGCATCAGCACCGAGTTCGGCCGCGACGTCGCCGACATCACCGACCGGCAGAACGTGCAGTACCACTGGATCGGCATCGAGGACGTCCCCGAGATCTGGCGACGGCTGGAGTCGGTCGGCCTGTCCACCACCGAGGCCTGCGGCGACGTCCCCCGCGTCATGCTCGGCTGCCCGCTGGCCGGCATCCTGGAGGACGAGGTCCTCGACGCCAGCGAGGTGCTCGCCGAGACGGTCGCTGCGTACGTCGGCAACCCCGAGTTCAGCAACCTGCCCCGCAAGTGGAAGACCTCGATGTCGGGCTGCGTCGACCACTGCACCGAACCCGAGATCGACGACGTCTCCTTCGTGGGCGTGGTGAACGCCGACGGCGTCGCCGGCTACGACCTGCAGGTCGGCGGCGGCCTGTCGACCAACCCGATGTTCGCGAAGCGGGTCGGTGTCTTCGTCCTCCCTGAGGAGGTGACCGAGGTGTGGGCGGCCTGCACCTCGATCTTCCGCGACTACGGCTACCGCAGGCAGCGCAACCGGGCGCGCATCAAGTTCCTGATGGCCGACTGGGGCCCGGAGAAGTTCCGCTCCGTGCTGGAGGAGGAGTACCTCGGCCGGTCGCTGCCCGACGGGCCTGCCCCGGCTCCGGCGAAGCACGACCAGCGCGACCACGTCGGCGTCGCGAAGCAGAAGGACGGCGCCAACGCGGTCGGCTTCGCCCTGCGCACCGGCCGGATCAGCGGCAGCCTGCTCACCCGGATCGCCGACCTCGCCGACGAGTACGGCGCGGGCCGCATCCGGACGACGACGCAGCAGAAGCTGGTTCTCCTCGACGTCCCGGACGAGAAGGTGGAGGGCCTGGTCGCCGCCCTCGCCGAGCACGACCTGCTGGTGCGCCCCAGCGCCTTCCGCCGCGGCACGATGGCCTGCACGGGCCTGGAGTTCTGCAAGCTGGCGATCGTCGAGACCAAGCAGCACGCCCAGGATCTCTACGCCGAACTCGAGAAGCGGCTGCCCGACTTCGACCAGCCGATCGGGATCAACGTCAACGGCTGCCCCAACAGCTGCGCGCGGTTCCAGACCGCCGACATCGGCTTCAAGGGCTCGATGGTCCGCGACGCGAACGGCGAGATGGTCGAGGGCTTCCAGGTGCACCTGGGCGGGCACCTCGGCGTCGAGGCCGCCTTCGGCCGGAAGTTCCGCGGCCACAAGGTGACCAAGGCCGAGACCGCCGACTACTGCGAGCGGGTGCTGCGCGGCTACACGGAGCGGCGCGAGCCCGGCGAGTCGTTCGCCGCCTACGTGGCCCGGGCCGAGGAGGAATGGCTGCTGTGAGCGAGGGCCCTGGCCGCGCCCGCTCCCTGCCGGTCTTCCACTGCCCCTACTGCGGTGACGAGGAGCTCGTGCCGCACGGGGACACACCGGACGGCTGGCGCTGCGGCGCCTGCCTGCGCGCATTCACGGTCCACTTGATCGCAACGGGGGTTCAGGACGCATGACGATCGCGATCAGGCCGACCCCGCTGCTCGCCGAGGCGGCGGACGCGTGGTTCGACGGCATCGCCGACCCGGTCGAGCAGGCCCTCGCCGTGCTGCGCTGGGCCGGCGACACCTTCGGCGACGACTTCGCCCTCACGTCGTCCATGGCCGACGGGCTGCTCGCCCACCTGGCGAGCAATGCGATCCCCGGCGTCCACGTCGTCTTCCTGGACACCGGATACCACTTCGCCGAGACCCTCGGCACCCGTGACTGGATCACCGGCGTCCTGCCGATCACCCTGGTGAACGTGACCCCGCCGCAGAGCGTCGCCGAGCAGGACGCGCTGCACGGCCCGAAGCTGCACGAGCGGGACCCCGACCTGTGCTGCTCGATGCGGAAGGTGCAGCCGCTGGCCGAGGCCCTGGCCGGCTACACCGCGTGGGGATCGGGCGTGCGGCGCGACGAGTCGGCGACGCGCGCCGGCACGCGGATCGTCGACTGGGACGCCAAGCGCGAGATGCTCAAGATCAACCCGCTGGCGGCCTGGAGTCAGGACGACGTCGACGCCTACATCGCCCGGCATCGCGTGCCGGTCAACCCGCTGGTCGACCTCGGCTTCGCGTCGATCGGCTGCGCGCCCTGCACGCGCCCGGTGGCACCGGGTGAGGATCCCCGGGCCGGCCGGTGGGCCGGGCGCAACAAGACCGAGTGCGGCATCCACGGCTGACCTGATCGGCGGCAGGATGGGGCACATGCCCCCTCCGCCGCGCCTCTCCCCCGACGAGCTCGCCGCCGCCCTGCACGGGCTGCCCCTGTGGTCCGGCGACGGGGACGGCCTGCGGCGCACGGTGCAGCTGCCGACGTTCCGGGACGCCGTCGCGGCGATCGTCGCGATCGCCGACGTGGCCGAGGAGATGGACCACCACCCCGACATCGACCTGCGCTGGCGCACCCTGCATCTCGCGCTGGTCACCCACTCGGCCGGCGGCGTGACCGAGAACGACCTCGACCTCGCCCGCCGGATCGACGCCCTGCTCCCCGGCTGAGCCGGGTGACCGGAAGCGTTGGCCCTGTAGCCGCCAGTTCCTCGCCGGAAACGGCAGCTACGGGGACAGCGCTTCCTGGCGTGGTCTCAGGGCTGCACAGGGAGGACGAGGACGCGGAGCAGCCGGTCGGCCTCGGCGTCGGGATCGTCGGTCAGGCCGGTGTGCACCGGTCCCGGCTGGACGACGGTGCTCCGGGGGGCGGTGAGCCAGCGGAACCGCGAGCCCAGCGCCTCCCGGCCGGCCGCTCCGGCACCGGGCTCGGCGGCGCACACGTCGGCCGCCGCCTGCAGCGCCCGGCCGATCGCATCGGCGTCCGCGGTCGGGTCGAGGGCGCGCAGCCGCTCGACGTCGAGGTGCACGCGGGAGCCCAGGTAGTCCCGCTGCCGGCAGTACACGAGGACGCCGGCGTTCAGCGCCTCCCCCCGCTCCACCCGCGGGACGACGCGCAGCACCGCGTACTCGAACGTGTCCTTGGAGGTCATCGGCCTCACCGCTGGGTCATCCCCTCGGGCGGCGGCGGCCCCAGCCAGGCGGGCCGGTTCTCACCGCGGGGTGCGCGACGGCGGCCCCCTCCCCCGGCGCGCGCGGCCTCGACCAGCGCTGGCAGCCAGGACTCGCGGGCGGCGAGCCGGGCCAGCAGCTGGTCGGCGTAGCGGGCCCGCACCTCCCCGGGGGTCCCGCCGTCGTCGGCCAGCCACTCGTCGGGCACCTGGTCGAGCACGTCGGCGAGCAGTGCCCGCGTCACCAGCGGAGCGAGAGCGGCGTCGGCGGCGGCCGCGTCGGGCTCGCACTCGATCAGCGCGTGCGCGCTCGCGTCGTACGGGCGCGCGACGGCGGCCGCGGCGCCGGGCCAGTTGTGGTGGAAGGTCAGCGCGGCCCCGTGGTCGATGAGCTGGAGGCGCCCGTGCCAGAACAGCATGTTCGGGTTGCGCCACGA